>DAGF01000099.1 GCA_002495645.1 Euryarchaeota archaeon UBA549
CTTGAGTTCTCCATTTTCTGTCAAATCTGACACCTCATGCGGATGCTCCCGCAAGGGTGGATGTATCAGGGTCCATGTCCTTGTCAATGTCGAAGTGGCGCATGCAGCGGCCAAAGCGGCGCTTGATGTGCTTGGCGATGTGTGGGACCCAGCATCCGCGTAGCGAGCTCCACTCCATGGTGGGTCGAGAGGCCTTGATGGCGTGGGCGATGGCCTTGTTGCGGTTTGCGACGTTCTCTGGGCGGCAGCCGCAGGGACGGAAGTAGGTGCGATCAACGTTCTTGGGAACGTCGTCTTTGCGAGCGCGCTGGCGCCCGTTGTGGTTTCGCTTGTGGTGGTTCATGATTTTCTTGTTGTGCTTTGCCATGTTCTTCATCTCCTGGTGTTCTTTTCGTTTGTGTGTTCCTCGTGCTTTTGTGCGTGTTCGCTTGTTCTCACTTTACCTGCGCTTTGATTCGGTTTGGTTGTGTCATTATCGACAGACCACCCTCGTGATGTTCATGTGTTTGGACGATTCCATGGCTTTGCTGTGCCGATGTTGTTCTCGGAAAGCCCTCCAGGATGCCTTGTTCTTCTTCGACTTTCGTCGCTTGGTCTTCTGCTTGGTTTCAGGGGTGTTTCGGTAGGTTCGTGCCATGGTTTTCATCTCCGTTTGTTGGTGATTCTCTATCTCTAAGGCGCCCTCATCCATCTCAAATCTGTCAAAAATTTCAGACTCGACACCAACGGTCATTTCGTCCTCGAAGAGGAAAATAGCGTGGAGCTCATGGAGGCACTCAGCGCATTCTTTATTGCATGAACGAGGGCTTTTCGCCGAGGATCTTGCTGGAATACGTCGTGCAGCGTCATCAATTTCGTGCCGGGCGAGATGGCTCGATTGGTCACCACGATGATTTGATTGAGTTCCTCAGCAACAATTCGTTCGACGATGAACGGTTTGGATGCAAAACGATGTGGGAGTTGGAGGTCTTTCACGTAGACCCTTCCAAAGGAGGCCCTGATGTTCTCAATCATCCTCGGGCGGTTTGCTGCGATGCTGTCTCGAGGCATCTCACGGAATTTCGTCCGGATTGTTTCTGGGATGGCATAAGCAGCTGCCGTCAACGGGTCGGTAGCAAAGAAGAGAAGGGGCTGGAGTGTCTCATGTGGTCGTTTAGCGAACCCATGGCGTACAGCGTAGTCGTTGGCTGGTAGAAGGGCGTGGAGGTTTTTCTCTACCGAACCGTGATACATCGTGATTTTAGCTCCTGGTTTGACGTGGTCTTTCAGATGCGGCGGGTACATCAGAATCACCACACTTCGTTCTTCACACAACCGTTGCGAGCGGGATAAAACTTCCAAGATAGCCATATTCTTTCTCTCCGTGATTCATTTTTGTTCAAAAGATTGAGATGTAAGCGTAGTACAGAATAGCAAGGGGAATGATAATTGGGGAGAAGAGCGCCAAGAGAGCGGCCACTACGGCGACCATTAACGCAGCAATTAACAGCGCAAGAATATACTCTATAATAGCAAAAATAACATCCAAGATCCCCTCGATGATGGCGACGATACCATTGATTACAAACGTAAACAGGCCAACCCAGAATTCAATGAAGGAATCGATGAGAAAGAGCACGATGTCAACCACCCCTTCAACAATGGAGACCGCCACCCAAACGATGGCATCGACAACAAATTGAACCGCCCCAACCACCAGGCCTGCGACAAATTCAACCGCGGCACGAGCGAGGTTTTGAAGGCCTGAAAGAATCCAATCCACGAGTGCTGCGGCGGCGTTGACGACCCAGGAAACAACCGCTTCGATGATGAGGTAACCCCCAAAGAGGATGGCGGCAACAGCGGCACCACCAAGCGTGAGCAGCAGCGTGAACTTCAGCACCATGCCGAGGTACTCCCCGGCACTTCGGAGAAATGATGCGAACCTCGGTGGGCGGTTCCACGCCTCGGGGAGGTGGGGGATTCGACGAATTTCAGGACGGTGAACCCGTGCGTGAATCACGTCCTTCGGTTTGACGGGCCCGCCATTTCCAGCTCGCCCCCTACCGCGTGCACCTGGTAAATCGTTGAGATCGATTCCATTATCCATGGTGTTTCCCCAAGTAATCCGGGCATTGAAACGGAAAAAATGTGTCAAAACTGACAATGATTCAGGAATTCAGTAAATTCTGAATGTGGTTGATGTAAGCACCAACCCGTACCACAGGGTCGCTCCCGAGACGCTGTAGATGGGGCAGGATGTTGCCGTGACAGACCCAACGACCTCGCGTGGTCGACGAGCCGGGGATGAAACCGTTTCCAGCACCTCTGGCGTAGGCTGCGGAAGGTGGGTTAGCAAACAGCGAGACACCAACGCGTCCGGTGATTTCATCGAAGTTCAGTACGTAGGCGTGCATGAGGGCCGAACCTGCATTCGGGCAGTGAATCACGATCTCCCAAAATCCACTTCGAGTTCGACCGTTGGACGGGAATCGAACCAAGAACATCTTGGCTTGCTTTCGGTCGGTCCACTGCTTGACCGGTTGAATTGAGGGGTATTCAATTTGCAATTCGCCCAGACGTTTCCTGGGTACACCTCCTCCAATCACCTTCTCCACACCCACGTAGAGGGTTGCATCACGATGGCCGGCAGCTTGCTCGTCTGAAATCACCTTCCCATCGCCATCGTAGACATCAAACGAGTTAAGTGGCGTCGGATTGTTTTGGCGCACGACTTCTTTCACCGTTTGATTGGCTGCGACTTCAACGCGCTTCTTCGTGCTCTGGTCGAGGGTGTTGGCAATCGTCAGTGGGATCATGTTGTTCATCTTCTTCATCTCCGTTTGGTTTGCGTTCCTCGCATCTTTCCTGCGTCTTCAGTGGATTTGGATATGTCATTCTTGACACAAGCACGATCAGAGGTCAATCCCTTGCGGGTTGTTTTCAATGCCCTCGGGTCGAAGGGTCAGCGTTTTTCCGAAATAGGTCGACACTTGGGAATTGGGACCGACACGCCTTCGCCCGTTTCGCACAACGAGCGGCGTGCCGTCTCGAGGCCTTAGGTCCAAGCGCTCGATCATCGCACCGATGGTTTCGTTCTCAACAAACTCCGACACGGTGTAGTTTGCGTCCCATAGGAAGTCGAGGGTCAGCGGCGAGGGCATCAGTGCCTCCCATGTGATGAAAATTTCACGTGCCTTTCCAGCCTGATGGTCGTCATCCCTCGCAAACACGATGTGACCATCGATGTGGTCTTCCTTGAACACATGCGTTTCCAAGGCTTTGAAGAAAGCGTTGTGGTTGTACATCACCCGGATGTTAAACTGGGCGTCGCACAGTTCATCGATGGGCTCGGAGAGGTCAAAAGCGCCCCTAAACTTTGGTTGAATCGAGATGCGGACCTCATTCAGACCGTGGTTCGCTGCTTGGCGAATGTGATAATCGATTTTGTGAAGTTTGAGAAAAGAAGAAACACGCCCTTCCAATTTCTTTTCAATGCGTGCTGAAAGACGGTCGTGGCAGGCCTGACGTTCTTCCTTTGCCTGACGAACGATATCGGTTGCGTTCAAATCGGTCAGCGGGGGTTTGGGTGATTGAAAGATCATACGGCGGGCACCTCTGGAGCATGGTTCACGGTAAGAAGCACCTCACCACATTGACAACGTGGAAGGGAAAATTCACTGCACGTTTGGGCCAACCAGCGGTAAAGACTGGAATGAATGTACACGGTGCGGTCGCAATTGCACCTGACCGCCGTCACCCATTTGGTTGAACGGAGGACCGGAAGGTGATGGGTCAACCTCACGCCATCGCCTCCTCTGGCCAAAGGGCTTGGCTCAATGCATCGACGGATGCGCATTGGATTGGATGTTCAACGCCTTGCTGAACCTGAACTTCGTTTTCATACGCATTCCAGTAAGCGGATTGAATGGACGACGATGGGTGGCCCGACAGGCGTTGAAGAGCAGCCAGCGCTTGGAAGGCGCCCACAAAGGCGTTGGTCAGCACGATGGAGGAAAGCGGCACGGCCCCGTCCTCTTGACAGGACATGACGGTCGTGTCGCGGGCAGCTCCGGGACCGTACATTTCAATCAGCGAGTGGTTGGTGAATTGATGATAGGCACCTTCCAGGGCGGCGACGCCCCCGTTGATGTAGGGAACACCCTGCATGGCTGCGATGCAGTTGGCGAGCACTCGAGGACGCATGGCATCCAAACAACCCAGGATCATATCGGTGGATGCGAGCTGTTCAATGGCGTGCTGTACGCTCAGCACCTCGGCCTCCAGCACATTGGGCGCAGGCTCGGATGCGAACAGGTCATCGAGGTTGAGCCCGTCTTCACTCGCCTCTTCTGCAGGGTGAGCCATGGCGTCGGTCAATTCGTACACCGTCTCCACATGTGCGTCAGGCAGCCGTTGTTCCAGCCATCGTCGAGTCGCGGCGATTTTGGTTGAACCGACGTCCTCAGGCCCGTAAATCACCTGACGATTCAGGTTGTGCTCTTCGATCTCCAAGTCCTTGTCAAAGACGAGAAAGTGCACATCCGCCTTCTTAGCATGCTTCAGCCCTTCAACCAGCGTGTGGAGGCACCACGTCCCCAAACCCCCGGCACCAACGATGCTCAAGTGGCCGGAAAGTTGCTTGTTCAATTCAGGCAGCGATAGAGGAAGGGTGGGGCTTCGAGGTTCAACCTCATGCCCGGGAAGCTGAACATTCAATTTCCTGATGAGTTCGTGAACCAGAGGGTCGTCATCATCCAGTCGCAGAAGGACCCGCTTGTGCATGGTCCCGTCGTTAGCCTCTCGAACATTCAGATGAACGGGATGGCCGTTCAGGGAGAACTTGAGGGTTGGAACATAATTTCGAAGCGAATTTTCGTTCACTCGCACGTTCACCGACACCGAAACTTTGGGAATTTCGATGGGCTGGTAGGCATCGCTGCGACGAAGGATTTCACTCCACACCAAGCATGCAGCAACGGTCGCTATAGCTGGCTCGTACACAGCATCAACCGGTTCACCTGCGGGCGAACCATCGAGGAAAATTCCCTCGGTACCGTAGCTGACGTGAAGACAGTGGAGGTTCGGTTCTTGCTTGGCGGTTGGCGCCCATTCAATCTGGAAACCACCCGCCGCAGTGGGCGATGGCCCATCGACGATTTCGGGTGCACCGAGTTGTTCACCAAGGGTTTTCATCGCCTCAAGGAAGGCCCCTGGAACTTCATCAAATTGCAGCGACACGGCGAGTTGCCTTACGGCATCCTGTCGAACCAGGCCGCGCTGTCGAGAAAATCGGTCGCTCATGGTACCACCCAATCATCGTCCTCATCGTTGCTTTCATCGTCCCACACCTCAACCTCAGGAAGGTTTCGGGCGTAGCCGGAGAAAAGATGCGGCACCGTAGCGAGAGCAGCGACGAAGTCTCGGTGTTCGAGCACGGCCACGTTCTGCCCGTGGGCAATGGCGCGGGAAACCGAGTTTCGCTTGGCGGTGTTGACCAAGCCGTGCAGATCTGCACCGGTCGCCTCGTCCACCAGTTGCTTGATGAACGCCGTCCATTCATCTCCAGAGACATCCGACAGGCAATCCTTGGTCTCGTTGGTGAAGAAGTCGTTGAAGTGTTGCTTTTCCAGTGGCCCGACGTAAATCGCCCGGTCAAACCGTCCGGGACGGAGGAAAGCACGGTCGACCAGGTCGAGTTGGTTGGTTGACGCCATCAGGTAAATGTCCTCGTTGGAACCGAGACCGTCCATCAGGGTTAGGAGTTGGGCGACCACCGAGTTGGAGTGCGCCGAGGAATCCCCGCCGTCTCGCTGGCGACCCAGCGCATCGAATTCATCGAAGAAGAGGACGACCGGAGCGGCTTCTTGGGCTCGCTGGAAGAGCTCCCGGACCGCACGTTCGGATTCTCCAACCCACTTGGAGAGCAGTTCTGGGCCGGAAACGGCCATGAATTGAACACCGGACAGGCTGGCAACCGCCTTTCCAAGCATCGTTTTCCCGGTTCCAGGCGGACCGTGGAGGATGACACCACCGTTGCAGTTGAGCCCCATGGCTTCGAACATGTCCTTGTGTTGGATGGGTGCGACCAGGTGTTCCTTGAGTTCCGCCTTCGCGTCTTCGTGGCCGATGATGTCGTCCATATCGTGGAAGCCCATGTTGGTGGGGCGGCGAAGTTCAACCTGGAAGGGCGTGGCACGTTCCATCGCCAGTTCAAAGTCCTCATCGGAAATTTCCAGTTCGGTCAATTCGTCCTCCGAGAGTTCCTCGGGTTGCATCAGTCGCTCGTTGCCGTAGACACGATGCATCGCCAGAACGGCTGCATGTCGGCAAAGGTTTGCCAGGTCAGCTCCAGTGTAGCCGTTGGTCTGCTTCGCCCACGCGTTCAGGCTGAACTCAGGCTCGAGAGGCATGGTGGCGGAGTGGATGGAGAGGATGTGTTCTCGGCCTTCGAGGTCGGGGTAAGGGACGTGGATACGTCGGTCAAACCGCCCGGCACGAAGCAGCGCGTCGTCGATGGATTCCATGATGTTGGTAGAGCCCACGACCAGCACCTGGCCGCGCTCTTCAAAGCCGTCCAGTTCAGTCAGTAATTGGGTGAGAATTCGCTTCTCCAGCTGGCCCTTGTTGTCCTTTCGAGACCCTGCGATGGCGTCGATTTCGTCGATGAAGATGACCGTCGGTGCTTCCTTTTTGGCTTGGGCGAAGATATCTCGTAGCTTTCGCTCCGAGTCCCCGTAGGTACCCATGAACAATTCAGGGCCGTTGATGTTGATGAAGTTGCATTGGGCTTCGCGAGCGAGCGCCTTAGCCAGCAGGGTCTTGCCCACACCAGGGGGACCGTACAGCAGGATGCCCTTTGGCGGGTCTTGACCGGCCTTTTGGTACACTTCAGGGTGGATGAGCGGAACGATGGCGATTTCCTTGATCTCCTCGATGGTGTCATCGAGCCCTCCAATATCGGCGAAGGAAACCGTGGGAATGTTGGCGCCTCGTCGACGAACCGCCTTGTTTCGTGCATCAGTCGTCGTCCCCTCAACCAGCCACCCGTGCTTTGGCTCCACCTTGGTAGCGCAGAGTTCAACCGGTTCACCGTTGATGTTGACCACAAAGCGGGCGTCCTTGCAGACATAGACATCCCTCAGACTGTGGATAGCTGCGTTGAAGGTTTCGTCATCGAGGTCGCCAACCAGCGGTTGGAAGCGAATGCGCTGCATGGCTTGAGCGGCCAGCGGGCGCAGGCGAATGGTCTCTCCCTCGTTCACATTGGCGTTGAGCCGCATGGTGGCGCCCATCAGGACTTGACCGGACTCGGCTGCATCGTTGATCACAATTTGTGCAACGGTCTTTTTGTTGCCGACCACCATAACGGGCGACCCGGCGCGAAGGCCGTTTGGCGCACAGTCCTCAAAGGCGATGGCGACCTTGTTTTCTCCGATGTTGGCGTTGGCTTGGCAGGTTAGTTCAATCATGGTTCTCATCTCTCTGGCTCTCTCATCAACTCAAATTCTGTCAAATATGACGCAGGCACGGTTCACTCATCCAAGGCGGCTTCGAAGACACATCGCTTCGGACAACCGAGCCTTGGTGCCATTGAAGGCGTGGTAACACAATTCCTGCGTGAAGTGAGGCTTCAATCAGGCCGAACACGGCCATCATGGCACCGGCCCATGCGGTGGTGGTGGCGATAGAAGCGACGGGCCGAGCACCTTCTTCGGTGCAGGAAATAATCTCCTCTTCACGAGCGGCCTCATCGCCGTACCGACACACCATGCACCCTTCGTCGTTGCTGAGTCGCTCAACAATGCCGTGAACCGATTCACTCCCGCCGTTGATCATGACACCGTTTTGATGGAGTGCTGCTTCGTTGAGAAGCGTCCGAGCTCGCATGTTGTCCAGACAACCAAAGAACAGGGTGCTCGTCGAGATGGCCTCAGGCAGTGCACTCTCACCTGCCCCTTCATCAAGGTCAAACGAAGCCATGGGCATGACGTCGCCCAGTTCGTCCTCCAGACTCTCCTCGACGTGCATGGGAAGCAAGTGCTCCGGATGAATGTGAATGGCGACATCGGTGTTGAGCTGCTTCAGTCGCTCACCCGCCACGTCCGCCTTGGCCTTGCCGATGTGTTGGTCGTTGTACAGCACCTGTCGATTGAGGTTATGCAACTCGATGGAGGTGTCGCCGTCCACCACGTGAAAGGCGCCCCCAGACATCTGTTCCATCAACAGGGGTGCGCTCCAACTTCCGAGGCCACCTACACCAAGCATGATCATGTTCGTGGGTTCGACGGTAAACGGAACGTCGAGGGCGTGAGGAGGGGTGTCCCAAGGGACGAGACCGATGTCAACCAGTTCAGGCAGGTTTTCCTTCGGGCTCGTTTGCACATCCAGGTGTTCAAACGGGTTGAGTGGGAGTGGGTAAGGAAGACGAATTCGAGCGAGCGTGGCCAAACCATCCGCGGTTGGCGTCATGGACACCGGCATACCGCCAGAACTCGAGACCTTCGCGCGCGCTTCTCCCTCGTCGGTCGTCTCAATGCGACAGGTGATGGTGATCCAAGCATCGCTGATGGGCACGGCGTTACGAAGTCCCATCTCATCGAGCATGCGTTCAACCATGGCGGCGGCGCAAACAACACGTAGGGCCGGGGCGAGTGGATGAGCCGTGGATTCATCAACCGGATGCGGTAGGGTGAGCGGCGTCATTGAGACGGCTGCCCTCGGGCCGGAGACTGCACCGTAAACGGTGGGCTTGGTTGGTTGAGCAGTGTTGCTGAACGAGAGATGAATGTCCCACTCTTCAGAAGGTTGGTCGCTCGAAACCATCGTGTAGAGGTCGGGTCGAGCATTGACAAGGGAATCAACCTGGCCGTGTTGGGGGAAGGCGAGTTTCCAGAAGACCGCTTCTGGCTTGTCCTCACCGACCAGTTGAAGGCCAATCGAGCCGCCCGCTTGGGCAGCACCAAGTTGGTCCAAGAGCACCACAACATCTGCAACTTCGTCGACTTGACCCGAAACGAGAATGTTCAGTTGAGCCAACCTAGGTTGGTTGACAAGACCCAACTGGCGCAGGTGTCGCATCGTCATGTGTTCACACCTCTCGTGCTGGATCATCGGGGTTGGGATTGTTCAGAACCATTCGTACCTGGTCAAGGAAAATGCCCATCTTGACGTCGTGGCTGACCTTGGCATTCTGCCAATTTTCGGGCCATTCAATCCGAGAGAACTGGTTCCCAACACAAACGGCGCAGAGTTCACGGCCCGGGGCAACAGAGAAGGAGTTCCCCTGGTAGATGTTCACGTGGGCGATGTCCGCACACGTCGGCGTCAGCACATAAGCCGTAGGAAGGTTGGGGAAATCCCGTGCATCAATCAGCAGCGTGTACATGACCTGCGTACGGTTCTGATGGGAGTACACCCCCGGGAGGTTCACCACAAAGGCACCCACCGAGGAGTTGGTCGAGTGCTGATTGATGTGGCGCATGGAAGGATACTCGGAACGCTTCAGCTTGCTGAGTGAGGCGGCCTTGAATGCCCCCCCCGCCACCTTGGCCACGCCCACATAG
>DAGF01000043.1:0-9249 GCA_002495645.1 Euryarchaeota archaeon UBA549
TGGAAGCCTAATGTTCGGGCCATGACCAAGCAATGGCTGGACATGGGACTACGCCCTCGAGCAGTAACCCGCGATTTAGAATGGGGCATTCCCGTCCCACTTGATGGCGATGAATGGAGTGGAAAGTGTGTTTATGTTTGGTTTGAAGCTGTACAAGGTTATTCGACCTGCGCCCGTATCTGGGCGCAAAGAAATGCTGAATCACTCCCAGATGGTGCTGAGACCTGGAAACGATGGTGGACCGTCGATGAAGACGGTACAGTTCCTCGACACCTCTACTTCCTCGGGAAAGATAACATTCCGTTCCACACGGTCATTTGGCCGGCGCTGATTCTCGGATTGAATCATGTTCACAAGGGCCTTTCTGCAGATGATCCCGTCTCTTTGCCCGAACCAGGCGATTTCGCTTTGGAATCCAATGTTCCTGCGATGGAGTACCTTATGCTAGCGGGTGGCCAATTTTCCAAATCGAGAAAACACGCCGTTTGGCTACCATCGTTTCTGGAACGCTACGACCCGGATACACTACGGTATTACTTGAGCATCAACATGCCAGAAAACCATGATACGGACTTTAATTGGCCGGATTTCGTGGAGAAGGTCAACAGTGAATTAATCGCCGCTTACGGCAATTTCGTTCATCGCGTGCTGACATTGGGTGCGCGTCTTCCCTGTGAGGCCGGCAGGACGCCATTTTCCAAACACGATGGGCATGCAGTAGTTGAACAACACCAAACCCATCTCCAAGAGGCTTTGACTGAAATTACAACCTCGCTCCAACGCCACCGGTACAAAGAGGCCCTCCGCGGCATCATGAACGTAGCACAGTACGGTAATCAAATCCTTCAAGCAGCCGCCCCATGGAAGCACCTCAAGGAGCCCCAAGATGGCCACGAGGAAAGCCTTGCAACCCTTGCCTTTTGCTGGCGCATTGCGCGATTCCTCTCCATCACAACCCAACCCTTCCTCCCACACAGCGCACAACGCCTCTGGGAGGGACTCGGCCACAACGGTTCGGTCGAGGAGATGAAGTGGGGGGACGCCATTGATTGGACTGCACCATTGGCCTGGTGTGATGAAACACCAAAGCCGTTGTTTGAGCGCCTCGAGCTTGAAGAAATCCTGGCTGTTGAACAGGACCTTGTTGAAGACTCAACCGATGACGACGGCGTGCATGCCGTCAAGGGTGGAAAGAAAAAGAAAGGAGGAAAAAACATGAAAACTGAACCAGAAGGAATTACGTATCTTGATTTTGATACATTCCTCAAAGTCAATCTACGTGTAGGGAAAATCAAAACTGTCGAAGACCATCCAGATGCCGATAAATTGTATGTCGTCAAATTGGATGACGGCACGGATGACGACCGCACCATCTGTGCCGGCCTGAAAGAATATTACAAGCCCGAAGAAATGGAAGGAAAACTGGTGGTCTTTGTTGAAAATCTGAAACCGCGACCGCTCCGAGGTGTGACTTCTGAGGGCATGATGCTTGCGGCTGACAACGGAGACGGCACAGTTCGTTTGGTGACGATTGACGGGTCCATTGAACCAGGTAGCCAAGTACGCTGATCAATCAGACATTCGTTCGCGCACGGCGTCCATGACTTCTCGCGACTTCAAACGGATTTCTTCTTTGAGTTCGTCCAATTCTTTCCTCATTTCAACACCGTACTCATCAGGAAGCCCATTCAAATTGATTTCAACGTTGAAGACAGCGCCTTTGGCTGCAGCACTTGCGAGTAACCCTGCAACACCGACGTCGGTGACGGCATTGCCATTGCCATGGCGTGCGAGTTCTGGGAGGTTGTTCAGCAAATTCAGCGCCAATGTTGCCGTCTCATACGGTACTTCTGCTGCTCGTAAGGTTGCTGCTCGGATAGCAAGTCGGCGTTGTTGCTTCTCTTCCTCCGTTGACTTGGGCAGTCCAAAACATCCCATCACTTCATCAAATGCAACGCTATCCTCTGTGGCGAGGTCTCCCGCCCGACTGATCATGGGGATGGCCAACTCCTGAGTTGATTCAGCGATATTCCATCCCGCCTGCCATTTTTCTTTTCCAATGGTGAGGTCACACACCATGATGGCGAGGGAAGCGGCTTGACCCAAGGAAACTGCTGCTGCCGTGCCGCCCCCGGGCGTTGGGGACGAAGATGCAAGTGCGGCCTGAAAATCACGCACGCTCATGTCCATCCAATTCAATTGACCACCTCCTTGGCTAAAGCCCATTCAATGATGTGCTCCCGTGGGTTGAACTCGTGATGTTCATTCAAGCCTAAACATTCCACGGCACTTTCCACCAGTTCCTCATCTGTATCAGCTTCAGGATTGAAAAATCGACCGGCCTCGAGCATGGCAGAAAGCGGCACCAATCCAACAATTTCACTGCCGCACAAGTCAACATCATGATCTGATGCAAGGCTTTCACATGTCTTAAACGCCAAATGAAGAGGGCAGAGCGCTACATCAAGCAAATTCATGGAAACTTGTGAGATACCTAGTTCATCCACTGGGACGCCCATGCCCTGAACTTTCGGGAGCATGCCGCCCGAGCGAATTTTACCCCCACTCTCCGACTTGAGAAGACGTCCGCTGCTACGAACGATGGAGCCAACTTTCTTGGCCACTGTGGCTCCTTTTTCATTCACGTTCACGTTGTAAGCCACGAGAATTGAACGAGCACCAACTGTAATCCCTCCAGAACGGGCAACCATGGGCGACCACCGCATGGCACCCTTATCCGGAAATCTGGTAGCATCAGCATGCGTTGTTTCTCCGCCTTCAAGACGTTCTTCCAATCCTTCATATTCACCTCTGCGCAAGTCCGATAGCATGGTTCGTTCAGGTGTTGAGGATGCAGCGCCATAGAGAAACAAGGGCACATCATGGCGTTGTGCGACCTCGTCGACCACTGTACGAGCCAATTCTGCGCATTCCTCCATGGTGATGTTCTGCAGGGGCACAAAGGGGCACACATCCACTACGCCTAAGCGCGGATGCTCACCTTCGTGAGTTTGCATGTCAAGGTGTTCAATACTTGCCTCAATCAATGCAATAGCACCCGAGACAACATCCGCGGGTGAACCAGCAAATGTGATGACTGTTCGATGGTAATCATGGTCAGGTTCAACGCCGAGGACGGTGCATCCATGGACCCTGCGAACAGCATCGACGATCAGGTCAATCTTTTGCTGGTCCCTGCCTTCAGAGATGTTGGGGACGCATTCAACCAGTTGAGAAAGCATGCCCTGTGGCAAGGCCTTGGGTCTTTGAATGTTCTTTGCCGAATATCACGAATACAGCGCTTCAGGGGACCGAACACTCGTGCCCTGGGCTCTTTTCTTGTCCAAACGAGTGATGGCGTCCATCATGTCTTGGTTTGAAACAGAAGAACGCTCATCTCGGATGGCGATCATGCCTGCTTCAACACAGGTTGCTTTGAGTTCAGCTCCGGAGTATCCTTTCGTGCGGTCAACAATACGCCCGATGTTGATTTTCTTCGTGTTTATGTTGCTAAGATGGACGGAAAGAATGGCCTTCCTTGAAGCATCATCGGGGATTGGTATTTCGATCACTCTGTCAAATCGTCCAGGTCGCAAAAGAGCATCATCAAGAATGTCAGGGCGGTTGGTGGCCGCAATGATCTTGACATCCTGCAGCGCATCAAATCCGTCCAATTCTGCAAGTAATTGCATCAATGTTCGCTGAACTTCTCGGTCACCGCTGGTGGAACCATCAAGTCGCTTGGCACCAATTGCATCTATTTCGTCAAGGAAAATGACGCTGGGCGCCTTTTCCTTCGCAAGAGAAAACAATTCGCGGACCATTCGGCCACCTTCGCCGATGTACTTTTGGGCGAGTTCACTGCCAACCATGCGGATAAACGTGGCTTCAGTGTGGTTGGCCACGGCCTTTGCCAAGAGCGTTTTGCCACAACCTGGCGGCCCGACGAGGAGAACGCCCTTTGGCGGTATAATGCCAACCTTCTCGAACAATTCCGGTTTGACGAGCGGCAATTCAATGGCCTCTCTTACAGATTCGACTTGCTCATCAAGACCAGCAACATTCTCGTATGTGATGGTGGGTTTTTCCACCATTTCAGCGCCACTGACCATCGGGTCCCATGCCTCGTGGAGGAGTTCAACAACCGACAAACTGTCTTGATTCAAAGCGACCCGTGTGCCTGGTTTGAGTTTATCAGGGTCAAGGCGCTGGTTGAGCGATACTTGGAAGACCGTACCGTTCGATGAGCGGACGATGGCGCGCTCATGGTCGAGAATATCTTGGATGTGACCAACGATGAGGGGCGGCATTTTCAGCAAGTTGACATTTTCTTCAAGGCGTTCAATTTTCTTGCGCAGTGTACGCATTTCAGCTTCCAAACTGGTCCGCTCGTTGATGAGTTGTTGCGTTTCTTCTCGGAGGTCGGAATACGCCTCTTCAAGGGAGCGGAGGTCATCATCCGCATTGTTGGGCAAATTACCATCGGTGCGTTCTACATCCGTACCCATGCCTATCAATTTAACCAAAAGCCGACTGTGTATAAGGTCTGTGTGGTTTGAGCCTGCTTGTTGATGGCAACAAAGGGTTCAAAGAGCGTGACCAAAGGTTCATTTCCATGGGCGAATGTGAACTCTGTGGAGCAGTGAAAGTTGGTGTTAAACGAGTGCCAACTGGAAAAACGGAGGTCGCTGCCTGTGCCCGCTGTATTGAGAAAATGAATCTAGCCCCAAAATCTGAGGCCCCTGGGTTGAAGCGTTCTCGCAGTTTTGCATCTGCTCCATCCCCTCGGAAAAGGAAAAACGACATCATGACACGGGCTGCAACAGAATTGGCGCCTGATTTTCACAAGCGTATTGCCAAAGCTCGCAGCGATCGACAGTGGAGTCAGCAACAATTGGCAAAGAAAATGGCAGAAACGGTCAACATCATCAAAGCTGCAGAATCCGGCAAACATCCAACGGATGCTGTGGTGCGGAAATTTGAACGTGTTTTGAACATCAAACTGATGGTTGAACGCACGGCTGAAGAATCCCGCCACGTCAATGCCGGGCCTTCAAGAGGGATGACATTCGGTGATTACCTTAACGATTTGAGGTGAGGGTTTGCGCCCTGTTTCCGTTCATGCCTTGTGGTTGGCTCAAGACGACCCAAAGAAGAACACGGCTGTCCTCGCATCAAAACGTGGCGATATGCGCCTCCATAAATCCATCAAAACCCTCCCAAAAAGGGGCATCATTCTCGAACCGCTCTGTGGCAAGGTTTTCGGCCCCGAAGATCATGCGCTACTCAACGAACAAAACGGTGCTTTGGTCGGCCTGGATTGCAGTTGGGCGCATATCGAGGCATCTGTTGAGTCCGTGATGAAACGAACTCGGTTACAACCTCGTATGCTCCCACTTTTGCTTGCAGCCAATCCTGTCAACTGGGGCAAACCTGGCATGTTGACAACCGCTGAAGCAATGGCAGCAGTTCTCTATCTTCTTGGCCGCCGAGAACAATCAGAACAGATTCTTGGTTCCTTTCGGTGGGGTCAACGTTTCTTTGAACTGAACAAGGAACCACTTGATGCGTATTCAAAGGCTACATCCAGCGAAGAGTTGGTCGCTTTACAGTTCGAATTTTTTGACCTTGACCACCTTCGACAGGGGGATGAGGTGTCATGAAGAACACAACTCGTCAATCTGTTCATCGCTTTGAAGATGGAACGATGAGGTTTGACGCTGAAGTTATCGCGGCCGAATGCCTTGTTCACATCCATGTCAATGCGTCGCACGTAACGAGTCTATTGGCATCCCCAGAAAATTTAGGAGACCTCGCTACAGGCCATTTGAGGTGTGAATACGACCTTCACCCTCCTGCAGAGGGTCATCGGATTCGTATTGAAGCCAATGAAGCAGAGTATCACATTCATGTTGAGGTTAAGGGAGAATTTGTACATTCTCCGCGGAACAGCATCGTCACCACATCGTGCGGTGGGTGTGAGCAAGACCAATTGAGTGCATTAGTTGATGAAACACCGGCGGTCTCTTCGCCTGCGTCAGTTATTGATGTCGAACAATTGATCAATTCATTGGAGAACATGCGTTCTCAACAACCCGGATTTGAGGCTACAGGTGGCATGCATGCGGCGGGGCTCATGCTGAGTGCGAAATCCAAACTTCTGATTCGGGAAGATATTGGTCGGCATAATGCCGTCGACAAAGTCATGGGTGCATGGTTAGAATCCAAGGATTCCAGCCTGCCAGTTGCCCTTCTTTTGTCGGGTCGCTGCGGCTGGGACATCGTTGCAAAAGCGGCCCGAATGAATATACCAATCATTGCATCAATTGGCGCAGCCTCCAGTTTAGCTATCAGAACTGCACGTTCTTCGAACATGACCTTGGTATCCTTTGCGAAGGCTGGCCGAGCGGTCGTGATTGGGCCTGTTGAGGGGCGGATACAGCGGAACCATTGAGAAGGGCGGCACACGCCATCAGCATGGAGGGGTTATTATTCGACAAGAACCACGTGCGCGAACGCCCCCTGACAGCGTGCGTTTGAAGTTGAAGAAGCCCAAGAAAAAAGCAGCAGGCATCCCTGCTGTGACCTCATCTGCCATTCATGGTTTGTCAAAAATGGGTCCTGTGAAGACCATTAAAACGCTCCGGATGGTGAATCAAAAAGAAGGATTTGATTGTCCGGGTTGTGCTTGGCCAGACCCTGACCACCGTACCGTGTTTGAATTCTGTGAAAACGGTGCAAAAGCAGTCGCGGATGAAGCGATGAAAGCCAATGTGACACCGGCCTATCTCGGTCAACATTCTGTTCAAGAACTCGCTGAAATGAGTGATTTTGAATTGAATAATCTTGGACGAATCTCACACCCGGTCTATTTGGCGGCCAATTCTTCAAGATACGAATCTATTTCATGGGAAGACGCTTTTGGAAAAATTTCTTCGGCCTTGCAAGCATGTTCTTCGCCTGACAATGCCGTGTTCTATACCTCTGGCCGCACCAGCAATGAAGCCGCATTTCTCTACCAAGCCTTTGTTCGTGCTTTTGGTACCAATAACTTGCCAGATTGTTCAAACATGTGCCATGAGTCTAGCGGCAAGGGCCTCGGCCAAACCATTGGCATCGGAAAAGGTACCGTATCGCTTGATGATTTTCTTCATGCGGACACCATTCTCGTCATTGGACAAAATCCCGGAACAAATCACCCCCGCATGCTGACCGCGCTCCGAGATGCGAAAAAGCATGGAGCGCGTATCATCCACGTCAATCCGCTTCCAGAGGCAGGGTTGACACGATTCAAGCATCCTCAAGACTACATGAAAGGAGATTTGCGAACCACTACGCTGGCAGATATCCATCTGCCTGTCCGAATTGGAGGTGACGCTGCACTCCTCAAGGGCCTCATCAAGGTCCAATTAGAGGCGGGTGCTCTTGACCGTGAATTTATCAACAAAAAAACGCAAGGGTTTGAGGCCATGGCTGAAGCTGCCGGTGACATATCCTGGGAGACGATTACAGAGGATTCGGGCCTCTCAGAGCACGACATTCGTACCGCCGGTCAAATGCTTGCAAATTCCAAAGCCACCATCGCTTGCTGGGCCATGGGATTGACACAACACCGCAACGGCGTTGCCGTGATTCAAGAAGTGGTCAACCTCCTGCTGATGAATGGCCATGTTGGTCGAAAAGGTGCAGGCTTTTGCCCTGTACGCGGCCATTCAAATGTTCAAGGTGACCGAACGGTGGGGATTTGGGAAGCGCCAACAGAAGCCTTCCTTGATCGTATGGAAACAGGGCTTGGGTTTGAATTGCCCCGTAACCATGGATACGATGTCGTTCGGGCCATAGAGGCTATGAAAGATGGAGAAGTGGATGTCTTCTTTTGCATGGGAGGTAATTTCCTCTCGGCAACACCGGACACCGATTTGACGGCCAAAGCCATTCAAAACATTGGCCTCACGATTCAAGTTTCAACCAAATTAAATCGGTCGCACCTCATCACTGGAAAAGAAGCGTTGATTTTGCCGTGCCTTGGACGTACGGAAAGAGACATTCAATCCAAAGGTGAGCAGTTCGTCAGTGTTGAAAATTCAATGGGGCAGGTTCACCGGTCGATGGGTCGTTTGGCCCCTGCATCGCCTGACTTGCGCAGCGAACCTTGGATTGTTGCCAAAATGGCCGCTTCAACCCTTGGCCACGAACACCTGGATTGGCTTGACCTGGTCTCAAATTACGACAACATTCGGTCACTCATGGAGCGATCGCTGAACGGCTTTGACAACTACAACGAGCGCGTTCGTGAACCCAATGGTTTTGCTCTTCCAAATCCTCCAAAGGACAGCCAATCCTTCAGCACCGAAAGCGGTCTCGCTCAATTTACTGCACATGCCTTGCCAGATGTCCAAATAAAAGATGACCAATATGTATTGATGACGCTTCGAAGCCACGACCAGTATAACACCACCATCTATGGGTTAAACGACCGATACCGAGGTGTAAGCGGTCATCGAAGGGTGTTGTTCATGAACGCCAAAGACATGGTTGAAAGAGGATGGAAATCTCGCCAGCGTGTGAACATCACCAGTCACTTCAATGATGAGGTCAGGCATTCAAGCGATTGGCTCGTCGTGCCCTATGAAATTCCACGCAAGAACCTCGCTGCGTACTTTCCAGAAGCCAATAGTTTGGTCCCTCTACATTCCACAGCCGATATCTCCAACACACCAACTTCGAAATGGATCGTTTGTACCCTTGCTGACTCCTCCACATCCTTGGAGGAGGAGTGATGACATCCCGGACCTATTCGCAGTTGATTCGTGAGAATCGCGAATTTCGTCGTTTGTGGATTGCTGCAGTCATCTCCATGCTTGGAGAATGGTTCAACACCATTGCCTTGTTTTTCCTCATCCTTGAGTATACAGAGAGCGAATTTTTGCTTGGACTTCTGTTTACGGTTCGAATGGCTGGATTTGCACTTCTCCAGCCCTTGATTGGCCTCATGGCTGACCGATTTAACCGAAAAATGCTGATGATTGTTTCAAACCTCATGCAAGCGGTGCTGGCCTTGGTGTTCTTGTTGGTCAACGATGCCAGTGACATCGTCTGGATGATAGGTTTGTCAGGCTTGATGATGGTGTTGCACGGCGTCTACATGACGGCTGAACGAGCCTCACTACCGAACGTGGTTTCGGAGGAAGACCTGGCAACAGCGAACGCCCTTGATGCAGCGTCCTGGTCAACGGCCTTGTGTATTGG
>DAGF01000043.1:9629-20085 GCA_002495645.1 Euryarchaeota archaeon UBA549
ATCGTGGATTCGCTGACCTTCCTTTTCGGGACCCTTTTCCTCATCAATTTGACCCTGCCCCAGACCATCGACCCGTCCATGAAGGGCCCTTGGTTCTCAACAGCCTACGCCAACATCAAACGAGGTTGGTTGCGAATTCGGAGTCAACCTCCTCTGTTCCGTATTGTCTTCGCCAAAGCCTCTTGGAACATCGCAGGAGGAGGTTTAGCTGGTGTTTACTTGGTCCTGATGGGCGCTGATGTGCAAGGCTTTGGTGCAGCATTTGGCTTTGGTTTATTCTTCTTTGCCAGGGGCGTAGGTACGGGCCTTGGTCCCATTATTGCACGGGCCTTTTTTACCGACGAGGAGCGGTGGCCTTCCTTGGTTGGACACCTCATCGTTTTGTCCGGTTGCATCTATTTCTTTGTTGGACTAAGTGTTCCTTACGCCCTCTGGCTTACCGTCGTCTTGGTTATTTTGGCCCACAGCGCCAGTGGCGCAAATTGGGTGCTCTCTACCGTGATGATGCAACAATGGGTGGAGGATGAAGTCCGCGGGCGTGTCTTTTCCGTCGATATGTTGATCCTGTCTGTTGCCTTTTCAACATCCACCAGCGTTGCTGGTTATTTGATGGAGAACACCAATCTTGGAATTCAAAAAGGCATCATGTTGTTTTCAAGCATCATGATAATCTCGGGATTCATCTTCTCGATGTGGAAACCTGAGCATTCAATGCCGATTATTCAGATTGAAGGCAGCGCTCATGGGTACACACAGGCGGAGTGAAATACCGACGTTCACTTGGCTCAAATGTGTCGATCTGCAAAGTTGAAGTTGCCCCTTCCTGTACGAACACGATGGAGGAAGTACTGGCGGGGAGGTAGTCTTCTCCCGTTGAGCGCAAGGAGAGACGCAAAACATGACCTGCTTCAACTTCTGCATCCATGGCAAAGAATTCCATTTTCGCATTGATGGTTTCCACAACAGGCGTCCATGTTTGGACTTCGTCGCCCCCGGCGTGATAGCGTAGGTCCATGATGGCATGCCCCAAGTGGATGCATTGTCCTTGGTCGTTACAATCTTCCAACAATGCATACAGTTGACCACCAAGCGTCGCCGTGGACACGTCCACATGGACACGGGGCATCCCAGCAAAGTAAAGATCGTTTTCAAGAGGAGCAGATTCCCAAACGGGCCCCGAAGATGCATCTGGCAAGACCGTCGTGGTCCCACCAATATTGGCCATATCTGTGCCCAATTCAAAGGATTGAACCACGACATCTGCTGGAGGATATCGGTCCTCAATGCGCCATGATCCCTGATTGGATTGGATTTCAATCCATTGCCCAGGTTGTTCACCAATTCCCTTGAGATAGTAATCAAACCACTCAAGCATGTCCTGCATCCAATCAAAACGAATCATTTCAGGGAAGGCTTCTCCACCTCTTCCACCCAGTTCCGAGCGGTCATCAAGTTGGACAGGTCGGTCGGGGTAATCGTGGTCCCACTGGCCGAACAATCCTCGGGCTTCAATTCCAGCATCGATGAGCCGGTTGATGGTCGGGACGGCCATATGCGGGTCGACGTTCCAATCATGCATGCCTTGAATCAAATACACGCTTCCCTTGTAGTTCTCAAGAACACGGTCAAGGAAGTAGCGTTCAGCCCAATAACTGCCGGCTGCTTCGCCACCCCAAGCCCATGCACCAACGCCCGTTCCCGGACCAATGATGTAATCGGGGCACATGTTCTGGTAGTCCTCCTCATCCCCATCAATACCGTACGAGCCGTAGACGCCGTTGTGCATGATGGGTGCACGTGCCTCAGAAGACCCGTTCTTCCACATCAATTCCTTTACGCCAATCAAACCTGAAATGGGTACGATGGTTTTCAGGTAGTCGTGTTCAGAGCCGAACATGGCTGCTTGCCATGGCGTGCTGCCGTCGTATGACTTTCCAATCAATGCTACAGCGCCGTTTGACCAACTCTGCTCTCCTAGCCAGCGAACTGCTGCATCATTACCCAATTGCTCTGCAGTCCCCATCAAATCCATGCAGTGATTACTCCGCCCGGTTCCAGAAACAGAGATTTGTGCAAATGCGTAGCCGTGAGGCAATATTTGGTCAATGAACATCTGACCCAGCCAACTTCCGGGAACTTCAATCGAAGGTGTTTCCACACTGGCTTCCTGGAAATAAGGGCCGCTTTCAGCGATGACCGGGACTTGAACGCCTTCCGGTACGTTTGGCCTCCACACTGCGAGGCTGATCAACCCATTTGGCGCTGCGCCGCCTTCTTCGATTGGCAGCGTGTACTCGACGAAATGATGGGTGGAATTCCAAGCGTTTTCGGTTGGAAGCAATTCATAGGGGCCAACTTCGAGTGCAACACCATAGTCGCCGCTGGTCATGTACGGCAGCTTATGTCGTTCCCAAACGGGTACTCGCACTTCGTTTGCGTCTTCATCATCGACCATCATGCTGACAAATGCATCACCATAAACAGCAGAAATAAAGAGAAAAGCCAACGATATCGCAAGGGTTGCACCTATGACCACGTTGAATTCACGAGTCGCCGATGAATTGGACGATTCGCTCAGTTCTGCTATGATCACATCGTCAGATGACATGCGGACTCAATTTCCTGCCATAGGTGCCTGTTTTTGATGTTATGCACCGTTCGTTTCCGGGTGTTTTGAGAACAAGCCTCAAGGACATCCCGCATGACGCACCGTTCATGGAGGATGATGTAAGCCGTATGCAAGCATCTGTCCTCGAGGGCATGCCTGCTGAACTACCCCCACACCCCGGCATTGACTCAACGGTGGACCATGCGCCAAACAGACGTCAACTCTTAACGCCAACAGAAAAACGGTTGGCGATTCGAAATGCACTTCGCTACATTCCTGCCCAGCACCATGATGTGCTCGCCCCTGAATTTTTGGAGGAACTCAACACCTACGGGCGTGTATTGATGCGGAGGTATCGCCCGACCTCTTTTCCCATCAAGGCTTACCCGCTTGACGCCTATCCAACGAAATCACGCCAGGCGGCCTCGATCATGTTGATGATTCACAACAACCTCGACCCCGCTGTTGCTCAATTCCCGCATGAACTCATCACCTACGGTGGTAACGGTTCAGTTTTCCAAAATTGGGCGCAATACCGTTTGGTGATGAAATACCTCTGTGAAATGGAGGATGACCAAACACTCGTCATGTATTCAGGCCATCCCCTAGGCCTTTTCCCATCCAACTCCGAAGCTCCACGCGTTGTGGTGACAAATGGGATGGTCATTCCCAATTATTCCAGTCAAGACGACTACGAACGAATGAATGCATTGGGCGTTACGCAGTACGGTCAAATGACCGCAGGTTCGTACATGTACATCGGGCCACAAGGGATTGTCCACGGCACCACCATCACGCTTCTCAATGCTGCAAGACTTCACCTCGGGCTAAAAGACGAGGCGGACCTTTCTGGCATCACGTTCATCACAAGTGGACTTGGTGGCATGTCTGGTGCTCAAGCGAAAGCCGCAACCATTGCCGGAGCCGCATGCATCATCGCTGAAACCAACGCCCATGCCGCGCACAAACGTCATGAGCAAGGTTGGTTGACGACGGTGACGGAGTCAATAGATGAAGCCATTGACATGATGGTTGATGCTTCGCAACGCAGGGCAACCATCTCAATCGGCCTTATCGGGAACATCGTTGAGTTATGGGAACGGTGCGTCGAGCGTGACATTCGCGTGGATTTGGGCAGCGACCAAACCAGCCTCCACAACCCCTATCAGGGTGGCTATTTCCCCGCCGACCGAAGTTATGAGGAAAGTTCAACCATGCTCTCTGAAGAGCCAGACCGCTTCAAAAAAGAGGTCCAAGCCACCCTCCGCCGTCATGCTTCGGCCATCAACACCATGGCTGAGCGCGGCATGTATTTCTGGGATTATGGCAATGCCTTCTTGCTTGAAGCATCACGTGTTGGTGCTGAAGTGGTCAATGAGGACGGAAGTTTTGCCTATCCCTCCTATGTTGAAGACATCATGGGTCCTCTGTGCTTTGACTACGGTTTTGGCCCCTACCGATGGGTGTGCACGAGCGGAGACCCTGGTGACCTCGCCAAAACAGATGAAATTGCGGCAAATGTGCTGCGTGAGATGCTGAAATCTGCATCCGACGATGTACGCCAACAAATCAGCGACAACCTTCGGTGGATTGAGCAAGCAGGCGAGAACAACCTCGTCGTTGGAAGTCAGGCTCGAATTTTGTACGCTGATGATATAGGTCGTCGAAATATCGCTCGTGCCATGAACGCTGCCATCGCAAGCGGAGCCATATCGGGTCCAGTGGTTCTCGGAAGGGACCACCATGATGTCTCAGGAACCGACAGCCCGTATCGAGAAACCGCCAACATCAGTGACGGTTCGATGTTCACAGCAGATATGGCCGTTCACAACGCCATCGGTGATTCATTCCGTGGTGCGACATGGGTCAGCCTCCATAATGGCGGCGGTGTTGGCTGGGGCGAGGTCATCAACGGCGGATTTGGCATGCTCCTTGATGGGTCTGATGCAGCAGCACAACGATTGGAGAGCATGCTTCACTGGGACGTCAACAACGGCGTTGCACGACGAGCATGGGCACGTAATTCCGGTGCTCTATCTGCGATTCAACGGGCGATGGAAAAGGAACCAAAACTCTCGGTTACATTACCAACCATGGTCGATGACGACCTTCTTGATGGAATGGGAGGTTGGGCCGATGAGTGAGCAACCAACTGTCTATGTTGACGGTAGAACACTTTCGCCTCAAGAGGTCCTCATGGTGGCAAAACGACAAGCCAAGGTCGCCGTTTCCGAAGATGCTTGGCCATCCATCCATGCTGCTCGATCCGTGGTTGATCGGATTGTCACCACCGGCGAGACCGTGTACGGCATCAACACAGGTTTTGGTGCTCTTGTTCACGAGCGAATCTCAAATGAAGACTTGGCAGCACTTCAACTTAATTTGATTCGGTCACATGCGACGGCCATTGGCGATAACATGGCCGTTGAAGCGGTGAGGGCGATGATGGTGGTGCGGTTGAACTCACTGTGCAAAGGCCATTCAGGGATCCATCCCGATTGCATCCGTCAACTCGTTCTCTACCTCAACAACGGCGTTCACCCTGCCGTTCCCCGGATAGGAAGTCTCGGAGCCAGTGGAGATTTAGCACCGCTTTCTCACCTCGCGCTCACACTTATTGGCGAAGGCGAGGTGCTGATTGATGGTGAACCCGTTCCGACAAAGAAGGTCCTGTTTGACAAGGGACTTGTGGCCGTTGAATTGACTGCGAAGGACGGATTATCTCTTATCAACGGCACCAGTCAAATGACGGCCTATGCCGCCATCGCATACCAGGAACTCAGTGAGTTGTTGGTGCTTGCGGACCTCATACTGGCAGCATCCATGGATGCTCGTTCATGCAGCTTAACCCCATCAAGACCAGAAGTTCACCAAGCCAGGCCTCATTCAGGTCAAACCATGATTGCACAACGCTTGCGGACCATTCTTTCCGGATCTGGTATCCTCAATGGCCATGTGGACTGTGATCGCGTTCAAGATGCCTATTCATTCCGTTGCGCACCACAAGTCCACGGTGCCGTCTATGAATCATTTCAACGGCTCGAGGAGGTGCTCCGCATTGAGTTAAACAGTGCAACAGACAATCCCCTCATTTTCCCAGAACCTGACAATCCTGGCACCCATGAAGTGGTATCACAAGGGAATTTTCACGGGGAAATCATTGCCCTTACTTGCGATGCCATGTCCCTAGCAGCGTTCGAATTGGGTTCAATTTCAGAGCGGCGAATGGACCAGATGCTGGACCCCTCTCGAAGCGAACTTCCACCCTTCCTCGCTAAAAACTCAGGATTGGAATCCGGATTGATGATCGTCCAATATGTCGCAGGCTCCTCTCTTGCAGAAATGCACGGTCATGCGGCACCGCGTTCAGCCTTTTCGACAACCACCTCTGCAGGGCAAGAAGACCATGTGAGCATGGGTGCCACAGCTGCTTGGAATCTCCGATGTGCAGTTCAGCGACTATCAGAAGTTCTTGCATGTGAATTACTGATTGCGTCAGAAGCTTTGGAATACGCAAAACACCAATCCTCACCTCACGTCCGTGGACTCATTCAACGTGTCCGAACTGTTTCTGGCCCTTTGGTCGCAGACCGTTCGACATCTGCAGAACTCAAACAATTAGCAACATCACTCAGGACAGGTGGTTGGCTTGCTCGTATTGAGGCTGAACACGGGCGCTTACCTCGATGATAAGAGGCGAATGAGTTCCTCATACCCTTCAGCAACTTCGTTCAACGCCATGAATCTGTAGTTGAATCGTTCGCGTTCAGTGACCGTCAAGTCTTCATTTCGCTGTTCGATCAACCGAATAGCGTCAATCGCCGTGATAATCTCGGCCTCTACGCCGACGTAAATGGCATGCGCCTTTGCCATGTCATTGGCTGCCATGGCTGGTTCTAGAGCTGCAAGGTCAAAACCCATTCTTTTCCACTGCAACATCCGCCTCGCCAATACGGCTTGGGTAAAACCCGCTTGTGGTAACTTCACCAAATGCACCAATACAGTGTCATCGAGGGAACGTTCGGCCTCTTCAATCGGCGTATGATGGATAAGCTCCTCTTCAAAACCATAATGCTGGTCATCAACTTCTACAGGGTCAGCCGAGACGGAAATTTTGGGAGCCAAGCTGCAGATCCTTGCCCAAAATGTCGGATTGAGGGAGAGGGAATCGCCAGCAAGGACCACCTGGAAATCGCGTTCTCTCGAGAGCCCATCCAGTGATTGAAGCATCTCTAGCACAGTTGTTTCATTTGTACGGCGGACGAGCCAATCGATTCCCTCTAGAACAACCAGTGATGCGCTTTCTCGAGTTGATGATTTGATATGGGCAAAAACATCGTTTGGGTGAGGTGGTATAGCTCTGGGCGTGTCATGTTCAGATAGCCACCACATTTCTGCGCTGTTGCCAGAAACATAGCGAAGGAGTTGCCGCATTGGCAGCCGGCTGTAGCAATGAACGGCATGGTTGGCTTGCTCAATAGTCTCGTCCAAATGCAGATACACATCTTCAGGCCGAGATGCGTCCAACGTCTGCATGCCCTTCACGAGTCGGCCTCCGTGGTGGTGTCTCTGTGTTGAGGTTCTAAGGAATTACTGCTCTCGTTGGTTATCTTCCATCAATTATTATATTGCCAGTTCCCGTCGTTCCCAGTGGTGCTACGATGACGGATGAAGAAATTGAGGCTGCGGCCATGGCCGAGTGCGGTGCCTGTCGAGCGGTCATTCCCATTGATTCAACAGAGTGCCCCGAGTGTGGGACGAATTTCTCTGGCATCTCCGAGGATGAACTTGGTGAGTGCGGCGCGTGTAATGCATTGGTGCCGTTGGATTCCACTCGGTGCCCGGAATGTGGCGTACTCTTTGTGGCTGATGATGTCGTTGATATCCTTCGACAATGGGTGGCTAACACCGGCATCAACATTAGAAAGTTGTTCGATAAGTTTGACGAAAACAGTGATGGCACCATTGATTCTGACGAGTTGAAACGAGGCCTCCTCAGTTTGAACCTTGCTGATTTGCCGCCTTCGCAAATTGACCGCCTGGTTGCGGAAATTGATGCAGATGGAAACGGCGTCATTGACCTCGACGAATTTGACCAAATTCTAATCGGTGAGGCACCCGTTGAATCCGACGGCGATGTAGATTCAGAGGACTCCGAAGATGCCGAGGAAGTAACAACAGTACCCGGCGACTCCGAAGAGGAAACCGATGAAGAAGTCGAGGTTGAATCAGTAGTTGAAAACGAGGACGAAGAATCCGTTGAAGATGATGGTGGGCCAGATGCGGCCGAAATCGATACCGAGGAAGCAGAAGAAACCGCGGAAGAAGAACAAGTGCATGACGCAGATGATGAAGAAGGAAGCACCATTGAAGACGAAGACTTTGACCTTGAAGAAGAATCTGATGAACCAGAGGAAGAACAAGAGGCCGAAACATCTCAATCAGGCCGAAGTACACTGGCTGCGCTTTCTGCCCTTGCAGACCTCATGGATGAGCACGATATTTCCGCTCAACGCCTCTTCAACGAACTTGATGCTGATGGGAACGGTGTTGTTTCCATCACCGAACTCAAAGGCGTCATTGAAGAAAAATACGGCGATGAATTGGACATTGAACAGGTGAACAGCATCATGGAAAGTGCTGATGCAGATGGTGATGGAACCCTTGACATTACCGAGTTTATTGGATCTATGGAAGATTACGAAACCATGGAAGAATTGGTGGAAGAGAAAGTCTTCCCTTCGTCTTGGCAAAAGCGAATGATGTCGAAATCCTGGAACGACACTGTTTGGCCCATCCTCCACGTTGGTTTTGGCCTCCTCATTGCCATCTTCATCGCAAACGGACTGTTCGGATTTGTAGACGGCAGTGGAGGCAATATAGCCTACGAACCGAATGATTCCGGCCTTATCCCGAGTGGAAACATCGCCGAAGGCGACATCTACCCCTGCGATGAAAAGTTCCAGAAAGATGGTTGTAGAAATTCACTCACTCCATTGGCCGGCGAAAACGGCTCTCTGTCAATGCCAACCAAGTTCTATTGGGACGGGATCTTCTTCATCTTCTTGTCAGCGTTTGGAATGGGGGCGACGCTCTTCCTTCACCTGGTGAAAGCACCCGAATGGCGCGCTCGGGCGAAGGCCATGCGAGAGTTTGAGGAAGACAAATCCGACGCAGTCGACGCTTCAGAAGAAGAAAACGCCGAGGATGAGGGTGTTGATGAAGCAAGCGATGACGACGAGGTTGTCGATGACGATGAGTCAAACGACGAAGAGGGCGATGAAGAATCGGAATACGAGGACGAATACGAAGATGAGGAAGAAGATGGCGATGATGATATTGATATTGGCTCCCACATCGGCTTGGTCTTCGATGATGAAGAAGTCTTCGGCAAGATTATTGAATTTGATGACGATGAGGGCACCGTGACCATTGAGGAAGATGGAACGGGCGATCTGGTCACTGGATACCAGGAAGACATGTTCATTGAGTGAGCCCATGACAAAAAAGGACCCATTGGACCAACTTTCCGGCTATGCCGTCTGTCCTGTGTGTGGCTGTTTTGACCGTAAAGGGATGTATCGTTGTTCGGAGTGTGGTACGTTTCATGCTGGCGGCATCATGGAAGAACGTGAGGCTCCCTCGGCAGCTGAAGTCCGCGAATCAACTGTGGTGCAAACTATCGACCCAAGCATATACTCGGTAGGACCCAACGCAACGATACCCGATGAGTCGTTTGATGAATCTGAAGATGTACGTAGTTGGGACGGTGGTTCAACGGATTTTACCTTTGACGAATCTGAAGATGCCCCAGTTGCTAAAATTGAACTGCCAGACCCCGAAGTTCTCGCCAGTGATGAAGATTAGTTAATGGCTATTTCAAAGGTATTTAGTATTGATGCTGTTTCAAATATTACGAACAAGTAATCAATGGAGATATTATTCACCAAATGGTGGGCTCGGAGAGAATCGAACTCTCGATCTTTGCCATGTCAAGGCAACGTCATAAACCCCTAGACCACGAGCCCTAGGTAGGTTGACCCACCTGACATTTCTATTAAATCAATTCGGTAGGTCAATGTGTTGAGCTCACGCAATGATCTTCGAAATTTTACCGGTGCAGCCTGGTTGTGAGCAATTTCCAGCCATCCGCGTTCTGCCGTTGGCCATCGCGATTTTCTTTCCGTTGATGATGGGTCCGTACGTTTTGCATTTCATACAATACCCCTCGACACCTGACATGATACTCAAGACTGCGACTGGGAAGAGATATTGAATCCTTTGCATGACTTTCGCCAAAAATTCAGGATTTTCTGCCTCCAAGGGGGGGCTTGGTGGGCAGAATTGAAGATTTTTCGCAAAATACAGGCGCCTAATTCTACACAAACGCTGCACTGCGGGACATTTTCAGATTATTCAATACCAACTACAATGTGCTCGTTTCCACGAAATGTCGCATAACTCACATTATGCGACGAATAGATGCACGGAAAATCAATTGATTTTGCTAAACTTGAGATTCTGGAGTTCCTCGTCTGGAATTTCGAACACACCAACGAGGGGCGGACCAAGTAAAAGGCCCTCAATCCCACCGTCTTCTGCATCAAGGGTGTTCTGAATCTCTGTTGAGATGATCCGCCAAGCTCCTTCAGAAACATATGCTGATTGAACCAACATCATTGAGTTGGATTCTGCAGCTAAACCCAACCATGCACCGATGCAACCCTCCTGGCGCCGCTTGAATTCTTGACGTGCCTTCAGCATCCGGCGCAAACGAGCATCTGATCCTTTCTTGCCGGAGCAAACAATTGTTTCAACCCATGCCATGAATTTCACCTAAGAATTATT
>DAGF01000040.1 GCA_002495645.1 Euryarchaeota archaeon UBA549
TTGATTCGGATAAGTTGCAAGGGGGTGATCCCAAACCCCTTTGCATTTTATTTTCCGATACAAAGGGGATTCAGTCGGTCGATACAGACGCGCTACCCTGTGGGTGGAAGTCTTGATCACGCTTCAGCGGCCTCGCCAACGGTCGTCTCGGCACCGAGTTGGCCCTTCTGCTCGTTGACTTGACGAGCGAGGAAGGAAACAACGTCCAAGATTTCGATGTCAGCGTAGGCTTCGTCGCCTTCAAACTTGAGGCACTCAAAGTGCGAGACACACTTTGGACACGAGGTCAACATGGTCTCGGCACCGGTCGCACGAACTTCTTCCATGCGGGTGACACGCAGAGAGCGAGCGTTCTCGTTGCACGACATCATGCTCGAGACACCGCAGCACATGGCGTCTTCGCCGCTGTGCTCCATCTCAACAATCTCAACACCTTCAACAGCGTTGATGAGTTCACGAGGCTCGTCGTAGATGCCCATTTGTCGACCAAGTCGGCACGGGTCGTGGTAGGTGACCGTGGTGTCCTCAGTCTTGAGGTTCATATCGAAACCTTGCTCGATGAGGTATTCTGTGGTGTGCATAACCTTGACGTCTTCGAGTTCGTAATCACGAGCAAAGGTTCGGAAACACTCAGCACAGGACGAGACCAAGGTGTCAATACCGGACTCGTTGATCTTGCGCTGGTTGTAGGCCTTGAGCTTCTCAAAGACTTCATCCAGTCCTTGCCACTTCTGGTCGTGGCCACAGCACTTGAGGAAGTCACGACCGAGGTAAGCCACATCGGTGCCCATCTCCTCAAACAGGGTGAAGGCAGCCGTTGTAGTATCTCCAAGGTTCATCGTACCCTCGTTGACGTGAGAGAAGACCATTTCCTGGTCGAGGTAGTCGACGCATCCTGGGTAGTATCCAACATTGGAGGTGATCGGGTAGTCCTCGGTAGCGATGAAGTCGTCATCGGCTGCTTCTTCGGCCTCAGCGTTCAAGACGGCTTGGAGAACCGTGTGAGGGATTTCTGCCTGCGGTCCGCCAACGATGAGCGAACGGCGGATATCGACGTAGGAGTCGTAGTTGACAAGTTGCGGACAGGCGTTGGTACAAGCCGTACATGTCAAACAAGAGTACAGCGGGACACCGTCGTCTTCGTTATTCCACGAGTTGTAGATGATGTTGAGTTTGTCGCCGCCGTTGAACAAACGAACAGGACAGGCGTCGTCGCACAAGTCGCAGCCGTAGCACTTGTTCATCTCGAACTCATAGCCACGGGCCATGTATCGCAACAACACGAACACAAGGGCACCAAAGGTCACACAAGGTATGAACATGGCGTAGGTCAACTTGGCGTCAAGCGACTTTGGGTTCTGGTGGTAGGTTGGGTTCTCGATGTAGGAGAAAGCCGAGCCGCCAAGGGCCATTTCCTCAGCATTGCTCAGGTTGACCGTGTAGCCAGCCAATCCAGCAGGAGCATCCTCATTCCACACCAGCAAAGGTTGGTAGCTGGCGATGCTGAAGGAGGTCTCGGTGGTGATGCTGTCGTTGAGGGCAAGAGCACCACTGACGACCACGTCGTAGGTGTAATCGTACGTGCCCACGGTCATCTCGACGGTTGCACCCTCACAGTCGGCGAAGGAAACCAACTCTTTGCCAGAGGCGTCGGTCACGGTCAAGGTGGTAGCGACCATGGATTGGGTTGAGACGCCGTCGATCTTTCGCTCGCTGGAGCGGAATTCACAGCTCAAGTCAGTGGTCAAGGTCGTAAATTCTTCAGGATGGCCTTCGGGGAAGTAGGTGGTATCTTCTGTGATGGTGAAGGAGCCACTGACGCTGAAGCCTTCCCCACCGTTGAAGGTGGAACTTGCCGCCGCTGCATTGATGCCGGTTTCAGCATCCTGATGCCCGTTTGCATCGTTGAAATCCGTAATGATGTAGCGGGCTGGCTGGTAGATGTTCCAGTTCAGCCATGCAGTGGTGGGGACCACACCGCTATCGGACCATCCTCGGTCGTCGGTGAATTCGTTCACATCGTGCACGTGGACATCGGATGGCTGGGTCCGCATGGCCTCCAATTCGCCGTAATCCTTGATGGTGAGCAATCCCTTGGCGTCCCAGAACCCTTTGTCATAGGTGTCGAAGGTCGCCACCGTAGCGGCAGAGGACAAGATGAGAGCGCCGACAATAAGTTGGCGGCTCTTGGCGACCGTGAAGCCGGCACCCCACGCTCGAATGAGCAAACCACGACCGATGAAGTAGATACAAATCCACATCAACACACCCGTCATGACCCACGGTATCGCGTTGAACACCTCCGCTATCCACGGTTCACGGGTTCCACACAGAAGGTCACCGTGTGAATCGAGTTTACAGAAATCAGACCTGTTTTTGCCGTACAATTCCAAGAAGATGTTAATGGAAAACACCGAGATGAACCAGATGTGGGCAAGGTAGACCGCTCCTGCTGCTGCGAACCACGGGTCTTCAACGGGGCGCTTCTCACGACCGCCTAGGAACGGAGGCAAGGCGAGGATACCAACGGGAATACCGGTCAAGGCAGCGCCCCACCAGGCGGCGTTCCATGGGAACATGGGTTGGCCGACGATGTCGCCAACAAATCCTGTGGGCACCACGAACTGCGGCAGGTATTCACCCCAGCGCAGATAACCGTAGGAGAACAGCACGTACCAGTCAGGGAACACGAATCCTGCTTGGGCGTAAGGGTCGGCTGCACCGTGAAGGGGTGGTGGAATCAACCAGGCGTAGAAGAGGAGAATGGAGAGCATCGAGGCGAAAATAATGCTGTCACGCAACACCTCATGCGGCCAAAAGCCATGACCGGTGCGGGTTCGCTTTCGCTTTTCTTCTGCTTCCTGCAACTGCGCTTTCTCCTCCATGTACATGGAGGCAACTCGTCCGAAATTGTCAATCAGTCCCATTTTTCTCCCTCCGTATCAATGCGGCTCCGCAATACCTTGTACCCAAACGATGAACAAGTGAATGATGATGAGCGTCGTGACGATGACGGGGAGAATGAACACGTGGATGAAGTACATTCGAGTGACCGTCAACGGTGTCAATTCTGAACCCGAGAAGAGCAAGGTGGCGATGTATTTTCCAACCAACGGGCTTGAGTTGGCCAGGTTGATGCCGATGATGGCTGCACCGTAAGCAAGGCTGTCCCACGGCAAGAGATAACCGGAGTAGCCGAAGACGATGGTCAGCGCCATGAGCGCAACCCCGATGAGCCAGTTCAACTCACGTGGGTTTCGGTATGCACCGGTGAAGTAGACGCGACACATGTGCAAGAAAACGCTGGCCACCATGAAGTGCGTCGTCCAGTGGTGGACGGCACGCAGAATGTAGCCAAAGGGCAACTCGGTCATGATGTACTGCATGCTGGCGTAGGCAGGGGAAGGGTCGCCTTCACCGCCAGGCACGTAGTAAATGCCCAGCACGGTTCCCGTGATAACGAGAATGATGAACGAGAGGAAGGAAATACCACCCAAACAGTACAGAGGGTACCAGTACCAGATAATGCGGAGTTTGTATTTCTCAGCGTGAGTCAACGGCATCTGACGGTGCATGTTGTAGTAGGCACCCTTGGACATGTTCCAGTAATCCTGGAGGCGGAAACGGGTGTCAAGCCACGAGAACACCCAGAGGAAAGAGCGTTCAGCAACCCCCATCTTTCCGGAGGATTCGACCGCTCGCAAAATATCCCTGCGAGGCATTTCTTCGTTCTCCTTGCGCAGCGTAAACGCCACGAGGAGCACGAGGAAGGCGATGAAAAACCACAGAATCCAGAACATCGTCGTCATGTCAACACCTCAATCACAGTATGTGTACCAGTCCACATAATCAGGCAAGCCTTCGATGACGCCGCCGTTGAGTTGAATCGGGATGATGGGCAAGCCCACAGGAGCAGGTCCGCCTGCTCTGCGAATACCCGCATAGTTGAACGTTGCACCGTTTGAGCGGTTGCGGTTGGTGTTCATCTCAAGCGCCGTTGGATCAAAGCGGGAGGAGTGGCAGATGCAGAACATCTTGGTGCCACCGTCGTCGCCGCCACCGGGTGTCCACGAGTCTTCGGTGAAGGAGTTGGACACAAGTTGCCATCCGGGGATGCAGCAAAGGTGCGTGCAGCGACCAAAGACCATGACGAGGTCGTCAGAGGGCATCAATCGTGGGTCGGCTTCAGCCAAATCTTCGAAGTGGCCGACGTACTTGCCGGTTTCATCGTAGCCTTCCATGAATTGGAAGCGAGCCTTGCCGTTGGATTCGGGTGTTCCGGCATACTTGGAGTGAGTGACATAATTCACAACCACGGGCACGCCGTTCCAAACACCAGCTGCACCGGCTGTCCCGGTTGCTGAACTGGCGGCTTCGGCCTCAAAGTCGGCTTTGGTCATGGGTTGCAGGTGCTTGGCACCGTACCAAGCCTCGTCTTCACGACCCTTTGCCCAGAACTGCACGGCCAAATCACCGCCGCCGCCACCACCGGGTGGCAGAAGAATTGCAGCGAAACCGAGCATGCCAAGCGATGCGGTCAGGACACCGGCAGCGGTGTTGAAACCGTAGCGAAGGAATTGACGGCGGTTGATGGAGGTCGTCGAAAGTCCGATGGCGTCCTCGCCGTCGGAAGGTGCGGGTTTGAGTTCATATTCACGTGCCATGTTGCATCACCACTTGTACTCCCGCCAGTCTTTTTGGTGTTCTGGAATGAATTTGTTTTGAGCGTGCTTGACGATGATGGTGTCGGGAAGGATGTACTTCAGGTAGATGATACCGATCATAATCAGGGTGGTCATCGTCATCGCCAAATGGAACGAGAGTTGTTGTTGGTCCCAGCCGTTGGCCAAGCCGTAAATCATGGAGAAACTCCAGTAGCAAATCCAAAACAAGCCCCATGCGAGGAAAAACATGGTGAGATAGGAAGCACCGGACGGTGCCAAGGAAGCACTGACGATGGTCCCTGGTTCTGCGATATTGAACACACCGTGGTCAATCGCGCTTGACATCTCCTCTTCGGTCAGCTCTGCGCCTTCGAGGGCCGTGCGAGCGTCATTAACGCTGATGCTACCATCGGCAACACCTCTGAGCAAGGTTGTGATTGTGTCGTCCATCATTGATCACCTCGGCGCATGAGTTTGTATCGCAAGCGAAGTTGATTGCTGCGACCTTTGTAGGAAGTTGAGAAACCGTAGCGGAGGAGCAAGCCGGCGAAGATAACCACGCCGATGACCGCCCCGAAACCAAGGAGGCCAAGCCAGTGGGCTCGGAGTTTTGCCCCCATGTGGTGCAGGTCAACACCGTGGTGTGCAGGCTCAGGAGGACTAACGTTTCCATCACCGGCAAACAAGGTACGGGTACCCATGGCGGCCGAGGCTTCATCGCCTTCATTCAAGGCAAAGTTGAGTTGATTCCAACGGTCTTCAACACCGGGAATTTGGTCGCCGTTGACTGAATTTCCGACAATCCAAAAGTTGACCGTTCCGGCTCCAGAATCGGCGGGAGCGGTCCAGTCAAAGACCCAAGCACGGTCCTCGGTGGCCGAGGATGCCTCGGTGTGGGTGAGGGTTTGTTCGTCAACGGTTCCGTCAATTTCCCAATTCTGCGCCATATCGCTGGAGAGGGTGCCAAGTGAGACACGCATTGAGAAGCCTGCGGTGTAGGTGCCGGTTGCTGGGGGCCCGCCGATCAGTTGCAGGTGGAGCGTGTATGTTTCGCCTGCAACGTAGGCAAATGGAACATCATCGAGGATAACTTGGACGGCGTTATCCGCAACCTCGTTGTGGCAAAGACAACCCGATTTCGCCACGTCGTCAATGTCGACCTGCCCGGTGGAACCCTGATGCGATTGTGGGCCACCGATGCCACCGTGATAGGATGAAGCGAGAGCAGGAAGGAGGAGCAACGCCCCGACCAAGGCGAGCAGCACGGTGCGGGACGTGAGAGAAGTTTTGTGCATGGCCTCACCCTTATGGTCTAAGCGACCTGTAAGGACTCCTTAAACATTGCCAGCAAATCACCACTTTAAGTGCGGCGCAGTGTTGCGTTTTTTGAGATATTTTTAGCCCTCTATCTATCAGTGAGATTCTCAGCCGAATTTTTCTCAGAAGAGTTCTTCAAATCTCGCACCTCCGCAAGGACGAGAGCCATGGGAAACTACACCTTTGACAACACCTACAACCTCTCTGACGAACAACTCCAGCAATTGGACGAGGCGGAGGAGCTGATGCTGAAGGGCGCCTTGGGAGGTGCCGAAACCATACTCTTAGCCATGCTTGAAGCCGACGAAACTTGCATCCCCGTCTTGTCCAATTTGGGGCACCTCTACGGTCGCCACCTCTCCGAATTCAAAACAGCAGTGGAGTATTACGACCGTGTGTTGGCCCTCGAACCCGACAATGCATGGGCCCGTGATGCACGTCGACGCTACCTCCGCTATCTGGACTGAAACACACACCAAAGTTCATGGAGATGCCACGCACCGTGGCCGTCATGGACCCCTCCAACATTCTCGTTGCTGGAGTAGGGGGCATCGGCTGTGCTTGGGCGCAGCAAGCCCACGGAAAATGCGAGGGGAGCGCACATTTGGTGCTCATAGACGCCGATGACACGAGTTTCAAAACCGGTGATGACACCCACGTGCTCCGGCTTGGCCACGCCCTTGACAGCGTCGGTTGCGCAGCGCTTCCCCCACTGGCCGAGCAACGGATGCGTGGCCTCAGCACGTTGACCAATCAACTGCTCCAATCCACCGAACTCGTCATCCTTCTGACGGGTCTCGGCGGCGGCGTGGGTACAGGAGCCGCTCATGAATTCGCCCGCCAGGCACGACAATCCGGCGCCGTGGTCTTGGCCGTGGCTGGCCTCCCGTTTGAGAGCCAGCCAACGAGGATGGAAATCGCGAGAGAAGGATTGGAACGCTTGGAAAAAACGGCCCACGTCACCGTTCGTCTATCCCTTGACCGCTTGGCTCGTCAAGCAAGGGAAAAAGGACAACTTTGGCAGATGGGAGCGGAATGGATAGAGGACCTCGTTGACGGCTTGGTTCGCACGTTGATGCGCATGGGCCTCATCAACCTCGACCTGATGGACTTGAGAGCCATCGTCGACCAGACCGGTGAGGCAACCCTCTTGGTCGGTGTTGGGCGTCCCGATGACCCAAAAGGCATTTTGGAAGCAGCCCTCAAAGCACCGCTCGCAGCCATGGACGTGGGTGGAGCCAAAGGATGCTTGATTCAGGTGGAGGGGGGCCTGGGCATGACCATCGGCCAAGTCGACGCCGTAGCAGACCTGTTCACCAGTGCCCTCGATAACGATGCACAAGTCATTCTTGGTGCCCGTGTAAGCGAAGACTTGCATGACACCATTCGGGTGGTTACCCTGCTCTCTGGAATTCGGCCAAGTTAATCCAACAACTCGACTTCATCGTCCCATTCAACTTCACTCGCCAGGACATCGGGTTCTTTCCATTCAACGTCCTCGCCGATATCCTCCACCCCGTCACCCGGCACCTCTGCGCCCACCGAATCACCGGATGCATCAACTGAATCCTTACCTTCTGCTTGCTCAATCTGCGACGCTTCAGCAACGGGTTGTGGTTTAGATGTCGAAGGGTCAGGTGCAGCCACCGCTTCCTCAACGACGCGCTTGATGTGCTCTTCTGTGGCGGTCTGCCCCATGGTTTGGTCCAACACCCGGGGTTGCATCCAAAAGAAGGTCAACGCAACCACGAGGTGCCCCGCCATCATAACGGCACGGATGTCGTCCAAAACGGTGGTCAGCATGGCCACACTCCCCGCATACGCATAGCCAAAGGCCAAGCCCATTGGAAGAGCGTTGTTGAGGTTGACCAGTTTGAGCGGTGAGCGGAATGAACGTGAGGTCAGACCCCAAATGGCCATCAACACCGTGAACATCATGAGCAGGAATTCTTCAGCGACCAAGACTGCCGTATTTGGCGTGATAAACTGGTGCCGCCAAACGGTCAGCAGGTGCCAAGTAATCATCAACTGACTCAGGAAAAGCCAGCGCCCACCAAACCGGTGAAAATCTGCACGAGAAGACGCCCGCAAACGT
>DAGF01000105.1 GCA_002495645.1 Euryarchaeota archaeon UBA549
TCGATGGTGGCCACGCAGCTGTTTGTCGTTCCTAGGTCAATTCCAATCACTTTGCTCATTGTTTTCACGTCCTTCAAAAGATGGGGATGCCACCGTCGTCTTCGTCATCATCGTCGTCGCCGAGGTCGATGCTCACCTCCCCCGGGGCAGGGAGGGTATCGTCATCATCCGATTCCAACGCCTTTCCTTGGGGCGTCAGTTTCAGGGTGATGTCGAGAATGCCATTGTTCAGAGTCCAATCCACCACGTCATCGCAGGGATGGGGGAGTTCCACCAAAGCCAGTGGCTTGGGTTGGGTGGTGCGCATGATTTCGATTTGCGAACCGTTCTTGATGAGTTCAATTTCAAGGTGGTCGGATTCAATATCGCCTTTGAGCGCAAAGTCAAGGGTGACCGACATGTTCCAACCGTCGAGGTACACATCCTCTGCAGGGAGTTTGACGGTTTCATCATCATTGGATTCGAGTGCGGAGGGGTCGATTTCAACCGGGGCAGCATCCACGCGGATGTCCATGCCCAAATTCTTGAACAGGTCCTCAACGGAAGTACCGGCGTTGAACATCTTTGAGATATCAGAGATGTCGAAATTGAAATTGACCTCACCTTTGGCGATTTTTTCGGGGTTGATGCCAAGGGCATCAAATTGGTCTTTGAACTGGTTCATGAAGCCCTTGAGTTGTTCTCGATTGATGGGCATGCCCATGTTTCGGAGCATCTCTTCCAACTTGTCCAGCAGGTCATCTTCCCAGTCGTCGGTCATCGTTCACACCACTACTAAACCATCGGTTATGTAGTTGCCAAGGTGCAACCCCATATAAATCTAATGAAACCAGCGTGCTGAGTTGGATGGGCTGAGCAACACGAACGTGCAAAAGCAGCCTATTTGGCGGCAAAAGACGCCTTGAACGGGTCTACCCCGTCCGTTGCAGACGGGGGTTGTTTCACTCGCCGGTGATCAGTCGAACCATGGTTCGAACGTGGATGCCGGTGGCACCGTGGCCGACCATCTTGTTGGTCTTGGCACCCCAGTAGGTTCCGGCGATGTCCATGTGAGCCCAGGTAATCTGCTCGGCGTCGTCGCCTTCTCCTCGGTTGGGGACGAATTGCTTGAGGAAAGCGGCGGCGGTGTTCGCACCACCCCAGCGACCGGCACCGAGGTTTCGGGTGTCGGCAATCTTTGAGTCGGTCATCTCCTTCTCAAAGGCGGGCAAGAGCGGCATGGGCCAAGCGAGTTCGCCCACATCGTTCCCAGCTTCGTGAATGCGGGTGCGGAAATCGTCGTCGTTGGACCACAGGCCAGTGGCTTCGTGCCCAAGAGCGACCACGCAAGCACCGGTCAAGGTGGCGAAGTCCACGATGTATTCGGGGTCGTAATCGGTACCGGCCTTCCACAACCCGTCGGAAAGCACGAGGCGACCTTCGGCGTCGGTGTTGAGCACCTCGATGGTCTTGCCAGAGAGGGTTGTGATGACATCGCCAGGTCGTTGAGCGTTGGCAGCGGGCATGTTCTCTGCCATGCACGTGATGCCGATGACCTTGCCTGGGTAGCCACTGGATGCCAGGGCTTCCATGGTTCCAAAGACGGTGGCAGAACCGCCCATGTCGTACTTCATCTCGTCCATGTTGGCACCGGGCTTGAGCGAAATGCCGCCCGTGTCAAAGGTGATGCCCTTTCCGACAAGCATGGGGTGTTGGCCTTTTTGGTCGCCGTTGAGCGTGAAAATGACCATGCAGGGTTTGCGCGAGGAGCCCATGCCGACAGCGACGAGCCCACCCATACCGTGGCGCTTGGCCGCTTCGTAGTCGATGACTTCGACCTTGACGTTGTCGTATTGCTTGGCCCAGAGTTCGGCCTTTTCAGCGAAGGCCATCGGGTACATGTCGTTGGGTGGGCAGTTGCCCAAATCTCGTGAAAGGTGAACACCGCTCACAATGGATGCGGCTCGGTCGATGGCGGCGGACAAGGTTGTTGCGTCGCCTTCGTCGCAGTTGATTCGGGCCGAGAGGTTGGTGTCTTCGTGGTCGTCGTCTTTCTTCTTGTAGAGGTCGTAGGAATAATCACGCAGCATCATGCCTTCGGCAAAGGAGGTCATGCAGGCCATGTCAGCGCCGTGGAAGACCACGGTCAACTCGTCGCCGTGAACCTTCTTGCAGGAGGCGACCACCGTGGCACCAGCTTCGCGGTAAGCGTGGACATCGGCTTTGCTTTCTTTGCCCAAACCGACGAGCATGGCTTTGCCGCCTTCGGTTCCCATCAGGGTCATGGTGGCGTTGGCCTTAGCCTTGAAATCACCATCAGCGAGCACGCGGTTGATTTGGCTCTTCAGCGTGGAAGGGATGCCTTCGACGATTTCTGGCAGGGCTTCTTCGCCTTCAAAGAGTGGGAGTACGAGGGTTCCGTTGATGTTGTTTCCTGAACTGATGGTCACTTGCATGCTTTCACCATCCAGCGCCAACGAATTCTCCCACTTCAACCCTCCCAGTCCATTCCTTCCTAAATCGGACGGGTTTATCGTCGGGCTGACGCCTCTCGTTCACACGTGCGATGGGAGTGAAAACGGTCAAGATTGCGGCCCGATTTCTTCGCAGTCTTCGTCTTCGCTTCGTACAAGAACGGCAACACCGATGATGCCCAGCATAACGGCGACGGGGTTGAACAGGCCAACACCTGCGAGGAATCGGTCGTCTTCATCGTCAAGGAACACGGTCAGGTTGCTGTCCACGGATTCGTTCACCCACGTCGCTGCGTTGATGACACGCTTCTGATAGTTGAGGTTCCACCTACCATCGGCATCAAACACATCATCGTCCACTTCGAAGGAAACCGATGTCAGGTTGGAGGCGTTGGCGGTAAAGTACGGCGAGGCCCAGAGCACTTCACCTGTGAGACTGTGATATTCAAGGCTGGCGTTGGCCGTGGACGCCAACCCGTTATTGACGACCTCAAGCGCCACGTCGTCATCGCTCACGGTGATGGACTGCACGTCCAATCGGGCGCGCCAATACCATACATTTTCGATGAGGAAGCGCATGACATCCATCTCCTCCGCGAGTCGGTCGTTGATGTTCTCAAAACTGCCGGGGACAAATTGCTCGTCATCGGTCTCAAAGGTGAAGGTGGGAAAACCCATCTGACCGTAGCCGTAGTCTCGGCTGGTGCCGCAGTTCGGGTACAGGCCTTGGTTGGCGTTTTGAATGGGAATTTCGGAAATGTTGGCTTGCACATCGTCTCGGATGCGCCAAAACAACTCCCAGTCGGGGGGCTGTTCGGGCCACTTCCCCCATGGATAGAGAATAATCCACACGCCGGTGTGCATGGTGACGTAGAGGTCTGCATCGGTGACGTGTGCATTGATGTAGGCCGCGTTGGCCGCCGTTTCTGCTTCGCTAAATGCGCTGCTTCCAGGTTGGGTGGTGGGGCAGGTGTTCCAGTAGTGGTCGTAGTTTCGATTCAAGTCAACCTGATTGATGTTCCATCGGGTGTCGAAGTCGTTGCCGTCCGGGTTGAGCATGATAAGGATGTGGAGTTCGGTGTTCTGCAAGACAGTGATGGCCTCTTCATTGCCCTCGACCCAGCCGTTGATGTACCACTTTGCCGACAGCCAGGCGAGTGCTGTGCCTAAGTATTCGTTACCGTGATGACCGCCGTCGATGTAGATGATTTCCTTGGCTGAACCGTTTGGTTTGGTGTCCATGGACCAGTCTGACAGCCGAACCACCCACAGGGTCTTCCCGAGTTCGGATTCACCTGCGCTGGTCAAGTCAACGATTTCGGGATAATCATCGGCCCACTCGTTGACCTCCATGGTCAGTGCCGCCCAAGTCATGTGGACGTGGCTATCGACAGGATCGCCTGGCCAAGCGTAGAGCTGCTCGGGGTCAAATTGAGCCGAAGCCGCTGGAATGCACGCCATCAGCATGCAGAGGACCAGCCCAACCGCTACGCGCATGGGTTCTCCTCGTGGATGCAAATCAAAAACGCTTGCATTGACGACACTTCACCAGTCGGAAGTGAAAGCGTTCGGGTTGGCGACCTTCTCACCTTCTCGGGTCCAAATACTCGGCCCGTCCGTGGCGTAAATGTCGGCGAAGGGGTCGATTTCTTCTTCCTGGAGATTGCGCTGCATGTAGGCTTCCACTCGCTCACGGAGATCGGGCTTGAACTTCCAGTAGTGAATGCGCCATTCTCGACCGTCCCAAAGCGTGGTTTCTTCGGACTCGGTGGTGAGCAGGTCGTAATCTTGGAACATGTAAAACAGGTTGCGGTCGGTTGGTTCAAGCGCGTTGTCAATGATGCGATTGTAGAATCCAAAGAAACCCAAGGCGTGTTCTGCCATGCCTTGTGCGACTTCGGTATCCATGTCCAAATCGATGTGTTGTTGAATCGCTTTGGTCAATTCTGCGAGTGTCATTCCCATCTTTTCCCCTCCGTGCAGGTGGAAACCGGCTGTTTTCGGTTCCCGTTGCTAT
>DAGF01000107.1 GCA_002495645.1 Euryarchaeota archaeon UBA549
TTCCTATTTAGCCATCACGCCACGGTTTTGTGTTGGCCGTTTCCGTTATCTTTCAGTTCACTTTAACTAAAAATAAAAAGTGAAAAACAGAGGGCTGCATGGAACCTTGTGTTTTTCTTCAACTTGAACCCTCTTTCGTCGCTTCATATACCACCGCCATTGAATGGCAACCATGGAACAACCAAACCTTCCGAAAAGAGAACGCTTTGCTGACCTGGTCGCATCGACCGCTGGCCATGCTACGCCAGGGTGGGCAAGAAACAGTCAAACAAACCTCGCTTACGGTACGGGGCGCCTGCCTCCACAGGCCAAACAAATCGGCTGGCAACCGCTCGCTGGACCCGGCGCTGCAACGGTCAAGCCGGCCTTGTCCAACAGCATGCAATCGCTGCGCCAACGCATTGTTCGAGGTGAGGCCTGATGAGCCGCACGCAACGTCTTCGTGGCGAGATCCTCTCCTTCCTTACCGAAGTCGGAGAAGCCAACACCACCGCCATTCTCGACCACGTCAACCGCCGCTTCCGCTGGGGCGCCACCATGAACCAGCTTGGCAACGTCCTCGCACGAGACCGACGTTTTGTCAAGGTGGGTTTTGACGAAGGCACGGACATCGGAGGATTTCGAATGCGTGTCTGTGTTTGGTCCATGGCCACCGCTTGAGCGAAAGGAATCAAGAATTGACGGCGTCTCGCCTCCACCATGGCAGGTCGTGCAGGCGCCTATCTGGAGTTGATGCGCCCCAAGAACTTGGTTCTCGCTGGTGCCACCGTTCCCTTGGGTGCCTACTTCGTCTTGATGGACGGCCAACAGGCTTTCCCGTGGCTGGCTGTCGCCCTCCACACGATGGCCGTGGTGTTCTTCACCGGCGCTGGCAACGCGATGAACGACATCAAAGACGCCGATATCGACCGCACCGCCCATCCACAACGACCGCTGCCCTCGGAGCGTCTGACCCTTCAACAAGCCCAAGGGTTCACCTCACTTCTTTGGGGGCTGAGCGTGTTCAGTCATATCGGAGGATTGTTGGCGGTTGAACCTGAAGTTGGCGTTTACCTACCTACTGTCCTCATCTACATTTTAGCGGTGATCTTGATGGTCACCTATGACCACGGCCCCGCCACGAAAAACCGTGGATTATCTGGCAACATCGTCATCTCGTTGTTGGTGGCAGCCGTCATCCTCTACGGCGCCTCAGGCGTGGGTGGCGTCACCGCTCCCGTGGTGTGGTGGATTTTCGGCGTGGTCTTCCTGACCAACTTGGCCCGTGAAATGGTCAAGGATTGCATGGACATGGAAGCCGATGAAGGCAGCCGCCAAACCCTGCCCATGACGTATGGAAAAGAGAAGGTTCGAATGGCCGCTTATGTGGTGTTGATGGGTGCGCTGGTGTGCTTGTACATGCCCTTCTGGCGCGGCCCGTTCGCCTTTGGGCAACTCGTGCTGCAAACCCCAGCCATCTTGACCCTCATCACCCTCAACGGTCCGCTCTACAAAGGCGATGACGTCCTGGTAGCCGGTCGCATTCGGGCAGCGATGCTGCTCGGTTTGATTGGATTCGTGGTCGCTGGTTCGCTGTGATCAGACCAAACCCATGAATTCGCCCATGGCGTCCCAAGCACCTTGGTTGATGAGGTAGGTCATCAAGGACATCTGAGCCCACATCCTGTTTTCGGCCTGGTCAAACACGATGCTCTGTTCGTGGTCCATGACCCAGTCGGTGACTTCCTCGCCTCGATGAGCTGGCAAACAGTGCATGAAGGACCAGTTCTCGTCCATGTGACTCACCATTTCCTCGTTGACCTGATAGCCATCAAAGGCTTGCATCTTGTCAGTCATGTGTTCCTCTCCCATCGAAATGAAGACGTCGGTGTAGACCACATGGGCGTCCTTAACGGCTTCCACTGGGTCGGTGGTGTGAACGACCCTGCTGCCGTTTTTCTCAGCGTAGGCTTTGGTACGCTCAACGACGTCCTCAGCGGGTTCATAGCCTTCGGGACAAGCGTATCGGATGTTGATGCCGAGCATGGCACAGGCCAACATCAAGTCGTGCAGGACGTTGTTTCCATCGCCAACCCATGCCACCGTCAAATCTTCTGTCTCGTCATGGTGTTCCATGACGGTCATCAGGTCGGCTGCTGCTTGACAGGGGTGGTGCTTGGCAGAAAGGGCGTTGATGACGGGTACCGTGGCGTGTTTGGCCAGTTCCTCCACATCGGCGTGGGCAAAGCAGCGGTAGGTCATGCCACCCAAAAAGCGAGAGAGCACCTGAGATGTGTCGCCCACCGTTTCAGATTTGCCAAGTTGAATGTCGTTCTTCAGAAGGGTCAGGGCGCTCCCACCCAGCCGTTGGACACCCACCTCAAAGGAAACGCGTGTACGAGTTGAGGGCTTTTCGTAAATGGAGCCGATGGCCAAGGTGTCGAGGGGAAGGAAATTCAGCGCCACATCGTCGCCTTGTTTCCAAAGTCGCTTGAATTCAATCGCCCACTTCAAGATACCCTCAAAGTCGTCGTCAACATCGTCAATCGCCAGCAGGTGTTGCACCATGACTTCACCACCACAAGGCGGCTTCTAAGCGTTGTGCGCTCAGTTCTTTTCGTGCTCAATATCAGCAGCGAAGCCGTCTCGTGCATCGCTCATACCACCGAACAAGGCTTGTGCGAACGTCAGAATATCGGCGAGGCCTTCCTCGAGTTCAGAGGAGAGCGGCGTCAGCCCTGGAGCTTGTGAAAATTCCTGCATCATTCGGAGTTGGTTGATGGCAAATTCAGTGCGCTGGCCACCGGCTTCGTCGTACAGGGCCAATTCAAGAATTTCAAGTCGCTCAGACCATTCAAGGATTTGGTCAAGCTCATCGGGCTCCAGCAGGTCGGCCTTTGAGAGGAAGTTCTTGGTCGGCAGCCCCAAACGGAATTCAACAATGGAGGAAAGGAGCATTTGGGAGACGAATCCAGACGGTGAGCGGGACAGCATCGGGTCAAAGAGGTAAATGATGGCCGATTGCTCTCGACCCAAGGTCTCGATGAGGTGGTTGCTCGCTTCACGGAACGCAAAGAGTTCAACTTGTCCTGGGGTGTCGACGATCATCATTTCACCCGAAAGGGTGTGGAGTTGGTCAGCGACTTCACCGGCTTGTGCTGCCAGAAGGTCAGCAGCCAGAATCTGTGCGCCGTTGGGCCCGAGGTCGTACTCGTCCATGACTTCGGTCAACGAGATGAGGTCTCGAACGTCAAACTCCGCATCATAATGCACCCGCTCTGCCCCCGGGTCAAGGTTCACGGCGATGACTTCGGTTTCGAGAAAGCGGGACCATCGTTGAAAGGAAGTCACAAGCGAAGATTTTCCTGCACCTGCCGTACCGACGACGAAAAGAACAGGAGGGGAACTGTTGTCCATACCGACCATGCTGTTCGGTTCTGCCGACCCTACAAGAAACCTCCTTTCATCGGGGACTTCGCAAGCATCTTCGTATCACGGTGGTCAAATCATCCTTGGAGAATGGTTATGTGCTCAACATGTGTCCAAGAACTCGTCGCACCCGAGCGATGCTGAGGAATAAACGATGAGCGATGAGAAACCCCCTATGCCTCCTGGCCTGCCACCCATGCCGCCCATGCCACCCAT
>DAGF01000064.1:0-245 GCA_002495645.1 Euryarchaeota archaeon UBA549
GCTTGACACTGTGGTGTTAACGTTGAGGGAAACCATATGGCACGACCGAAGGATGAGGACCTTGGTGATGACTTTTCATACATTCTGCGTATGGCAGATACGGACATGGACGGCTTGAAGCCGCTGGCGACCGCCTTGACCTCGGTCAAAGGCGTCGGTGCCCGCACCGCCATCCAAATCTGCAAGAACACTGGATTTGACCCCTACGCCCTCGCCGGTTTCCTCGACACCGACCAGCAAGAGCA
>DAGF01000064.1:665-20549 GCA_002495645.1 Euryarchaeota archaeon UBA549
TGACCGGTCAGCAAGTTCGTTTTACCCTGCAAGACGACATCGACCGTCTTCGTACCATGAAGTGCTACCGTGGTGTTCGCCACGCATCTGGCAACAAGGTCCGTGGACAGCGCGGTCGCTCCAACGGCCGTGGCGGTCTGACCTTGGGTGTCAGCCGAAAGAAGTGATGAGGAGGAATCAAGATGGGAGAGCCGAAGTTTTCACGACCCAAGTACGACACGCCTTCTCACCCCTGGAAGGCTGACCGAATTGAAGAAGAGCACGCCATCAAAGGCAATCACGGTCTCAAGAACATGAAGGAGATTTGGAAGGCCAAGTCCCAACTCCGTCGACACCGACGCCAAGCCATGCGTTTGATTGGAAACGTCGACACCACCGAAGGCCACGGCAAGCGTGAGCGAGAAGACTTGCTTCGCTCCCTCCACCACAAGGGCCTTATCGAATCCGACGCCGAACTCGGCGACATTCTCTCACTCAGCACCGAAGACGTGCTGAACCGACGCTTGCAAGCTCAAGTCTACTACAAGGGACTGGCCTGCACCATGAAGCAAGCCCGCCAACTGGTCACGCACGGCCAAATCTGCATCGGTGAACAGAAGATCACCATCCCATCCTACGCCGTGAGCCGAGACGAAGAAGGCGACCTTCGCTACCATCCTGCCTCCCCACTGAACGACCCCAACCACCCCATCCGCAAGGCGATTGAGGGTGTGCGAGAAGCAGCCAATTACGAGGACGAGGACGTCAGTCCAGAGGCCACCACTGAGTTCGCTGAAGAAGTTCGTGAAGCTGGAGAAGCCTCCACAGAAGCCATTGAAGGAGGCGATGAGTGATGTCCCGCAAAGCCATTGTCAACATCTTCAGTTCCTACAACAACATTCTCATGACGGCCACGGACTTGACCGGTGCCGAAACCATCACCACCTGCAACGGTGGTGAAGTCGTGAAGGCCGGCAAGGACAAGGGCGGCCAATTCGCTGCTACCCGTGCTGCAGAGCGCATGGCTGACGCCCTCAAGGACAAGGAATTCAACGAACTCATCGTGAAGTACCGCGCTCCAGGCGGCAACCTGTCCAACAACACCGGACCGGGTGCCCAAGCTGCCATCCGTGCGTTGACCCGTGCGGGCATGACCATCACTCGAATTGAAGACGTCACGCCTATCGCTCACGATGGTACCAAGAAAAAGGGCGGTCGACGTGGCCGACGTGTCTGATGAAAAGGTGATGGAATGAAGACCGAAGTTGTTCAAGGATGGCCCCAAGGCCACGAAATTCGTATTCTTATCAGTGAGACCGACGCTTCTCAGGTCAACGCCATCCGACGTGCACTCATCGCTGATGTGCCCAAGTTGGCCATCACCCGTGTGGACTTCTCGCAAGGCGTCACTCAAGACAACAAGGGCGAAGTTGTTGAATCCGTCAACGTGCTTCCCGACGAAGTTCTCGCTCACCGCTTGGCCATGATCCCTATCCCCACCAACCTTGACGAAGGCTTGGTCTTCCCCGACCAGTGCCAAAACTGCATGGACGTCGTTGAGAAGGACAAGGGCTGCCCCATGTGCCAAGTGTTGTACACGCTCTCTGCTCGTGGGCCCGCTTCGGACGCTGAGGAGGACTTCAAAACCGTTTACGCCGGCGATATTACCACCATCTCTGACCCTGTGTTTGACATTCGTGATGAGCACAAGCAAATCCCCTTGACCGTCCTCGCCAAGGGCCAGTTCTTGGAATTCTATGCCTTCGCTGTCCTCGGCCGAGGTCGAGACCACGCCAAGTGGTCCCCCGTCGCTGCCGTCGGTTTCCGACCTCAGCAGGTCGCTGTTCTCAACAAGCCAAAGAAGGCCAGTGTGCTCTTTGACCTCGGTCTGACGACCACCGATGGTACAGCCATCGACGCCAAACTCTTCGGCAAGGACAAGAAAGTGACCGATATCAACCACGTGATGGACTTGGAAAAGGCGCTTCACCAAGTTGGCCCCGGTACCGGTCGCGAAGGTGATTTCGACGACGCCATTACCCTCGAGCCCGTGGACGGTGCTTACGTGTTCTCTTACGAGACCGACGGTAGCCTCGACCCGGTCACGGCGTTCAACATGGCGCTTGATGAACTCAAGAATCGCTTTGAGGGCCTCAACGAAGACTTGGCTTCCGCCCTCGCTTGAAGGCCTCAGCGCGGGGTTCATCAGCCCTAACCGCCTCGCTCAGTCCGATGACGTCCACGACCGTTCAGCGCTGCGGTGGACATATCACCCTCCTGTTCACCGTCGACAAATCCAATTCACTGATGCGAAGCCAAGGCAGCCGAGGTGCAGGGTTTTCCATTCACCATGGTGTGGAAGTCAACGCCACACTTCATCGCATTGACTTGGGCGACGCTTGGAAGATGAGCGGTATCGCCCCCGACCAACCACGTCCCGTGCATGAGCCAAAACCGTCGGTCATTTCGGTAATTGACATGCACGGTGAGCATCTTGAGAACACCGAATTGTACCTTGACTATCTTGAGGCCTGCCGAGACGCTACGCTGCTGCGACCAGAAGAATGGATGGAAATCAATGTCCGTTTGGAGTGCCCCACCAGCCAAGGGTTTGGGATGTCGGCGGCTGGGCTGGTCGGACTTGGCAAAGCCGTTCACGCCTTGACCGGACGCGGGCGCTTGGTGCAGTACCTGAAAATCGCTCACCGTATTGAGCGCACGCACGGTGCAGGCCTCGGCGATGTTCTCGGTGCAACGGTTGGAGGCGTTGAGTTACGAAGAGCCCCCGGTGCTCCGGGGTGGCCGGGCGAAGCGGTGGGTTTTGCCTGTAACGCCGAGGTGTTGTTGATTTGGAATCCACACGAAGAGCGTCATACGTCCACTTACATCGACGACACGGATTGGCAACGTTCCATCACCGAGGCGGGCAACGCTTGTGTTGATGCCTTGGCCTCCGAGCCGTGGAATGTCGGTCGTTGGCCCGATGTGTTGACGCAGTCTCGACTTTTTGCGACGCAGTCGGGGATGCTCGAGGAGGAGGAACGCGCTCAACTGTATCGAAGCGTGCTCGAGGCCGTTCAGTCCATTGGGGCTCAAGCCACCCTCGCTGTTCGGCTGTGCATGTTGGGAAGTTCGGTGGTGGTCGTGCCTCGTCGACTTGAGGAGCCGGTCGATGAAAACGATCTGCAGGTGATTGCGACCAAGGCCGAAGCGCTTGGGTTTGCGACGATGACCTCATCGGTTGCCGACCTCAATCCTCAGCCGTGAGTGCAGCGAGGTCGATGGGCCCGGCATCCAACATCAGGACGCCGGGAAGAAACAAGTTTTCTGAAAACCCATGGCGGAACATGATGGCTCCACTGCCCCATTCCTCGATGTACCGATTCATCTGCTTCTTCATTTTCTTACGTTGGAACTCAACGTCGGCACCGTAGAAATGCTTGGCATCAATCCACGCCACTGGCTGGTCGTTGATGTAGACATGGTCGAGGAAGAGAAGGTCGGGCGTGCGCACAGGGCGGCCCAACAACTCAGATTGCTCCTTGACCATCTCAGGCTGACGGCGAAGTCGAATACCTTGGGCCTCAAACCAATCGGCGAGGATGTCCTCAAACAAATCAGCCTTGACCTGGGTCTCGGATTGGTCAACGCTCGACACGCGGTCAGCTGCCTCAGCGGCTTCGAACTCGTCCTGCTCACGTTGCTTCATCGATGACGGGTTTCGCAGGCTTTCCTTGATTCGCTTTTTCGACCAGCCCATGGCTTCCAACACAACTCTGAAGATATTCATGGGCGGGAAGTCGTACTGTTTTGACAGCGCCACCACCGATGTTCCCGAGCGGTAATGGCGGGCAAGTTCTCGGGCCTTTGATTTCAATTTATGATGCGAATAGACCGTCTTTTGCTGAAGCAGAGCCGAACGAAGGGAGAGGGCCTGGTCGAGGGTCATCGCCTCGCCCTCCAGTGAGGAAGCGATTTCATCAACACCTTCATCGCTCAACCAACCGAATTCGCCTCGCTTCACGACAAAGGATGCCACGCGCTCCTCCACCTTGAGGGGGACCGGTTCGGGTATCCATGAGAGGCGGAAGGTTCGAGGCGCATCCATGTCCTTGGGAAACGCCATGGGGAGAGGGGTGCGTTCAAATCGGTGTTCGGCTTCGATGTTCATGGATTTGATTTCAGATGCAAAGCGCTCCATCTGGTGCTCCCGCTTCGGACCACCGTACCGTCGTTTCGAAGAGCCTCCTCGGCGCTGATTGGAACGTCGTCGCTGCCGAGGTGATTCACCCATGCCTGCTCACTTTTGGCGACACTCAATGAAGGCTCCCCACGAAACGGCTGCACGACGGGTTCTTATGCGAGAGGCCGATGGTGAACCGATGCGTTCCAAGGCGTTTCTCCCCTTCTTGGCCGCCTGCATGCTCCTCATGTTTCCACTTTCCTCGGTTGAGTGGCACCCCCAACCCACGATTGAAGAGGCCCCAATCGTCAACCACACCTCCCAAGACAACGAAAGCGGTTGGTTGGCCAGTGCCGGTGGCTCGAGTTACGAACGCATCCGAGGCATGGTTCCCCTCTCCAACGGAAGCATGATCATCGGCGGCATGTTTGAGCAAACCGTCGATTTTCACGGTGATGTGATCGGCTTTTCCAGTGAAGACTCCACGTTTGGCATCGACTTCTTTCTTGCTTGGCTGGACGAAAACGGCACCTGGACCAACACCATGGCTGGGACGAGCAGTGGACTGGACGGCATTGACTCGATGGGGCGCCTCAGCGACGGCACCATCCTGGTCGCCGGTACCTTTTGTGGCATGACCAAGGGTGACCCGTGTAACTTGACGCTTGGTGCCTTGGAACCGTTGAACAAATCAGCAGATGAGCACGCAAATGGAGTGTTTCTGGCGGCCATGACCCCGTTTGGAGAATGGCTTTGGGCAACGGCGTTTTCCAACCCGTTCCAAATGTCCGTCATCGACCTCATGGTGCTCTCAAACGACCACATCCATCTCGCTGTTCTCCATCGGGATTCACTTGCTTCGGGCGAGGATTTGGCTCCCGGAAGTCTTTCGGAGGATTCCATCGCCATTCTTGTGCTCGATGACAACGGTGCACCCCTCAACATGCACACCGTTTTTTCAAGTGAAAATTTGGACGCAACCGGCTCGCTTTGCCTCGATGGTTCAGGCCAGACCTACCTTGCCACCACCTTCCTTGATTGGGTCACGTTTGGCGACCACTCGCTCACCAGCGCAGGTGGTTCCAACATCGCCATCGGTCAGTACAATTCTGGAGGTTGGTTGTGGGCTTCAGGCGCTGGAGGCCCGGGTGATGCCAGCGTGACCGATTGCGCTGGACGCACGAATGGCGGTGTTGCCATCATCGGTGATTTCCTTCAGAACATGACCTTTGGTGACCTCGAGGTGGCCGCCGCTGTTTGGGTTGACTTCTACGAGGCTCACATCGCTTCAAACGGTACGTGGTTGCACGCCACCGGCTTTGGCGGCAACGGCGCAGACCACGCCGTTGGTCTGCTCATGACCGAACAGGGCGACTCCATCGTGGTCGGAAAATCCACTGGCTCCCTGACCCTTGGTGAATACACGTTGAACGATATTGACGGCGTCAATGACGGTAACCATCACGATGTCTTCCTCGGACAGCGCCAAGCCAACGGCGGATGGGATTGGGCACTATCTGCAGGCGGCCAGGGCGATGATGTCCCCGATGCACTCGGGATGAGTGCCACCGGTTCCCCGGTCGTCTCCTTCATCTCCAACAGCGACGGCGTGTACGGCACCCATGCTTTTGACCAGCGTCAACAATACGACATGGGATTGTGGTTGTACGAAACTGACCTTGACCTTGACGGCGTTTTGGACGGCATTGACAACTGTCCCAAATTGGCGAACAGCGACCAAGCAAACTTGGATAACGACGCCTTTGGTGATGCATGCGATGACGACATCGACGGGGACAGCGTACCCAATGAAGACGACGATTGTCCCGCCGGCGACATGGGGTGGGCTGCGAACAGCGTTTCGGACCACGACGGCGACGGTTGCAGGGATTTGACCGAGGATTTGGACGACGACGAGGACGGTATATTTGACGAATACGACCTCTGTCCAAAAGGCCCTGTTGGGTGGATTTCAACAGAAGAGAGCGACATTGAATCGGATGGATGTTCCGATGAAGACAACGATAACGACGGTTTTGTTGACCAAGCGGACAACTGTCCATCGGTGGCCAACCCCACGCAAGCCGACCTCGATAACGATGGCGTAGGGGATGCGTGCGACCTTGACAAGGACGGTGACGGCATCTCCATTCCCGACGATAACTGCCCCAACGACATCAACTCGTGGATTTCGTTCTCCTGGAATGATTACGACGTAGATGGGTGCCTGGACGAAGGCGCCGATGACGATGATGACGATGACGCCGTGCTCGATGTGAACGACGCGTGCCCGATGGGAGAGAAAAACTGGGGCGATGAGGCAGCGACCTTCGACCATGACGGCGATGGATGTCATGACGACCTCGAAGACGACGATGATGACGAGGACGGCATCAAAGACCCGATTGACCGATGTCCACGAGGCCTCATCGGCGCAGCACAGGCTGGACAAGACAACGACGGCGACGGGTGCATCGATGCGGTTGAAGATGATGATGACGACCAAGACGGTGTCCTCGACCCGCTTGACCGGTGTCCAAACACGGACCCTTCAGAGCAAGTTTCCTCAAACGGGTGCAGTCAATACCAACTTGACGATGACAACGACGGCGTGGTCAACGCCTACGATTTCTGTTTGGATTCACCGCTCAACGCTGTGGTGGACGAGCGAGGTTGCGCCACCGGTACCTTGACTCCATCGGGTGAAACTGACAGCGGAGGCTTTGGATTGGCCGGGATGATGTTCTTGCTCACTGGCGCCATTGTGGTGTACGCCATCTACCTCAACAACAAGCGACCCGGGCCACCCCTTCCCAAAACACCGGTCGGGTTTGAGGCTCCTCCAATCCCGCCGGGGCTTGAAGAGGAATGATCAGGCGTAAACGACAGCAGGTGACAGGGGCATGGCTGAGCCGGCTCGGCCCGTGTCATCGGCCTCGCTTTCACCAAGCACGATGATGACCTCTGAGAGTTGGAGTTCGTCTGCAATAAAGGCCGAGGCCGCTGAAAGAACCGATGCTTCATCCAAAGCAGAACAAATGACGGCTCGAGAAGCATCGTCCCACTTGAAGACTTGAGGGAGCATTTTCTTGCCCCAGAAGCCCATCATCTCACCCTTGCGCTCGCCCTGAGCGAGCGGGAGTTCTTGGAGCACGGGAATGAACTGCTTTGGATGACCGCCTTCGCCGATGAAGGACAGCGCAGCTGTTGCCATTTCGCGTTTCCATTCGGGTGAGACCACGAAGGTCGCCTTGCTCGCCGGCTCACCGAGGTGGCGCTCGGCCACGTTGCGGACTTTGCGGGCTTGGTCGAGGATGTCGCGGATGTATTGTTCACCGGATAAGGTCAACACGTGTGCTTCACTGAGCGACTCGGGGAGCGAGAGGTTGCTTCCAGCGACCAACCCGCTCGTACTGTCCAGCGCAGCCCACCATTCTTCGGCCAAATGAGGGGTGGAAACCGAGACCATCTGAGCCCACGCGGGGAGCCAGCGTCGTGCAACATCCAAATTTTGGCCGCCTCGGCGGACATACCAGTTGATATCCTTGATGACCTCATAGTGAGAGATTTCTACCGCTCGACGCAAATCGTAGGTCTCCATGGCTTCAACGAATTCATGGACGCGCTGAGAAAAACGGGCCTCCAACCAACCGTCCATGGGTGAGGTCGTTTCGGACCAAGCCAACAGTTGCTCCGGCATGCCTCGCATTTGCACCATCACGCGATGATTGGCGTCAAGCGCAGCGTCAGACCAGTCCATGCCGGCCGTCGGGTTTGCGGCGAAGAGAATGAACAGCCGGACAGTGTCTGCACCGTAGCGTTCGATCATTTCCTCGGGCGAGACGGTGTTGCCCAGCGACTTGCTCATTTTTGCGGAGCGAGAACCGAGTTCACTGTCGCAGTGGGGGCAGGGTTGGCCCTCATAGATGGTCGGAAGGGTAATGCCACAAGGCTGGCAGAACGGCGCTGATTTGTTGACCATGCCCTGGCAGAGCAGTTCGTTGAACGGCTCGTCGACGTCGACCAGGCCGAGGTCGCGAAGGGCTTTGGTCATGAAACGGGCGTAGATGAGGTGCATCTGAGCGTGCTCAATGCCACCGCAATAGAAATCCACGTTCATCCAATGGTTGGCGATCGTCTTCTCAAAGGCTGCTTCGTCATTGAGTGCATCCGTGTAGCGGAGGAAATACCACGAGGAATCAATGAACGTGTCCATGGTGTCGGTTTCACGGCGGGCGGGTTTCCCGCACTTGGGACAGTCGACGTTCAGGAAGGACTCGGATGTTGTCAATGGGTTGCCTTGGCCGAACACCACGTCGCGAGGAAGTTCCACGGGGAGGTCTTCTTCTGGAACGGGAACAGGGCCGCAATCATCGCAGTGAATCACAGGAATGGGGGTCCCCCAGTAGCGCTGCCTTGAGATAAGCCAAGGCCGAATTTTCCAGTTGATGGTTTGCGAACCTCGTCCTGCCTTCTCCAATGCATCGCACACGGCTTGCTTGGCCTCCGACCCGTAGAGGCCATCAAAGCCCTCGAGCGGACTGTTGACCATCCAACCAAGGTCGACTTCGGCCTTGTCCATAGCAGCATCAGCGTCGCCCCCTTCTTCCATCACCAGAACGCGCTTGATGGGGATGCCGTATTGCTTGGCAAAATCGTGGTCTCGCTCGTCGTGGGCGGGCACGGCCATGACGGCCCCGGTTCCGTAGGTGGCGATGACGAAATTGCCAATCCAGATTGGAACATGCTCACCGGTCAACGGGTGGATGGCGTAGCGTCCGGAAAACACACCTTTCTTCTTGTTCATGTTCTTGATGCGGTCAAATTCCGCCATCGAGGCGACTTCGTCATAGAGGGCTTTCCAGGCCGCTTCGTGCTCGGTTCCTACCACCAAGGACTCGGCCAGCGGGTGTTCAGGAGCGAGGGTGACGAAGGTGGAGCCGAACAGGGTATCGGGACGGGTGGTGAAGACTTCGATGTCCCGCTCATCGTCCACGATGCCAAAGCGAATGTTGGCACCCTCGGAGCGGCCCAGCCAGTCTCGCTGGAGCGATTTGACGTGTTCGGGGAAACCGATGGTGTCGAGGCCGTCCTCGAGTTCCTGACCGTAGGATGGAAGGTCAAGGAACCACTGGTTCATCTCCTTCTGGGTCACGGGGCCGTTACAGCGCCAGCACCGGCCTGCTTTCACCTGCTCGTTGGCAAGCACCGTGTTGCACGATGTGCACCAGTTGACCGGCGAGAATTCGCGCGTCGCTAGGCCGTTTTCCATGAACTTCGTGAAGAACCACTGGTTCCACTTGTAGTATCGAGGGTCGTGGCTTTTGAGCGTGCGTCGCCAGTCGTACGAGAAGCCCATCCGCTTGATTTGTTCGGTGATGGACGCCATGTTGCGTTCCGTGATGTCGTGAGGGTGGCCGCCCTCGGAAATCGCAGCGTTTTCCGCAGGCATCCCGAAGGAATCGAAGCCCATCGGGTAGAGCACATCAAAGCCCATCAAGCGCTTGAATCGGGCAACTGCATCCCCAATGGAATAATTTCGGACGTGACCCATGTGCATTTTTCCCGAGGGATACGGGTACATCTCAAGACAGTAGAACTTGGGACGATCGCTGTGAATATCGGCGTGAAAAAGCTCTGCTTCATCCCATTGTTTCTGCCAGCCAACCTCGTCTACAGGGGTCGTTTCGGCTGACATGAGGGTTCACCGTCCACAGGACATGCCCCCCGACTCGCCGACACGCTATGAAATCCACGCCTCGTTTCTGCCACGAAGCCCTACATCAGAGGGCGTCTTCATGAGCGAAATCACCGCTGGTCTCCAGCAGGAAAATAGCTTCTCTGGTGAGTTTGTACCGGTTCTTTACGCCCATCTTTCGGCGCTCGACCAAACCGAATTTCTGGAGTGTTCGGAGGTGATGAGAAATCAACTGCTGGCTCTTTTCCAGACGCTTCGCCAATTCTGCTTGTGTCGGGAATTGGCCCAAGCCTCCGTCTTGATCAAGGAGGTTGAGAATTTTCCCTTGCAAGCTGTTGGGGTCGGGCGAAAGCGGGGGAACGGGGAGGTCTTCTTCCTTGGTGCCCGGGTGAAGTTGATTCGTGAGTGGGTAGAAACGGACCAACCGTCCGTCGTTCTTACGCCAAACGTGCTCTTCGGTTTCGAGGATTCTCAAATGGTGGGTGATTTGGCCGTTGCTCATGTCCAAAGCACTCATCAGAGCACGGAAATGGCACCCCGGGTTGGCTGTCAAATACCCCATCAATCGACCTCGTTGATAGCGTCCGTCCGTGGTTTCGTGCGTTTTGCCAAGAAGACCGAGGAACCACAGGCCCGCCATGGTGGCGGGGAGACGAAGCGCTTCATTGGTAGAAGCAGCGACGACGAATAACGAGAGAATTGAAGCCGTCACAACCACGGAGACGACCGTGATAACGGGGCTTGATTGACTGACGGGCGCCAACTCCTCAACGGGTGCAGCGACCGCTGGTTCTTCTTCGGAAAGAAGGGCCTCTTCCATGCGAACTTCAACCACCTCAACCGAAGGGGCGGCGAGGTCTGCACAGGCCGGCGATGGTTCTGCAGGAATGACGACGTAGAGGCCTTGGACATCAGAGGATGGGGACCAAGTGGGGAGGGTTCTCGCGTTGGCGAGCAGGTGGGTTTCTTCGCCGTTTTCCATGATGTAACACGTGCCTTGTGGAGTGGTTTGGCCCGTCCATGTTCCGAGGAGTTCAAATCGCTCAGGGGCGATGATTTCAACGACGTCCTCCTCAACGACCTCGCCGAGATTTTGAGGCCAGGAAAACGGCATTGAGACGGTGGCTGAGGACGTGGACAGCACGGTCAATTGCAGGGTGTATTCGCCGTCGGGAACCAAGGCTTCCCCGTCCTGCACCATGCTGATGGCAAGCGGATCAAACTGCAAGGGCTCCTCGGAGGAGGGCAAGAGAATCTTTCGTCCATCGTAGGCATCGCACAAGGTCTGGAATTGGTGGACAACCTCGTTGTCGAGGTTGAGGAATTCCACTTCAAACGCACAAGGTTGAGCCAATCGAAGGTAATCGTCGGCTTCGCTGGACATCAGAGCGGCGACGTTCATGGTGGTCTCGTCGCTCCAACTCAGCGAGGCTTCAAGGTCAGCAGAACTGGCTTCAGCACAGGGGTTCGCCTCCATGGAAGCGTACTCGATGTGTTGACTGGCGGCGAGCCCGTGTTCGGGCACTTCAGCGATGACGGTGTACGTGCCCGGCTCTGCTCGGCAACCGTTTTCGAGGTAGAAATACCACTGAGGCAGCGTAAAGCGTTCAGGTTCATCACTCAAGGTGAGTTCCAAATCAATCTCGGTGCAGGTCTTGCCCGTTCGTGAATCAAAGACGGTTTGACCGAGGTCGTCGACGACCCACATCTCCGCTTTGCATGAGGAGGTGAAGTCAACAACCGTTGGGTTACCATCGGTTGAGGTCAGAAGCACCTCGCTCATGAGGACATCATCGGGGCCGAAGGTTGAGAATTGATTGCCGCTGACTGAAAGCGTCATGCTCATCGGTGGCGAAGCGGTCTCGTCGGTCGTTGTGGAGGTGGTTGCGAACGAGAAGTCGTCGCCGGGGGTGGCGATGGCCACGAACTCATCGGCAGAGGCCGTGAGGTGGTCGACCAGCATCACTTCGCCAGGCATGAGCGTCTTCACATCGGCGAAGCAGTCAGCACCAAGGTGGGAAAGGGTGCCAATTTGTACTTCAAGCAGACAAACGGGTTGGTTGGACACATCAACGCTTGAGGCTGTGGGGTTGTGGAGGTTGACCATGTAAACAACCGGTCCGTCGGCCCCCGTTCGTTGGGTGGATTCCACGGTGTAAACCAAGGCATCTGGAATGGAGACCGGCGTTTGGACGGTGGCCTCAAGAACGGTGCTCAAACCACTGGAGTGGAGAAGTTCAACGCTGTAGGTGCCGCTTTCGAGCCACTCGCCGTCGGCATCTTTCATCGACCATTCAACGGGCTCGAAGGCCACTTCCTCGCCAGCAAAGAGGTCCATGCCCTGTTCCCGGGCGGGGCAGTTTTCCGACCCGTTGACGAGCATCACGCCCGTGGCGTTGTAGACGTTGTACACGAAGGAACAGGATGGATTGACGGTGAGCGAGACTTCAGGGCCGTTGTTCACCAAGGTGGGCGTCAGAACGAGTGGATGTTCGGGGGAATACCACGGATTGTCCACCGGCGTGTTCTCCTCGACGACCAGCGTGAGGTTGCCCGTTTCGGCCGAGACCATACCGATGAAGAGCGAGGTCACCAACAACCCCGCCAACATCAACAATCGGCCTGCCGGCTTCTCGCCCATGTGAAAACATGGCCTGTTCTCCTTTGAAAGGTCAGCGGTGCAAAGAATGCGTGAACACTCAGAGGTTTTCGAGGTCCATCATCGTTGGAATGGCTGCATCTTGAGCTGCCTGCTGTTGCATCTCGTACTGTTTCCACTCGGGAAGGCCTTCGGTGCCCTCCCAACCAAGCGCCCGTGCCTCAGCGTAATTTCCTTCAGCGATGTAATGCTGAATCCAGGCTTGACGACGCTCTTCTTCCTCGGCAAAGGATGATTGGACCATTTGCTCTTCTCGCTTGGCGGCTACGGCCTTACGCTTACCCGCAGCACGAGCGACCTGGGCGACCACGATCAACGCCAGAAGGAAGATAATGACACCGCCCATCAACTGCAAGGTGCTGTTATCTCCGCCCAGCAAGGAGGTACCCCCTTCGCCGTCGTTGGCTTGCAAACTCGGGTCGGAGGTGATGGCGCAATTCGCCGTGCTTCGGGCACCTTCGGAGACATCGGGGTCCCACGGACACGGGTCGGCATCGTCAGAAACGCCGTCATTGTCTGAATCGGGGCAACCGTATTCATCGTTCGCCGTTGATGTACCAGGGATTTTGGGGCAAGCATCCGGCTGATAGGAGCCTGCGACAGCGTTGTCGCCGAATCCATCGCCGTCAAAGTCGTTCCACTGGCTGGCCCGAAGGGGGAAATTGTCCACGCGGTTGGAACTGCTCTGGTTGTCGCCCCAACCGTCGCCGTCGATGTCCGACCACTGGGTTGCAATTTCTGGGAAGGCATCGCCGCGTTGTTCTCGTAGCGTGATGAACATACCAACGTTCTCTGAATCAGCCTCGGTGATGTTTTCCCAGTAGTAATTGTCGCCCCAACCGTCGCCGTCAAAGTCCGACCATTGTTCGGAGTCCTCGGGGAAGACATCGTCAACGTCAGCATAGCCGTCTAAGTCGGCATCTGGGCAACCTTGACGTCCCTCTTCGAAGGATTTGCCAAAGACATCCACACAATCGTCTCCGCTGGGAACGTTGGTGTTATCGCCGTAGCCGTCGCCATCAGCATCGGCCCACTGGAAGGGGTCGCTCGGGAATTTATCCACGTTGTCTGGGAAACCATCCAAGTCAAAGTCAGGACAGCCTCGGCTTGCAGGTTCTTGGGATTCACCGTATTCAAGCGGGCAGAGGTCCCCTTTGGTTCCGTTTTGGTTGTCGCCGTAACCATCACCGTCTTCATCGCTCCATTGCGTTGGGTCGGTGGGGAAGGCGTCGCCGTTGTTGCCACCGGGGTTGTCGCCGTAACCATCACCATCGCTGTCTCTCCATTGGCTGGTGTCGTCGGGGAAAGCGTCGGGGTTGTTGCCGTTGGCGTTGTCGCCACGGTTGTCACCGTCTCGGTCCGACCATTGTGTGGCATCGTCAGGGAACGGGTCGCCTGCGTTCGAGTAGCCGTCACCGTCTCGGTCGGCGCAGCCCACGCGGTCGATGGTTGAGGAACCGGCACTGTTTGGACAATCATCGGGGTTGTTGCCGTCGGGGTTGCTACCAAAGCCATCGTTGTCTTCATCACACCACTGTGTGGCGTCGTTGGGGAAGGCATCGGCACCGTAGCAATCCGGGGTGCTGGGCCAATTTGCCGTTGGGTTGGAATAGCCGTCGCCATCGCTATCGAGGCAGCCGAGTCGGTCGTATGTTGAATTGCCCCAGGTGCTGGGACATGCATCCGCTCGGTCGCTGTTTTGGTTGTCGCCCACCCAATCGCCATCGCTGTCAATGTATTGGGTTCGGTCGAGCGGGAAGGCGTCAGGCAGGTTCGCTGCGGGCAGCAAAAGACCGGGCCATTCTGAGGGCCGGTAGGAGAGCCATGAGGTGTCCTCGAAATTGTCGCCATAACCGTCCCCGTCGGTGTCGTTCCACTGCGTCGGGTCGTTGGGGAAGGCGTCACCGGTCTGGTTCACATGGTACTGGTACTCGTCCAAATCAAACAGGTAATTATCGCCGTAGCCGTCCTCGTCAGCGTCGACCCACTGGTCGGGGTTCAACGGGTCCCAATCACCTTCATCAGACCAGCCATCGCCGTCAAGGTCGGGGCAGCCAAAGCGGTCTTCGGTGGACGTACCGGGTGTGTTGGGGCACGCGTCGGGTTCGTTGGCTGGCGCCGGGTTGTCGCCGAAACCATCGGCGTCCGTATCGTTCCACTGCGTCCCGTCGGACGGGAAGGCGTCCACGATACCATCGCCTTGGTCGGTGGTGTTGTAGCCGTCGTTGTCTTCGTCGATGTCAGCGTACCAGTAGTAGACGCCCTCGTCGTTTCGGCCGTGGGCCGTGACGATGTGGGTCGAATCTGGACTCCATGCAACGCCGTACATCGTACCGCACTGGTTGTTGCTTCCGGAGGTGCAGCCGCCGGGACGGGGACCACTGAAGGAATCGACTTGGACGCCGGTGTTGGAATGGTACACCCTGGCCGTGGCACCGTCGGCTTGGTACCAGTACATGGCTGAAATCACTTGAGAACTGTCAGCAGAGAAGGTGGTTGAGGCGCAGGAGGTGGTGGTGGTCTTTTGCCAGATTCGGCTCCATACGCCGTTTGCGTACTGATACATGTCAAAGCTGGCTGAGGAGCCTTCCCAACCCCCGCACATCGAAATGTAATTTCCATCGGGCGACCATGCGAGCGCATTGACCGCTGCTGGAGGGTTGGTGAACGTCCACGTGGTCGCTCGTGAGGTCGTGTTGACGATGTAGATCTCGCCGTTTCCGGCCATGGCAATGTATTGTCCGTCGGGTGAATGTGCGAGGTCGTAAAAGCGGTCCTCACCGTTCGGGTTGACAGCGTACAGTTCCGTGCCCGTTTGCACGTCGATGACGGTCACTTCGCCGTTGGTTCCGCCGTTTCCAGAGCGGCCGATGGCCACGGCGACTGTGGAGCTGTCCGGCGAGAATTCAACGGCGTTGACCTGGTCTCCTCCTCCGACGTCAACGCTGATGCTGCCGTGCAAGGAGGAGAGGTTGCTGCTGTGGAAGATTTCGATGCTGTCGTCGTCTCGGGCGGCGGCGACATAGTCGCCATCTGGCGACCAATCAACATCGTTGACATTGGTGCCCGTGTTGTCGGAGCGGACATTCGTCCATGTGCTGGCGTTCCAGATGCGAACAAAATCGTCTTCCGAACCGGTGACGATGAATTCGCCGTCTGGGGAATACGCCACGCCGTAGTAATCGCTGCTGGAACTCGTGGTGAATTCGTTCTGATAGTTCGGATTGCTGATGGCCCATGCGTCGTTGAAATCTGACGTGCCGTCGCCGTCTCGGTCGGGGCATCCGTCCTTGTCCACCGTCGAAGTGCCCGAAGACCACGGGCAATCATCAGCGCTGTCAAGGACGCCATCGCCGTCTGAATCTGCGGCTTGGGCAGCCAGACTTGTGACGGAGAGGAGGAAGAGGAAAGCAAGGAGAAAGGCGCCGTGTTTTGACGAGTTCTTGCCGCCCGCGGAGAGAACCATGAATCTCGCAGACTTGTCAATATAAAGGGGTTTTTGCTAGAATGCTCAAACAACGAGGGCCAGCGAACACGAAGTTTTGAACAGATGGAGAGTTTAGCCAAAGCCATGGCGGGGGACATTCCAAAGGTCAATGTCGCCGCAAAAGATCGCATCCTCCTTCATTTGCTCGCCAACGATGAATGGGCCGACCGCTACATGGTTCCTGCCTCGATGACGCGGCCCGGTATCGCCGAAGCCTGCGCTCAACACCCACCCAACGTGAGCCGTACGATGCGCGATTTGCTGAAGGCGTTGCTGGTGGAGGAACACACCCGCGCCGTTCAGGGCGATGAACGCCGCCAGAAAACATGGCAGTTAACCGAAGAAGGGCGCTTGCAAGCAACGCAGCGTCAAGCGACGCTCGAGGAGACGAAGGTCCTGCTTCGTAACATGGAGGGTGAACTCCTCGAGGTCAAAGCCTCTGAGGCTCCATCGCTGCTTGAGACGGAACTGAGCCTGCTTCAAATTCTCCTTCACGCACAGCATGAGGGCGTGCTGACCTACGGCGATATTCGCTTCGGCAGCATCCGAAAGACGTCGGAGCCTGACGGCTTGCCAAAACCTGGCCGCTTGACGCCACTGGTCGGTGTTCACGCCACGTATGCGAATCAACCGCCAACGACGCGCCCCGTTTACGGACGAGACGATGAACTGAAAACGCTGAACGATTGGTTCGCTGACCGCCACCCCTGCATGGTGGTGCACGGCATTGCAGGCATCGGAAAATCAACCCTCATCGCGCACTGGCTGCAAAAGCACATGGAAATCGACCCCCACCTCTCGGTGTGCTGGTACACCTGCCAACCGTGGGACCGCGCACTCGGTCTCGCCACGAGCTTGCTCCACCGCTTTGGCATTGACGAATCCCACGACCCCTACCGCATCATCGAAACGTTACCGCTGACGCCCGGCGCCGACATGGACGTGGATGCCTGGCGCCGCCGGTTGATGGCCTACATGACGGACGCCAACACCATTCGAGAGCGTTTCAAGGACAGCGTTGGCGGTCCGCCGCCCTACTGGCTCATCGTGCTCGATGACGTGCACTACATCAGCGAGAAAGCCAGCCACCTGCTGGGCTCCTTGCTTCAACTGGCCCAAAAAGGGCCGCTGCGCGTCCTGCTCGTCTCCAGAACTGAACTCAGCGTGTACGACCGACGAGATGTTCACATCCGAGACAATGTTCGCGAATTGGCGCTCAAAGGGTTGAGCCTCGAAGCCACCGAGGCTTGGCTCTCCTCGTTGGAAAGCGAGGATTCACCTCCGGCCGAAGACGTCCACGCAGCGACCGGCGGCCACCCGTTGGCGATGGAGTTACTGGAATTGTACGGCCAACCAACGCACAAGGATTGGCTCCGCTTCCTCGACGAGGAAATTCTCCTTCGTCTGCCCGACCAAGAAAAGGAGTTGCTGGCCACCTTGGCCGTCGCCGATGCACCGGTGCCGTGGGAAACGCTGGCCGCAGGCGTGGGATGGAACGGGACGCCGCCTGAAAACTTGCTCAAACACGGGCTGTTGCTGGAACTCGAGGAAGGGATGTGGCTTCACGAAGCGCTGCGCGAACGCTTGCGCAGAGATGTTGGCGAAGCCAGCGAAGCACGAAAGAATCGTCTCGCCTGATTCAGAAATCGTCGGCCGTCATGACCTCGTCAATCCACGCAAGCAACTTGGCCTTGGGCATGCTGCCCGTCTTTTGGGAGACGACGGTTCCGTTTCGGTACATGAAGAGCGCAGGGATGCTTCGCACGCCGAGTTGAGCGGCGGTGGCGGTGTTTTGTTCGGTGTCGACCTTGGCGACGAGGATCTCTCGCTCCTCAGCCACTGCGGCCAATACGGGGGCAATGGCCTTACAAGGAGCGCACCAGGGTGCCCAAAAGTCAACGATGACCCACTCGGTTTCGTTGACGGTATCGTTGAATTCGCTGTCGCTGATGTTCCTTACTTCACCCATGGGGTTCACCGAACTCACGGTCGGGAAGGCGCATTATAGGCGTTTGCGCCCGTTTTTTTGGTCCGCCAACATGGCAAGTCTCTTCAAATGGCGACCGCTGGAACTGCATGAGGGATGACATGATCATTGCACCCAGCGTCCTGACGGCCAACCTCGCCGACCTGTCAACCGACTGCAAGGAAGCGTTGGAAGCGGGCCTTGATTGGCTTCACCTCGACGTCATGGACGGTAACTTCGTGCCCAACCTGACCTTCGGGCCCCCTGTCATCCGAAGCCTCCGCAAAGCCCTCGGGCCCGATGCGGTGTTCGATGCTCACCTGATGATCGAAAACGCTGAAGCCTGTTTTCAAGACTACATTGATGCGGGATGCAATCACCTTTCCGTTCATGTCGAGGCCGTCAAGCATCTTCACCGCTTGCTCGGTGCAATCCGTGAGGGCGGTGCTACAGCGGGCATCGTTCTCAACCCTGCGACGCCCGTCGAAGCAGCGCTTGAGGTGTTGAGCGAAGTGGATTTGGTGCTCATCATGAGCGTCAACCCCGGCTTTGGCGGACAATCGTTCATTCCAAACGTTGAGAGTAAAATTCGACGACTCGCCGAGGCCATCGAAGCGCAGGTCGCGGCCGGGGGCCGCCCCGTGCAAATCCAAGTCGACGGTGGCGTGAAAGCCCACAACATCGCCATGCTGCGAGACTGGGGCGTCACCAATTGCGTGGTTGGCTCTGGCTTGTTCAACGACCGCGCCAACGTCGCTGACAACCTCGCAGAAATTCATCAAGCGCTCAGTTGAGGAGGGGTTTCCATCCAAATCCTCGTGGTGAGTTTACTCTACCCAGTGCCTCTCAACCCCACACGGGGCGTCTTCGTCGAGGACCATGTTCTGCTGCTCAAGGAAATGGGCCATGATGTGAAGGTGGTCAACCCGCTTCCTCGGATGCCAAAATACGCTGAGGCACGGCGCTCGACCATGATGGGTGTCTCCAAAGCCCCGCGCGCGTGGAAGCATCAAGGCGTGGACATTCTCGTACCTCGTTTCTTTGCTCTGCCCGACCACCCCTACCCAAGACTGACGGCCAGCAGCATCGCTCGCCGAGCGGGATGGGTGGAGAAGAACCTCGGCTCCTGGCGCCCTGACATCATCGTCTGCCACACCTTGTGGCCGGTGGCTGGTCTGGCCCAGCGGCTTGCCCAGCGGTGGAATTGCCCATGGGTGGGCGTGGTTCACGGCCACGATTTCGATGTCGGTTTGACCCTCAAAGGTGTGGGGGGGCGCATCGAAGATTCCGCATCAGCATGCGCTGCTTTGGTTTGTGCGTCTCAACGGTTGACAGAGACGGCCAACAACCTCGCCAACCCGCCTGGGCGCGTGGAAACCATACCGTGCGTGACGGCCATCGACAAGGAATGGAGGCGACCGGTCGCCCCGATGAAAAAAGCATGGCAAAAAGAGCCCATCGATATCCTGTTTCCTGCTGACCCTCGTCGCCCCGAAAAACGGCACCTCTTGGCACTGCAAACTGGAGAGGTGTTGGAGGCACGCGGTTGGATGGTGGGCATCACATCGCTGCGCCATCAACCCAGAAACATCGTGTATGACCGAATGTTGACTGCAGACGTGACCCTCATCACCTCCAAGCGTGAAGCAGGCCCGCTGGTGGCGAGAGAATCGCTTCTCTGCGGAACGCCCGTGGTCAGCGTTGACGTTGGCGAAGTCGCTCGCTATCTGCCCTCCTCGTGGGTGCGAGCCGAAGACCCCGAGGAACTGGCCGACGGCATTGAAGCGGCGCTGCGAACGGGTTGGCGGGAAGAGGAAACGGTGGAGGAACGCCTGCGCTTCGCTTCGGCCGAAGCGGTCACTCAAGCGTGGAACGAACTGCTCGCCAGCCTTGTTTCGTGAACAAAAACAGG
>DAGF01000023.1 GCA_002495645.1 Euryarchaeota archaeon UBA549
CCGGACAAGGTCATTGGCATGCATTTCATGAACCCGGTTCCCATCATGAAACTCGTTGAAATCATCAACGGGGATGGCACCAGTGAAGCGACCAACAGCGCTGTGGTCGAAGCGGCTGAAAAGATGGGCAAGACCGCCCTTTCGTGCAACGATGCACCCGGCTTTGTTTCCAACCGCATCCTTTGTCCCATGATCAACGAAGCCATCCTCACGCTCCAAGAAGGCGTTGCAGAACCCGAAGCCATCGATGGCATCATGAAACTCGGCATGAACCACCCCATCGGGCCGTTGGCACTTTCGGATTTGATTGGCAACGACACCGTTCTTCACATCATGAACGTCCTCTACGAAGGCTTTGGCACCGAGAAGTACGCACCCGCTCCTTTGCTCATCCAAATGGTCGAGGAAGGCAAGCTTGGCAGAAAGTCCGGCCAAGGCTTCTACACCTATTGAGGTGGTACTGTGGGCGACCTTCAAGGGCAGACCTACCTCATCACTGGCGCATCCAAAGGCATTGGGCGTGAAGTGTCCTTGGCACTGGCTCGTGCAGGCGCTCGCGTCGTCCTTCTCGCAAGGAACAGTTCCGAACTTGAGCAAACAACCGCCGACGTTCAGGCCATCGCTCCAAATTCCTACGCCACGCCCTGCGACTTGGGTGTACCTGCCGCCATCGAGGAAGCAGCGCAAACCATCCTTGCCAACGAGGGTGCGATTCACGGCATCGTTCACAACGCCGGAGATATCCATCCCATCAAACCCCTCTTTGATGCCGATGCTGGGGACTGGGGGCGTTCCATGATGGTCAACGTCGTTGGTGTTCAACACTTGACACAGGTGCTCGGTCCCGCTCTCCAGGGGGAACATCGGGTTCGTGTCACCACGATTTCCAGCGGGGCTGCGCTTCGTCCGTTGGCCTCTTGGTCGGCTTACTGCACGGCAAAGGCTGGCCTTGACATGTGGACCAGGTGTTTGGCTGAAGAGGGGCGAGAACACAACATCACGGCGGTTTCGGTTGCTCCTGGTATCGTGGATACGGCGATGCAAACGACCATCCGTTCTGCTTCCGAGGAGGATTTTCCCCTGCGAGCCAATTTCGTCGGCTACCACGAAGACGGACAGTTGTCCAACCCTGAGGATGTCGCCGCCGCTCTTTTTCCGCTGATGACGGCTCACAGTTTCGAGCAATCAGGTCAACGATTTGATGTCCGGGATTTGTAAGATTTCAGCCGCAGTGGGGCGAAGGGTGATAAGCCAACACCTTGACAGCGCTGTTGAGGGATACCATGCCAGGCACCGACCGTGTAGAAATTCGAACGCTAAAAGTTGGACGATTTTGCGTCGTTGACGACGAAGCTTACAAAATTCTGAGCATCTCAAAATCCAAGCCTGGAAAGCACGGCTCCGCAAAGGCTCGTCTTTCCTTGGAATCCATCTTCACGGGTAAGAAAATCTCCCACGTTGGCACGGTGACCGATTCCATCAACGTCCCCATGATCGAGAAGGGCACGGCCACGGTCACCCACCTCGAAGGCAACGAAGTTCACGCCATGAACGACCGAGATTACTCCATGATGATTCTCCCCATGCCCTCCGCTGAGTCCGAGATGAACATTGAAGCAGGTCAGAAGATCATGTGGCAAGAAGCCCTTGGCCGCTACATCATCATCCGAGACCACTGATGGCACACTTGTGGGGGTTTCCAAACCCCAATTCGTGGCTCTCTTCACGGGTATGAATTCATAAGGCCACCGCGTCATGCTGAGCCATGGAAGCGACAGAAGTCATGACGGAAAAGGACCAACGGGTCCGAGGATACTGTGCCTACGATTGGGGAAAAAGCGCCTTTGAGACATCGGTTACCACCGCCATCTTCCCAGCTTGGTTCGCTTATCTTTTCGCCGAAGCCAACGGCATCTCCACCAAATTGCTCGGTAGTGAGTGGACGGCGGACGCCATGTACTCCGCTGCTGTCATGATCGGTGCCCTGCTGGTGGCGATTTGTGCGCCTTCCCTCGGCGTCATCGCAGACCGTCGAATGATCAAAATGTGGTGGCTGAAAATTCTCACGGTCCTCGGTTCTGTATCGTGTATTCTTCTGGCCCTTTCCCCCTACCTTGGTGTGTCAATGGGGTGGATATGGGCCCTCATCATGTTCATGATGGCCAACGTTGGTCTCAACGGTGCCGGCGTCTTCTACAATGCCCTTCTCCCTCACATGGGTGATGAGTCTGAAATGGATTCCATCTCCAACAAAGCCTTCGCAGCAGGCTACCTCGGTGGTGGCCTCCTCTTGGTCGTCCACCTCGCCTTGGTATTGGGCCTTCCTGGACGAAGTTGGGTGATTCCCTTCGCCATGGCGACCTCAGGTATCTGGTGGCTTGGCTTTGCCCAGATGACCTTCCGCATGGTGCCTGAGCCGCACATCGAGAACGAGATGGAACCCATGGGCATGGTCGCCTCCACCAAGATGGCACTGGGGGAAGTGAAGGCCACGCTTTCGGACATCAAGAGTTTCCGAACATTGTTTTTCTACATGCTCGCTTACTTCTGCTTCATCGACGGCATCAACTCGGTGACCGCCCTTGCTGGCGTCTTCGGTATCGTCGTCCTCGGCCTCACCACCACCGGCCTCATCTTGACCATTCTCATCATCCAGTTCGTTGCCGCACCAGCTGCCATTGGCTTCACCAAGTTGGCTGAAAAGTGGGGCACCAAGGGTGCGCTTCAATTCTCCCTGGTCTGCTGGTGCTTCGTCATTGTTGGTGCCCTCTCTTTCGCTCCTCTTGAGTTGGAGAACCACGACGAGTACGACATGCAATACACCTACAACGATGATACGGGCATGTACGACGCTATTGCCCGAGAGGGTGTCAATCCAATCGCAGCCCTGCCCGAGGACGATGAACAACAGTGGGCCCTCGAGCACGAAGCCATTCTTCCCGTCCAACAGAACGAGGATTACAAGTCCGGTTATGCCGTCGAGTGGGCTACGAATAGCGACGGACCCGTGAACGTGAGCGTCACCTTGACGGCGGAGGCCTTGGCGGCCTTGGAGGCGACCATGGATGAGTCTCGGTTCTCTTACAGCATTGAAGGTGGCGAATTTGCCAACACCACCGGCTTGGGTGTGAACCACCCCACCAGCCTCGGCGATGGGATGCTGGATTTCATTCCAAAGACCGCTCGAGCCTTGGTTTGGGCACCACTAGGCATGACCGTCTTCTTCCAGTTCTTGTTGCTGGGTGTCTTTGGCGGTGCGCTCCTCGGTGGCTCCCAAGGACTGGCTCGCTCCATGTTTGGCCAGATGGTCCCAGAAACCCGTTCGGCCGAGTTCTTCGGCTTCTTCGGCTTCTTTGGTAAGGTCGCTGCTCTGCTCGGTCCGTTGATCTACTCGGTCATGACCGTGTGGTTTGACTCGCGTGTGGGTATTTTCGCCATTTCCCTGCTCATTGTTGCCGGCGCCATCATGCTTCGCAAGGTCGATGTTGAGGATGGTATCGCCGTCGCTCGTGCTGAG
>DAGF01000014.1:0-344 GCA_002495645.1 Euryarchaeota archaeon UBA549
TGGGCTTACTACCGAAGGTACGGTTCCGGCCTCAAAACGATGTCCGAGCACGCCGTTCTCAACGCCAATTACCTCCGCCACGCCATCCACCGGGAGGCCAAGAAAGCTGGCGTCGACCACCTCTTTGTCGATGGCGCAGAAACCGATGTCGCCAAGCACGAGTTCACGCTCTCGATGCAGCCAGCGAAGGAAGCCTTGGGCATCTCCGCCATGGACGTCGCCAAAGGTTTGCTCGACCGTGGCTACATGGCACCGACGGTTTACTTCCCGCTGGTTGTCCCTGAATGCATGATGATCGAACCGACCGAGACCGAGTCCAAAGACACCCTCGACACCTTTGCTGA
>DAGF01000014.1:731-15880 GCA_002495645.1 Euryarchaeota archaeon UBA549
CCCGTGCGCAGGGTTGACGAGGTGTATGCAGCGAGAAACCTCTGTCTGCGACACCCCTACGATGATGCTTGAAATGAGGAAGGATTATCCCGACCTTACCCGAGCAGCATGTGTGGATGACCTACCCGATGGCTGGACGGCGAACGAAATAGAGCAGGATTTCACCGTCACGCTCTTTGTGTTTTCATGGGCGCTCCTCCCGGTTGGCTTCATGGTCGTAATGGCCATTTCATCGAGGTATGCACAGCACCGCATTACCCTTGCAACCGCTGCATTGGTCATGCTGGTGTTGGCCTTTTGGACCGGTGCTGGGCAACGGCGCTCCTCTCTTCACGAGCCACGCATGCAATTGGCGGTGGCTTCCTTGGCATCCTCTGCCTTGTGTTTGGGTCTTCTTTGGGGGCTTGATATGGAAGCTTGGTGGTGGGTGGCGTATGGCTTGATTTTCGGGACAGTCGCAACCATGTACGTCGCTCTGAATCATCTTGCGTCGTGCAATGCCCCCGCCCTCAGCATTCCGTGGTCCACCAAAACCCCCTTGCCCCTTCATGCGATGAGTGGATGGGGTATCCAAAACGGTCGTTGGACCAACGGCCGAATGGGCATCTTCCGTTTTGAACATGGAGGCGTATGCACCCTTTACGGATCCGTGGATGGCGAGGAAACCTCGCTGTGTTTGGAGCCATTGGTTCCCCTATCGGATGTTCCTGAGTTCACGGTTTGGGGGCTGGATTTTGTTGCTCTTCGTGATGCTTCGTTGACCTCCTTGAGCGAGGAGTGAGGCTTTGCAGTTCATCGGTTCAATCAGTCATCATAAAGAACCACCCGCGATGGCGGATGAGCATGGATGTAACCATTTTGCTTGGGTCTTCCTCAGACCTCCCGATTGCCCAAAAGTGTACGAAAATCTTGGAACATTTTGATGTCCCCTACCAACTTCGTGTCGCCTCCGCTCACCGCTCGCCAAAATTTGTTGAGCAAATCGTTGGCGATGCCATTGACGACGGTTGTTCGGTCTTCATCGCCATGGCCGGTCTCGCTGCTGCGCTACCGGGTGCCGTGGCTGCCTTGACCACCAAACCGGTTATCGGCGTGCCATGCGGCGGACGGGTCCCCTACGACTCCCTGTTGTCCATCGCTCAACTTCCACCGGGTGTGCCCGCCGCTACCGTTGGTGTTGACCGTGGTGATAACGCTGGCTACCTCGCCGTCCAAATGTTGGCTCTTTCCAACGCCAAGTACGCCGCTGCGCTTGAACAGAACAAGCTCGACCAAATCGACCGTGTGAAGGCTCAGGACAAGGAAGTCAACGGCGGTGCCTGAGATGTTTGACGCCGAGGAGTTCATTGCCGAGAGCATTGAATCCCTCAAGGCAACCATCGACGATGTGGCCATCATCGCTTGTTCCGGTGGCGTGGACTCAACGGTCGCCGCCGTCATTGCCAACAAGGCCGTTGGCAACCTCCTCCACTGCGTCTATGTGGATACGGGCTTTATGCGCAAGAACGAAACCGAACAAATCGAGGCACTCCTTGAAGAACAAGGTATCAATCTGATCACGGTCAAAGCCGCTGACCGCTATTTTGAGGCGCTCAAGGGCGTTACCGAACCCGAACAAAAGCGCAAGGTCATCGGTGAATTGTTCATCCGAATTTTTGAGGATGAGCAGAAAAAATGCGGAGCCAAATACCTTGTTCAAGGCACGATTGCACCCGATTGGATTGAATCGGGTGGCGGTGTCCGAGACACCATCAAGTCCCACCACAACGTTGGCGGTCTGCCTGAAGACATGACCCTTGAAGTCGTTGAGCCGCTGCGTGAACTCTACAAGGACGAAGTTCGTGAATTGGCTCGAAACCTCAACATCAACGTCGCTGAACGGCAACCCTTCCCGGGGCCCGGTCTTGCTGTACGTACCCTTGGGGAATTGACGCCAGAGCGCGTGGCCGTCGTTCGCGAAGCCTGCGCCATCGTTGAGGAAGAATTTGAGGCTGCAGCCGAACGAGGCGAGATGGAGATTCCCTGGCAGTACTTCGCCGCTCTTCTTCCGGTTCGAAGCGTCGGTGTTCACGGCGACGTGCGTGCCTACGGCGAGACCGTGGTCGTTCGTGCGGTTCAATCCATGGACGGCATGTCGGCTCGATACTCTGAGATTCCTCACAAGATTTTGCAGAAAATCAGCACCCGTATCACGAACACGGTGAAGGGTGCTGTGAACCGCGTTGTGTATGACATCACCCACAAGCCGCCCGGTACCATCGAGTGGGAGTGATTCCACTAACGGGCATACCTTCTTCAAGCAGACAGGAGACGAAATCACATGGCTGTGATGGACACTGCTGAGGTCGTCCTCACCGGTTTGCTGGTCGCAGACGAGGTCCGAGACTATCGAAAAATGGGCTTCATTGGTGCGATATTCATTGTCCTGTTGCTTTTCGGTTTTGCCATGACCTCCAACATGTTCCTCGGTAGTGATAAAGAGAATTTGGCCTTCCAAAACGGGCAACCACCTTCCTCAAATTGGCGGCCGTACTCTGTGGTGGCCCCCATCGACACTGGCATCAACGTCTATCATGACCATTTCCGCACGGACGAAATTTACCCGAATTGGTTGCTGAATGGACTCGGGGTCACCAAAACCTGCACACCCACCTTTGAGGGTACATGGCAGGAACGCTATGAGGCGGACAAAGCATCCTGCTGGGACACCATCAACACCTCCGACATCGTTTACTTCGAGGGCACGAAAATCATCGGTACTTCACCGGATGGTGGCACAGATATTCACATTCTTGATGACCCTTCGGACGGTCACGGCACGGCCGTTACCGGTGCAGTGTTGGACGCCAATCCCGATGCGGTGATTTTCTTCGTGGAGGGTTTCTCCACCGAAGCGGTGCTTGCAGCCGGCAACCAACCGTTGGTTGACATCGTCACGACGTCGTTTGGCGCCATCGGCTCTTTACCGGTTCCTGGAATTGAAACGGGCACCCACCAAACGGTCGTTGTCAATAACAAAATTCACACCGGTGCTGCAGATAACACACCCTCTCCTGCAGTCCAAGACGCCACGGCTGGTCCTCCTTGGTCAATCGGTATCGCCGGCTACGCCGAGGAAGGTGACGACCAGAAGGAGACGATGAGCGGTTCCTACCCCGATATCGCCGCTGATTGGACGCAGGTCTTGCCCAACCACGACGATGTCGACGGCTACCACGAGACTTCAGGCACCTCTTTTGCTACGCCCCGAACGGCCGGTATTCTCTCCTTTGTGCTTGAACATCTTCGTGAGGAGGTGGGCGACATGGGCTCAGGTGCCTCGACAGAAGACCGCAACGGTCTGCTCGTGAACGGTGTTTGGCCTGAAGGTCATCCCAACGCTGGGGCTGAGGCAGGCATCACCAATTCCGTGGTGCGAAATGCGTTGAATTTGTCTGCTTGGTACCCGTCCTTTTCCACGTGGGACCCAAGTGCAGGTACGATGCCAATTTCCCCGGTTGCTCCCTGCACACAGGTCGGCTGGGGTGTGGTGAACATGTCCAATATTCAACCGATGATCGAGCATCTGAACGGCACGCAAACCATGCCTGACCGTCCAGGCGATGTGGTCCTGTGCATGCAGGTTAACCAAGAAGCTCGTGAAGCCTACTGGGGCGTTTACCCCTCAGAGGAAGCCCCTGCTCGGTCTCTTGAAGTGGCCTCACGAGATTGATGAGGAGTGGGTGTGAATCCACACGACGGCCTCGCACCCACGGTGAGAATGCGAGAAATCGGGCTACTGGGGTTGATTTTACGCCGATTGTGGGGCTCGAACCCACGACCTTGGGATTAACAGTCCCACGCTCCACCAGCTAAGCTAAATCGGCAAGGTGGGCGACAAGCATCCCCTTTATCACGCCTTCGTTTCAGTGGAATCAATCAATTTCACCAAACGGGGTGAAAGGTCTGGTTGGTTTTCACTGATGATGGCGAGGCTTTTCAATTCCTGAAGGTCTTCGTGGGTAAGCTCCCTGCTGTGGAAAAAGGTGAACAGCGGTTGATTTTTCTTGACCTTGTCCCCTTTGATCGCCTGGAGGAGAAACCCAACCAAGGGATCGATTTCATCCTCAAGAGCGAAACGGCCCGCACCGTGCTTGCGTGCAAGTTGGGCCATCTTCATGGCCTCGTGTCCGGCAAGAAACCCGTCATGCTGAGCAAGGACAGTGGTCTGTTCAGGGGCCACGCCCAACACTTTCTCTGGAGCCTTCACGAGCAACATGGCCGTTTTTTCGTCAACACCCTGCTCCACGCACATCCTTCGGAACACGTCCAAGGCCTCACCGTTGTTGAGCACCTTGTCCATGCGACGACGACCTTCCTCCACGTCCACGTCCTCAAAGGCCATGGAGAGCAAGGCTGCGCCCTGCAAAACGACCAATTCTCGGGTATCAGGCGAACCCTCTCCTTTGAGGACCAAAATGCTACCAAGAACTTCCAAGGCGTTTCCGATATGGGTGCCAATGGGTTCGCTCATCGAGGTGATTTGTGCGAGTGTCCGAATGCCAAGACCTTCTGCAGTTTTAACCATCGAGGCCGCAAGCGTTTGGGCCTCCTCAAGCGTTTGCATGAAGGCGGCGGTGCCGGTTTTGACATCCAAAACGAGCACGTCCAATCCCTCTGCGGCCTTTTTGGATACGATGGAAGCGGTGATGAGCGGCACGCTGTCGATGGTGTCGGTCACGTCCCTCAGGGCGTAGAGCACCCCGTCGGCAGGAGCGATGGCCTCGTTTTGCACAGCGATGCAGCAACCAACTCGCTTGACAGCGGCCATCATCTCCTCGGGAGAAAGAGCGCAGTTGAATCCAGGAATGGATTCCAGTTTGTCGATGGTTCCTCCGGTGTGGCCCAAGCCACGCCCAGCCAGCATGGGAACCCGGCATCCAGCAGCTGCCAACGCCGGAGCCAGCATCAGGGACATCTTGTCGCCCACGCCACCCGTGCTGTGTTTGTCGACGACCGGGGCGCCATCTGGCCACTTCAAGCGAGCGCCGGATTCGATCATGGCGTTGGTCAGCACCACGGTGTCGTCAACGGTGCATCCGTGTTGGTGAACCGCCTTGAGCCAACGCGTGGCGTCCTCGGTTGACACGCTTCCATCAGCGACCTTTGCAACGAAGGATTCCAAGGCTTGCTTGTCCTGATGTTCGCCGTTGTTCACGGCGTTGATGAGAGCTTCAACGTCCATTGCAACGCCTCAAATCAAACCGATTTCCTTCAAGCGTTGGTGCAGGTAATCCCCCGCAGAGATGGAGGCGTACTTCGCCTGTCCACCCGTCAGTGCAACAAAGTCGGGATGAGGCGTCAAGTCGATTTCATTTCGTGGGTGGACAAACATGGGCATGGAGTAGCGACGTGAGTTGCTGTCCTTGGGGTTCACCACACGGTGCGTGGTGGATTTGAACAGCCCGTTGGTCAAGTTTTGGAGCATGTCGCCGGAATCCACGATGATGGCGTCTTGGTCCCCTTGGACCTGAATCCATGAACCGTCGTGGTCCATGACCTCCAACCCATCAGCCGTCGCTGTGACCAAGAGCGTGATGAAATTGATGTCCTCGTGGGCGGCAGAGCGAACAGCCCCTTCTGGCGTGTTTTCATCCAGTGGGGGATAGTGAATCATCCGCATGATGGTGTTGCCTTCGTTGGACATGTTGGGGAGCCAGTCCTCGGTTTTGCCGAGGTAGCGTGAACAGGCGGAGAGCAGGTGTTGAGCAAGTGATTCCATGCTTGAGAACAAAGTCTCCGTTGTGCCTTGAAACCCGCTGACATGGGCTGTCGGCCAGATGTTTTGGGGATAGGTTGGCACCGTACCGTCTTCCGGGTAAGGGCGTCCAGTTTGCCAGAATTCCTTGAGGTCCGGTGCAGGGTTGTCCTTGGCGTGTTCCACGCCAAATGCGGTGTAGCCTCGCTGATGCCCAATATCGGGTTGGAGGTAGCTTCGTTTGGTCGCTTCATCGAGGTCAAAGAAGGCATCGCACTGAGCGTATGTTTCATCGATGAGGGAGCGGGGAATGCCGTGATTGGTCAGGGCAAAGAACCCGATGTCCTTGAGCGCATCGCCCACCTGGGCGACGAAACGCTCCCGTTCTTCCGCCACTTCCGAGGTGGCCAGACGAAAGTCAATCGATGGAATGGACCTGGACATGGGACTTCATTCCCTAAAGGCTTGGAGTTTTGAGAGGAGGCGGATTGTCTCGATGTAAATCCAAATGATGGACACCAAGATACCAAAGGCGGCGTACCATTCCATGTTCTTTGGTGCACCGTAGCGGGAGCCGGACTCGATAAAGCCAAAGTCACTGATGAGGGTCAGTGCGGCCACGACCAGGATGAAGGCCGTGACGCCAATACCGATGGGCCCTGCACTGTGGAGGAAGGGCACGTCGTATCCCGTGAAGATGCCGAGGAAAAATGATGTCAGGTAAAGGAACATGATGCTGATGACCAAGCCGCCGACGACCTTGTTGAACGCAGGGGTTGGACGGATGATGCGGGAGGCGTACATCACGTACATGGTGGCCGTGATGGCTATGGTTCCAAACACGGCTTGCAGCGCGATGCCCTTGTAGGCGGTCAACTCAAAGAAGAGTGACATGGCTCCGACGGCCATCCCTTCGAAAATGGCATAGAGGCTCATGAGGGCAGCAGGATTTTTGGGGCGTGACAGGAACACGATCATGGCAATAATGAAGCCGCCTACAAAGCCGAGCGTTGTGAAGGCGCCGATGTACAAGCCGCCGTTGCCGTTGTTCATGGCGTTCAAGCACAGCACCGCAGAGACCAGAGCGCTGACCACCGTCAAGGAGAGGAGGTAGCCAATTTTTCGCAGGCTACCGTCAATGGTCATCCGGTCGTTGCCGGTCAAATTGCTCCAAAATTTTTGATTGAGGACAGGGTTACTGCTTCGAATCTCCATGGGTATCAGGCGTTTCTCGTCAAGGTCCCGTTTCAATGTTGCTCTTCTTGTCCGTGCTGGACCACCTGTTCTTGATAGTAGGTAGCCAACTGGTCCATCGTCCACCCTTGAAGCAGGTATTGCTCAACCATCTCGGCGGTCCACCCCGGAACACGAGCCAACATCTCTGGGGTTACGCTGCTGGCACCCGTGCCGTCCAGCACCGGTTGCTGCCAGTTTTCGTTGTTCACCGGCGTTGTGGCGATGTCGGCAAAGGCGGCCTCGCTGATGGCGTCCTTCACGTCTTCGGACTCGGTGCGCATGCCACGGAGAACAACGTAGGCTCCGCCTGAAAGCACCAAAGCCAGCACCATTAGAATCAGGAAGAAGGATTGTGCGGAATCTCCACTTGTACTCTCGGAACTGTCCTCGACGAGGTCGGTTCGCTGTTGGGAAGAGCAACCGCTGCTATCGGTAGCGACACCGGCGGGTGTATCGGGGCACTCGTCGTTTTCGTTGAGAACACCGTCGTCATCATCGTCGGTGCTCGTGACGGTGTTGTTCTCTTCGGGCACGATGTCCACGCCTGCCAAATCACAACCCATCGCCTCGCTGTCGTTTTGCCCATCACCATCAGCGTCCCACATGGAAATGGCATCACTTGGTGTGATGGTCTGCACGTTGGCGTTGAGTGCCGTGGCCTGGGCCCATGCGACTTCCAAACCGTCGTTGATGCAATCACCATCGGTGTCAGCGTTGTTCGGGTCACCGCCGTGCAGTTGCTCTGCAAAGTTGGTTAATCCGTCGTCATCGTTGTCCATGTTGGACTCATCCGATGTGGCGTCTCCAGCAATACTGCGTTGGGTTCGGTTGAGGCCGTGCAAGGCCTCCCAGGAGTCGAGGAGACGGTCTTGGTCGGTGTCGGTGGTGTTGTCCAGTCGGTTCCAGTCCTCGTACCATGAATCAAGGTAGACCTGAGCCACGGCCGGGCTGGAGAGCAACAAGCCCATCTCACGGTTACGCACGAGCGCAGAGTCGCCCCAGTTGATGGAGGAAACGAGCACGTGTTCGCCGTCGACGATGATGCCCTTGTTGTGCAACTTGGTGACGTCATCATCACTGCTCATCACGATGGCTGAGGTGTCGTAGCCCATGGTGAAGTTCCATTCCTCGTTGAATCGGTCCACAGCGCTTTGGATGTCTTCGTCGAGGTAGGCGCCGTTGAGAATCAAGCGGAGACGAACATCCCGTTGGGCAGCGTTCTCAAGCGCTTCCACGATGGGGTTGTCGCCCCATCCCCACGACCAGTCCATGTCGAGGTATTGTAGTGAGAGCAAAATCTCCGTCTCGGCACTGTCGAGCACCTTGACGAGTTCATCGATGCAATTATCCGGACAGACCAGAAGTGTTGCTTCGAAATCGCCTTCGATTCCCGTGGCAGTTGGACCGACGATGGCGCTGGAATCTGGCATCGACCATCCGGTGGGAGCGTCCGAGGCTTGAACCGGTGTCACGTGGCCTTTGTTCTCGTTTTCGTCAAAGGCCAAGTGGTTGAGGACCATGGTCGCCAGTCCGTTGTCTTCTACGAGCACACCCCAATCACGGTTACCAGCATCGCCGGGGGCTGGATGAGAAGACGACTTCCAATTGCCTGAACCGATCCATACGCTTTCGTTATCCCGAACAGCAACCTTGCTGTGAATGTAGGCGTAAGGGTTCTCGCCCGTATCGCCAAACCACTTGACGTCAACACCGGCAGCGAGCAAGGTGGTCGCCATGCCGCGTTGGTTATCGAGTTCGTATTGCTTCCACCAACTGTCGCCGTAATCAAGGACGACGTTCACGTCCACGCCTCGGTTCTGAGCGTTGACCATCGCTTCCACCAAATGCACTTCTTGGAGCTGATACATGTGGACGTGCAGCGAAGTGGTGGCGCCGTCAATCCACGCCAAGAGGTCGGTTAGACCGTGTTCTGGAGCAATGAGGGGCGTGATGGTGCCGCTGGTGGAGGTGGTGGTGTCAAAGCAGAAGGTGCTGCCGCCAAGGCGGCTCCACTGTTCATGCCAGTCGGCCACGGTGTTGGTGTCCGGTGTATCCCCGCAGCCGCTGCCTCGCAGGTAAATCAAATTGTCAAGGTTGGAGAGTGGTTCTGCCAAAGCGATGCCGCTCCATCCTGAGACGGATACGGGTCCGTTGCCGTAAACCAGCGTGTCAACCTCCGCACCGCTGGCGTCAAACAATTGCAGAGCCGCACCCGAGTTGGGGAAGTAGAAGTTCCTGTCAAGTGCACCGTCGATGTCAACGACCGTGCCGTCTTCGTAAACGCCCAGGGCATCTGCATCGTTGGCCAGAAGAGTGGATGAGCCCGGTTGAATCATCAGGTTCGTCATGGTGGCGTTGTACATGCTTGTTGGTCCGGTGGTGGTGCGCAGCGTCCATCCGTTGAGGACGGCCAACTTCTCACCTTGGTTGGCCACTTCAATGAACTCCATGTCGTTGGAAATATCGGTGGAGCCCGAAGGCATGAAGCGGGTGAAGCGAATATCCTCCTTGGTGGCAAAATCGTCGGGGTTCGGCTCGGCTTCCCCTGGTGTTGGCCAGAGGGTGTGTTGCCAATCATCGCTTGAGTGGTCACCGGGCATCAAGGTTTGACAGTCGGTGACGACCACCCAAGCCGCACTGGCGACAGCGTCCCCGTCAGGGTGGAGCAATTCGAAAGCATCGCCAAGGCCGGTCAAGATGAACTTCTCCATGGTGAAAACGGCCCGCTCATCCGGTTGCAAAATGACTTTGGCGGTGGTGCTTTCTTCCACCCACAGGCTGTCCATACGCATGAAGCGCCGGTCGCCATCAGCGGTGAGCACGGACCAGCGGCTGATGTTCAGCGGCGTTGTGCCTTGGTTGTGAACCTCCACCCAGTCCTCGGTCGGCTCAATGGAATCGTCGTTACAGTACGGTAATACCTCGGTGATGGCAAGGTCCGTTGAACCGGTGTAGGCGGGCCAAACAGGGTTGACCTCCCCGGGTGTGGCCCAAGCCGAAAGAATCCAGTTGCCGGTGGCGGTGCTGCCGTTGGGCCCCACGCCTGCATGCGTGCTGTTTGGGGCGACGAGGGATTCACCTTCGACGTTGTCAGACCATGCAATGGTGTCGACGGTCGCTCCGGAGGCATCGATGAGGCCGATGGAATCTGAGGAGGTGTGCTTGAGGTAGAAACTGCTGGTGCCGTTGAGCGCGATGAGCACCGCATGGCCGGCCCTGACCATGGTGGTGTCCTGCAGGGGCATGTTGTATTCGTGCAGGGTCAGGGAGCGGGAAGCCGCTTGCAATTTCCAACCGGCCAAGTCCACATCCGATGTGCCGTAGTTGTAGAGTTCAATCCATTCACCGTTCGGCCACATTTGGCTGTCAGAACCAACGGCATCGGGTAGAATCTCTGAGAAACGAACGGTGGTTGAGGACGGTGTGGAGCCGGGCTCGGGCTGACCGGGGGTCTTCCATGCCGCAGGCGTCCATGAATCCACAGGGTTGCTGCCGCGAATCAACGCTTGGTCTTCGCCGTAATCGGTGTTGTAATCTGCGGTGTCAACGATTTGTCCGGTGATGTCCCGCAGGAAGATGTGGTTGTAATTGTCCCATAATTCGGTGTCGCTGGTAAATTGAACCAAGCGACGCTCATCGGGGTCGATAACGGTTGAACCTTGACTGGCGTTGAACACAAGGGTGCCAGGGTCGAGGAAGGTCAAGTTACCCATGCCGTCCATGATGCTCCATCCCATGAGGTCAATGGAACCGGTACCGGTGTTGTGGAGTTCAATCCACTCACCGTCTGGGAAGGCATCGCCGTCGTTGGTGGCGTTGGTCAAAAGTTCGGTCATCTCAACGTCGCCGACTTGACGAGGCATGAGTTCCATGGGCAAGGGGTTCATCCCTTCGGGCGTGGGGTAGGGGGTGTTGGTCCACGGCGCGTTGGGTTGCGTGGCGACCATCAAGGAGAAGCCCTGCACGGTTGATGACCAGGAAATTTCCTGTGAACGGCTGCCGTTGGGCCATTTGAGGGTCAGACTTTCCACGCCGTTGTTCAGCACACCATACCCACTGGTGGCGTTGACCGCGACGATACGGTGCTGGCCGGGGGTGATGAGCATGGATTGCGAGGCGTTGACGAGGTGTGAGGCATTGAAGGGGAGGACGTTGCCGGCAGCGTCTTCGATGGTGTAGCCCGTCAAATCGATATCACTGGAGCCGGTGTTGAGAATTTCAACCCATTCGCCGCCCGGCCACGATTCATTGTCGTAGGATGGCCATGAATTCGCCATGACCTCGGTCATGATGAGGTCGCCTGGAATGAGGTTGTTGCTCACCGTGGCGGAATTGACTTGGCCCGGGGTGGGGTTGTTGGTTTGAATCCAATTTGCGGTTGGATTGCTTTGGTCTTGCTCGTAACTCTTCCCTGAGATAACCGAGCCCCATGTTGCTTGGTGCAGGTTGTTGTTGTTGCTGTCCACCAAGGTCATGCTCATGCCCGTGTTGGTCATGTAAAAGTTGGCGTCTCCGTTTCTTGCAATGACCATGTAATCTCCTGGGCTGATGGTCCAGGTCGAACTGTTGCCTGCTTGATATCCAACGATGGTGTTGGCATCAAAGTCAAGCGTTTTGGAAGCACTTGTGGTGACTTTCCAACCCGTCAAATCCACACCCACTGTGCCGCTGTTGTAGAGTTCTAACCATTCGCCACCAGGGTAGGTGGCATCGTCGTACCCGTTGGGGTTTGGGATAACTTCGTTGATGCAGACATCTCCCGTACAGGCGGTTGAGCGTCCGGATGTTTGGCGTGCATCTTCGGTTTCCTGAAGAACGGTGGCCAATGGCGAGGCCAACGACAGGAGGAAGAGAAGGATCAGGCTGGTGGCGGTTAGGGTGGTTTTCATGCGTTTCACGTCCGAGTTTCAAATGAATCCAAAGCTGTCGAATTTTTGGGCAAAGGTGTAGATCATGATGGGTACGAGAATAATGCCCATGCCGTGGGAGCGCCGTATGCCAATACGGGGAGGCAGCAAGCCAATGATGGTACCGACGATAAGCACGCCGATGCCGACAAAGCCTGTTGAGAGCCAAACCAAGGCGACAACGAAGATAATGACGCCCATCACCATCTGCTGGAGAGGAATCGCTGCGTGCAGACGGAGCATGCCCCTTCCAACGTAGCGCATCATGGGCATGGCCAGCAAACCTGCCGCTAAGGTGACCGCCAAGAGACGGATGAAATCGCTGGTTGGCTCAAGCGAAGACCACGTCTCAATGGGGTACATCATCTTCAACGCCAGCGTGGCGCCAGAACGAGAACGGCTGATGATGTAGAGGAAGCCAAGAACCATGACCGTAACTGCTGTATTGGTCGCCGAGAGCAAAGCAATCACTTCCAAGTCTTGCTTTGTTTGTGGACCTTCGACGCCTTCATCGGCTTCAGCCTTTGCGATTTCCAGCAGTTCATCATCGCTGAGTTCAGTGAGACGACGCGTCTCCCAATCCATGCCATAGCCTTGCTTTCCTTGTGCTTTCGCGGCGAGGTTCCGACCACCCATCACCAACACCGTGGCTTGTGAGGCTGTCATGCCAGGAAGCACGCCCATGGACGCTCCTGCAACACTTGACCAGAAACACGGCACCACGAGCGGGCGAACGGGTGGGAGTGCCCAATTCTCTCGTTGTGGAGGGAGGTGTGAGGTCGTGGCGTAAATGTCCAAGAGGTTGGCGATGCCGAACAATCCAGCGAGGCTCGGCAGGAGCAGGCTGGCGTCTGGCATGCCGATGGGTGAGCGTGCAGGCAGGGTAAACACACCCCATCCGTAAAGTCCAGCCAGCAAGAAAAAGGCCGTTGCAGCGAGGAAACCCGCAAACCGTGAATCTCTGCCAAGGCGTCCGCCGGTCAACCTCTGCATCCACATCGGCCAATCCAAACGTGTGGTTTCGGTGGCGAGTAAAAGGAAGGAAATGGTCAACAGCACAAAGGGTAGCACTGAGCGCAGGTTGTCATACCAACCGAGTTCCGGTCCAAAGGCGATGCGTGCCACCACGATGAGGGGCAGCGAAAGGAACAAACCAAGTTGAGAGCCACGTGCAGACCAGGCCACACCGCGGGCCGCGTTACCCGATAGGAGCATGCGATGGCCCGGCAGGAGGGAGAGCGCAGTGTCACCGTCCGGCGCACCTATCAGCGCTGAGGGGATGTAATTGAGAAAGGTGTGAACGGTGCCCGTCGCGACGATAATGGCAGCCACGGAGCCAAGGGGAATGCCCAAATCAAGCAGGGCTGGTGAGAGGGCGAGAAGAATCAAGGCAACGTTGTTGACGTGGAAACCAGGGATGAGACCGGTCAGGGAACCGAGCATGACACCAAAGAACAAGGCGCCCAGTAACCACGCCAAGTCAAGGAAATACCCTTCAAGCACCTTATCGCCTCATGTTTGCCCGTTCACGTGTTCTTCTCGGTCGGAGATGCCGTCGTCATCGCTGTCTTCTGAATAGGGTGAAGTTCCGATGCTTTCCTCAAGCGTATCGCCCAATTGGTCGCCGTCGCTGTCAAGGACATCGGCTTGGTCGAGTGTGTAGACCAGGCTCATGCCGTCATCGCTCTGCACTTGTCGCAAGCGACCGGCCCAAGTCATGGACTGGTTGAGGTGGTATTCGTCGATGCCAATGGCTTGGCCGTGCAAGTTCAGCACAACCGACTCGTTTGATCCGTCTCGGAACAATCGCCACTGTTCGTCGTTGAATTCCGCCTTGCCGTTGAGCAGAACGTTCTGGTCTCGTGCATAACTCCACTGCGTAGCACCGTCGTCCCACAGCAGGGTTCGTGCTGATGGCACAATGCCGAGCGTGTAATCGTGAACCGTGAGACGGATTCGCATGTCTTCATCATCCCACACCACCGAGACATTGGCGATGATGTTCTGACCGGATTCCAACCACGCAGTTCGTGGTCCAGGGACGGTGACCGCCACGGTGGTCCAGCCAGGGGTGTAGGAGGCAGCGTCAACAAAATATGCCTCTTCGTTCTCAACACCCGGTTCGACAGCGTACTTGACGTAGGCGGAAAGCGTGTAGGTGGTGTCGGGGTCTGCAACCATGCCGACAGGGTCAGCCGAAAGCATGGCCAACAAACCAATGGGCGTTTCAGGATTGATCAGTGCGGGTGAGCCACCTTCGTTAGCGTCAATGCACCACCCGGACTTGGCCTCGGACCACATCAATCGTCCTTCCACGGTTTGCAGGGTGTTGTGCATGGACTGGGTGGCCTCGGCCTCTCGGTCGTCTTCGGAGGGGAGCACGCAAATCGATGTCCCGCTCGGCCCATACAAGGCCCAATCTTCAGTTGATGTGGTCAAGACACCCGTCATCGTCACCGTTTGACCGGATTGATAACTCCAGGTTGCTTGAGCATTCCAATCGAGTTGAGGGATGTTCACGACGTGATTGCGGTCGACGAGAATTTCTGGCCCTTGGACTTGCAAACTCCACCTGAGGTCTCTTTGCTGGTAGGTCAAGATACCTTGGACTTCAACTTTGGAGGTCGCCTCTATCCACTCGCCGATGGCCGAGCGAATGATGAGGTGCATTTGGTGCTCTGAGTTTCCATAACTCGGATGGTCGCCCAGATATGCCGAGGTAAAGGTGGCATCCGGTGAAATGGATTCGCCGATGAAGCCGGTTAATTGGATGACCTCCCCGGCGTAGGCCGCAGGGTCTTGGGCCACGTCTGCAATGGCAATCGATTCAACCTCGGGTAAATCCGAGGTGGTCCATTCCATGGCGCCAGCTCCGAGTGATTGGAGCCATATTCGTCCGTCGTACTCGATGATGTCGCCCATGACGGTCACGGTGGTGCCGATGGGTGGCATGGTGCCCGGGCGGTACCATCGTGCTTCCACCACGCCGGTGCCGTCGTCAATGATGGCGTCAACTCGGTCATCGCCCGAAGAGTAGGGGTCCTCAACCCATGAGATCAGGGTGCCTTCGACCTTGACGACTTCGTTCTTGTACTCAAGCAATTGACGGACTTCAATGACCTCGGGTTCTCGCACATAGGCGTACCAGTTGAGCGTTGCCACCAAGAACATCGCAAGGGCAAACATGACCCAAAGTTGCTGACCGCGAGTTTCCGGGTCATCGTTGGTGATTTTGTCCATCAGGCCCTTCACGGCATCCGCCATGGTGC
>DAGF01000014.1:16276-43837 GCA_002495645.1 Euryarchaeota archaeon UBA549
CTATAAAGACCCGAGAAGCCGGCAAGGTATCATGAACGGTCGGGACCGAGTGATTCGCGACGAGATTCACAGGGATATTTTGGTCCCTGCCTCGCATGCAGCCATCATTGATACTCCCGAATTTCAGCGTCTTCGAACCATTCAACAACTGTCCACCTGCGAGTATGTTTTCCCCGCCGCCACGCACAACCGGTTCGCCCATTCCCTTGGTGCCTACCACCTGGCAGGCAGGCTCGCCGCTCACCTCCAAGAAGTGCATCCTGGGCTGTTGTCAAAGGACGACGAAGAACTCGTTCAACTCGCAGCCTTGCTGCATGACATTGGCCATCCGCCCTATTCGCACCTGCTCGAGACGCCACGGGTGTACGCCACCTTCCGCTCGCACGAGGCCTGGGGGCGCGACATCCTCGAATCACCCAACACCGCCATCGGTCAAGCCGTGCGTGCCACGTTGGGTGAACAACGCCTCGGGCGCCTCTTCGCTTTGATGGACGGCCACGACGCCCACGAGGGCGTGCCCATTCCTCGGTTCATGAAGGAAATCGTCAGCAGCCAGTTGGACGTTGATAGGATGGATTACATGATTCGGGATCAGGCCAACACGGGCGCGCAAATCGGTGGTTTTGACAGCGCACGTGTCATCCGTGCCCTACGTGTTGGTGATGACGGCCGGATGTTCGTAAAGCGCTGGGGTCTTCCGGCTATTGAGGCCTACCTCGTGACACGCTACCACATGTATCAGCAAGTCTACTTTCACAAGGTCAACATGCTTACGCAGGCCTATTTGGTGAACATGCTTGAGCGGGCTCGAGAACTGGCGCAAACCGGTGAACTCGAACTCTCAACCGAACTTTCTCACATGTTGCTCAACGACCATCTTTCACCCGAAGAGTATGTTCTTCTCAACGACGCACACATCAAGGTCACGCTGCCCTCCTGGGCAAGCCACGCCGACGCTCGCTTGGCCGGCTACGCAAGCCGATTGCTCTCGCGAAAAGATTTCCACAAATCGCTTCGCATTGACCATCTGACCGTTGAAATGTGCGATATCGTCCTGCCTCGTCTTGAGGATGCCTTGAAGCAGCGGGGCTACGACCCCGAGTTGGATTTGATTCAAGCGACCATCCGAAAGCGCGGGTATCTTCCCTACGATGCTGGCATCGTTTTGGAGGATGGGCGAGATGCTTCGGAGCATTCAGCGCTCATACGCTCCCTTGCACAGCCGCACGAGCGCTGTTTGATTTTCGTTCCCGAAGAGATTCGAGATGAAATGGAACGCAACGTTCGTGAATGGATCAAGCCCTCGCAATCTTCTTTGGCTCAATTTGATTGAGACAAGAAGGTTCATGATGCTCTTGATTGAGCCTGCTTTAGGGCCCGTAGCTTAGTTGGTTAGAGCGCCCGGCTCATAACCGGGAGGTCAGGGGTTCAACTCCCTTCGGGCCCACCTCTCCGTTGGCCTGCAAGGTGGCCGTACTTTCGCACAACAGACCCATAATGGTTATGAGGTGGGGGGGGTTGGGAAGAACGCTAGGTGAGACAATGTCGGCATGGAAGCGAGTCGTGGCTTTGTTGGGAATCTACTTTTGTTCGCTGATGATGGTAGCGGTTCCTGCCTCTGCCCAAGTCTCCGGTGCTGCTGTTTCCATGACCTGTGCACCCGGTCAAATTCAGGTTGAAGTGAAGCCAGGTGCTACCCTCACCGGGTACACCACCTGTACCGTTTCCAATCCGACAGCCTACGTCGAAAAGGTCGCCATCCAGGTGACCAGTGACGGTCTTGCAACCGCCGCACCCGGTGATATGTATGTCGGTGCCGGCCAAGAGGTCGACTTCCAAGTGGTCGTTCGTGCCAACCCTTACATGCAAATGCAATCCCGACAGTTGACGGTCTCCGCTCAAGTTCAGGAATTGAACAACCTGCCGCCACCCAACACCGCTTCTTCTCAAGTCAACGCCCTCATCAACATCATGCAGTTCAGCATCGTTCAGGTCGAGGCCGTTGAGCCCTTCGTCCAGTTGATGCCCAAGACCGACAAGAACTTCCAGTTCAAGGTCTACAACTTCGGCAACCAAATCGACCGAATGAAGATCGGTGTCACCCCCGACACCCGAGACACCCTTGAGGAAGCCGGCTTCACCGTCAACCTCCCACAAACGGTCGTCACCATCGAGCCAAACACCGCTCCTGAGACCGCCCGTATCATGGTCCGAACGCCCAAGAACCAGGGTTGGTCCGACGCTTACCACGTGCTGGAATTCTTTGCTGAATCCGAGTTCGCCTGCCAAAACGGCGGCTGCAACCGTGAATCTCAGATGATCACGGTCTACGTTCGTGGCGTTTACCTTCCAGGCTTCGAAGTTGTTCCAGCCATCTCGATGATCGCCCTCGCTGGCGCTGTGGCTGGCCGTCGCTTCCTCAACACCGAAGAAGACGGCGAGGAAGAGGTCTGGCGAGAATCGGCTCCCGGCCTTTGACGGACCCTTTGCAAAACCGCTCCCTGCGACTCATACAGGGGTTGGATTCATAACACCGTTCGTAAAACCCTGCCATAACGGGGATTGACCATGGGTGGATTACTGGACAAAGCCAACGCAGCCAAAGAAACTGAAACCGAGGCAAAAGCGGCTGAACCTGAGCCAGTTGTTGCCAAATCAGCACCAGAGCCAGTAGCTCAGAAAACGGGCGCAGTTCCTTCACCAACAGGCGCACCCGACAAAGCGACTCAAATCAGCCTCGCAGGTTGGGTCATCATCCTTCTCGGGGCCATTTTGTCCTTGCAGGGTGGAGCATGGGGCTTTATTGTCGTGACCATCGTTCTCGTTCTCGGCATTGGTGCCATCGTGCAAGCCGAGCGCATGCGAGGCAGCATCAACCAGGTGAAACTCGGCGCAAGTGTGGTGGTGGCCCTTCTCATTGCGACCACGCCGTATGCTGCGGTCATGCTCGTGCCAACCAACGCATCGATGGCTATCTCTGACGTTGAACTTGATGAGGACACCAACGAACTCTCGTTCAAGGTCCGTGGCACCATGTCCTCGGTCGATGTCTCCATTGAGGCAGACGGCGTGGAGATGTGGACCGGTTCAGGTGATGTCAGCAACGACATGAAGAAATTCAAGGTTCCACTTGCCGACTTCTTCAACGGTAACGGCGAAGACTACGCCGGCAACGAAGTTGTTGACTATGTCATCAAGGCCGTGGGCTCAAACGGGCAAGAGGGCGAAGTCAACATCCCTTCCCGTTTCACTACACGGGAGGCACAAGATGCGGGGGTTCGAATCGCAGAACTCCACGACAGCAACGACGCCGATGAGTATCTTGGCATCACCATGGAAATCCTTGTTGGCTTGCTCGGTCCAAACGAAGATGCCGAAGACGGTGGTGGTTTTTCAGCCGTTGGTCTCCGACCCATGAACGCCGATTACCAAGTCCAGGTCACGGTGTCTGGTGGAGAAACATGGACGGAGAGCCTCATCACCGTTGACGGCGATATGGCTACGTGGGCGCCACAGAGTGGCGGTACGGGAAGCGGCTCGACTTCAGGCTGGCTTGGTCTAACGGGTTCAGGCACGGATCCATCAGGCGTGTATTACCTCGACAAGTCCGAGTTCTATAACGGCAAAGGAGAATACACCTTTACGGTCGAAATCACCAACACCTTGGGTGACCAAACAGTGTTTTCCTCCGATTACTGCTGGAACATCGATTTGAAAACTGGCGATGGTGAAAACAGCGTTGCGAAGGGCGATGGCGTCGGTCTCACCTGCTGACCACCGTTGTTTGATGCGTCGGCTAAAGGCTGATGAAGCCGTTTCGTTTGAGATTCCTCCATGGGGGAGATGTTCTGGTCGCTTGAGGACGATGCGGACCTCCCACCGCCTGTCAAAGCCACAGGCCAACCTGAAGGAGCAACATCGGCTCAACAGCCTGTTGCTGACAACGGGATGGAAATCATTCCACTCAAGCATACATACGACGACATCATTGCGTTTGCTGTTTGTTTTGTGCCAACAGTTTGGACGCTGCTCATCGCAGAGATTTGGTATTTTTTCTTCTTCTTGAGTCTTTCATTTTTCATCGGGATTTCCTTGGTTGTGAAGCGCCAAGAACAGGCCCTTGTCAAGTGGTACCCTGCCCAACGACGTTTGGAATTTTTCAGAGGAAAACGACGACAGGGCGTCGACCTCACCTTTTCCTACACCGTTGAACCCGGTGACACCATTCTTGGGATCATGATTGAACCAAGCGATGATGAGGAAGAGAAAGAATCTGGCTCGTTTTCTCTCTTTTCGGAGATGGCGGACCTCATGTTTCCTTTCCTCATGGTCAACCAAGGTGATGTCAAGCAAATGACCGAGGATGACGACAAGTACTGGTTCGAGGTCCTTCGAAAGGGTGGGGAGAAACCGGAGTACTTCCCCGAGCCAGGCAAAGAGTTGAGGTGGAGATACCAATACAACGGTCTTGATACCATCATGAAGGAAAAACTCGAGTGGGTTGAATCCCAGTCGTGAACCTCAATCTTCAGATTCTGGTTTGAGGTCGTAAATGGATGATACCTTTTCTTCAACGCCCTCGTCCTCATCCGTTTCATCTTCAGCTTCTTCGGACTCTTCAGGAGTCTCTTCAGCCACCGCTTCTTCTTGACCATCATCACCATCCAGATCTTCTTCATAGGTCGTGTAGGATTTTGCTGCCGTTTGCTTTCGGGCTTGGGTGGCGATGACCAAGGCCAAACCAGCGAAACCGAGAGCGACGACGATCCATATGATGAGCGGGAATTCTTCAATTTCCTCTTCGTATTCCCAAGTCACAATTTCAGAATTAGCACCGGTGGTGTCAACCACCAAGCTTGAAATGCCGTTCAGGGCAGATGGCAACAATGGCTTGCAGGTCAGCGTGGCATCGCCGGCTTCGTACATGTACCACGTGAAGGGGACATCTTTGGATTCACCAGCCGTCAAACTGACCACGATTTGGGTTGTATCAACGACTTCGTCACCGTTGTAGCACCAAATACTCACGCCTGAAACATCCGCATCGCCGCTGTTCGAGACGCTGACCATGCCAGAGACGCTCTTGTTGGCCACGGCCGTGGTTGATTCGGGACTGACCGATGTCACGGCGACGTAGGGGAGGGCCAACTCCATGCTGCCTTCTGCGGTGGTCGGGGCGTCAATGGTTTGGGAATAGGTGCCCCAACTGCTCGTGATGGAGAGCGTGATGCTGGCATCCTCCTGGTGGACAACACCGTCGCCGTCCATCCACTCAATCATGCGCTTCCATTCGTTGGTCGCACCGGCTTCAACGAAGACGATGTTGCCGTTCTCATCGGTCAAATCGTTCCAGTCGTTCGCTCTGTAGCCGATGTCGTAGAGGTCCAGGCTCCCATTAGGGATGTTGGTTGAAAGGCTGCGTTGCGAAAGAAGGCGAACCCAAGCATCGGTGGTTCCGCCTGTGCCTTGGCTGTTGGTGTAGGTGATTTGTGCCTGGTCGTGAAGGATGATGTCTTCGTCGGACCTCGAACCACTGATGATGCTGTTGAGCACGGAAACCGATGAGGTGCTTGCTGCTTCCACGGGTGCACTGCCGACCAGTTCAGCGTTGTCAAACTGGCACAGACCTTCGCAGGTAATCTTGGCGCCGGAGATGGTGCTGCTGGTCACCGTTATGTCGCCGTGGGCGTGGATGTCAAATCCAGACTGGAACCAATACAGCGGTGCATCGGCCGCCTCAATATCTTGGGCGAGAAGCGTTTCGGTGTTTCCGCCACCGTAAATCGCCTTGGCCCACAGGACATAGGTCGGCGTGAAGTAGTAGGAATCGAAGGTGATGACGAGGTCGGTGTCGTTCAGCGGTGCATCAAAACTGACCATGTCAAGTCCTGAGGCGTTGACCGTTTCGTCCCCGAGGGTGATGTTCATCTTGGAGTTTGCATCGATGGTGTGGTCCAATTTCAGTTGAAGGACCCCCTCGTCAGCGAGGTCGCCGAAGTTGATGGTCAAGGTGGCGAACATGCTGTTCACCATTAAGCCCGCATTGAGGTCATCGCTGAGGAGGGCGCCGTTGGTGACGACCAATTGTCCTCCGTCCTCGACCGTGATGGAAGAACCCGTTTCCATCGTGATGTTGGCGTTCACGTTCAAGGTTGCACCGTCGGCCACGACAACATGGCCGTTCATGTGAGCGTCTTCGGTCCATGTTTCGGAGGCGGTGATGGTGTTCGAGTCACCTCCCGTGGGCGGAGCGGCAGCGGCTAGAGGAGCTGACAGCAAAAGCAGGCTGAGCAAGAGGGCGACCGGGTGAAGTCGTGTTCGCATGATGCTTTCACATCTCCATGGTGGATAAGCATTCTTCCCGTTTGGTCGTTCAACATGGCGTCGCGAAGGCCTTATTCAATGCCGGAGAGCCCGTCGGGGTATGAATGGGGCAACGGTGGTCGTGGTCGGCAGCGGTGGACGAGAACATGCCCTTTGTCTTTCACTCGATGCTTCTGCTCATGTCGGTGCGCTTCATTGTGTTCCGGGAAACGCAGGAACGGCCCAAATCGCCACCAACCACGCATTGAGCATGGACATCGAAGGTCTGGTTGGCCTCGCTGTGGATGTGGGTGCTGATTTGGTCGTCGTTGGTCCAGAAGCGCCGCTGTGCGATGGTTTGGCTGACGCGTGTCATGCTGCCGGTGTCGCCTGTTTCGGACCTGTTGCAGCCCTCGCTCATTTGGAAGGCTCGAAACTCCACGCCAAGCAGACGATGGAAGAGGCAGGAGTGCCGACCGCCGCCTACAAGCGACTTGATGCTCACAGCGATATCGAGGCGGCTTTGGATGATTTTGCAGGCGACCCGTGGGTGGTCAAGCGAGATGTGTTGGCCGGCGGGAAGGGGGTGGTGGTCACCTCAGATAGAGATGAAGCCAAAACCTTCATCGAACTCTCCATCAAATCCGATGGTTTCGTGCTCTTGGAAGCCTTCCTGCCCGGTGAAGAGGCCAGCATGCTGGTGGTGATGGACGGCACGGCCTACCGCACACTTCCTGCAAGTCAGGACCACAAGCGGGCCTACGACGGGGACGAGGGGCCCAACACGGGTGGCATGGGCGCCTACTGCCCTGCTCCGGTGGTTTCTGCCAGTGTTCACGAGAAAATCGTTGAGCGCATCGTTGAGCCCATGCATCAACACCTCGCTTGCCAAGACACGCCGTACCGAGGCGTGCTCTTCATCGGGTTGATGATCGACGAGCACGATGACCCGTACGTGGTGGAATTCAACGTCCGCTTCGGTGACCCAGAATGTCAAGTCACGCTCCCGCTCGTGAAGACCGATATGTACTCGCTATTGCACGGTGCGGCAACCGACGGATTGAGCGATGTCCAACTTGAACTTCATACTGGCACGGCCGTCACCGTCGTCCTCGCTTCCGAAGGATATCCTGCAGCTCCCATCAAAGGCCGGCTCCTCGGTGGACTCGATGCGCTCGTGGCCCAAACGGCCTACGGCCAGGCTTGGGTCAACTTCGCAGGTGTTTCCACGGATGAAAGCGGCGCCTACATCGCTTCAGGTGGACGTGTTCTCTCCTGCACCGCTCTGGGCTCCAACCTCCTGGCCACCCAGCAAAGGGCGTACGAATTGATGAACGCCGTCGAGCTTGAAGGCGGGCATTTCCGCACCGATATTGCCCATCGCGCCATCGATTGAATTTTCATGAATCTCGCCGCTTGGAAAAACGCCTGAAAAAGAGCGACTGAAGGACCGTCCTCTTTTATGAAACAGGCACCTTCAAAAGGGGTTCAGAAGTGGCCAACGACGCCAGCCTTGAGGCTGGACCTAAAATGAGGGATACAAATGGAAGAAGAAATGGAAACGAAGGCTGAACAGCCCAGTGCCATCATGGGGTTGCTGCTCGCACCTCTGGCCGTGCTGCTCGCTCTTGCCACCACCAAAGTCGTAGGCATTGAATACGACTTGACGTTGAACAACATGATGCCGATGCTCGTCGTCGCCATCGCGTCCATGCTGGCCTTGGTGCCACGCATTGTTTTGGCAACTCGACCCGACCTGTCCACTTCCACCGTTTCCCTCGGCGTGCTGGTTTTGGCCCTTGTCGGTGCCGAAGCCCTCTACATGTTCGCCGGTGTTGACGCCGTCGCTGCATTGATGTTCGCCGTTGTTCTGGTGCTCGGTTCAAACCTTGACCAGCGTGGACGGCACGAGTGGATGACCACCCTGACCTTCACTGCGGTCGGCTTTTGGTTTGCTCTTGCTGCCGCAGGCGACGCTCTTGCCGCCCTCCCCTCGACGTATACGTTGGAAAGCGGTCAGTTGGTCTCCACCATGAACTTGGAGCGCCAAGCAACGGCCTACGTGTTCTTTGCCTACCTGACGATCTTCGCAGCAGCTGGCATGCTGACCGGTGTCATCGTCCGAGGGGTGCTGAACCCTGCAACGGAAGAAGGATGGTTTTCGTTCTTGGGCAACAAGACAGGATTCAACCGAGATGCGCTCCCGTTGATGGTTGCCTTTGGCGTTTGGATTTTGGCGTTCGCCGGTTCACTCTACCACTTCAACTCCGTCGGCGTCGTTGACCAGTTGGGCATCACCACCGAAGTGGGCTATCACGGCTACATCGGCTATTGGAGCGCCTTCTTGACCGGTGTGGTTGCGCTCATCATCGCCGGCATGGTGGCTGAACGCTGGTACACCCGTGCCATGCTCGTGGGTTCGATGTGGACGCTCTACCAAGTCGCTGCTTGGTTTGAAGCAGGCATCTGGTACTCCGAAGACCTTGACGGAACGTGGGGTCCCTTGATTTGGCTCGGATTCACGTTCTTCTTGTGCGTCGGAATCTACTACCTCGGCAACCACGAGAAGTACGGTGGATGGGCGAACCGCGGGGAGCATGAACCCTCCCAGGTTCGTCTCTTTTTGCGTGCCCACGGTGCTGGGATGATGGTGGCGTTGGCCTTCTTCGTCGGCCTCGCTATCCGTGTTCAGTGGTACGCTGTCCCCTCCATGAACGCTTTCGGAACGGGTAATTGGGACATGACTGGTGGTTCTGACCCGTGGTACATGAAGCGAGTTGTCGATTACATTTTGGCCAACAACGCCCATCTGGTTGTTGACGCTGACCGATTCTACCCCATCGGTGGCATCAACCCCCGACCACCGCTCTTCTCATGGTCCATGGCCGTCGGTGCCATGCTCCTTGAGCCGTTCATCGGCTCGTCTGAAGACGCTGTTTGGTGGAGCATGCTCGCCCTGCCAGCTGTTTACGGCGCCCTGACGGTCTTCCCCATCGCCTCCATCGCCAAGGACCACTTTGGCAAGGGCGCTGGTGTTCTGGCCGCTTGGCTCATCGCCTTCATGCCCGCCCACGTCACCCACTCGACATGGGCACTGGCTGACCACGACGCCTTCGTGATGTTGTTCATCTCTGTCGGGTTCATGTATTGGCTTCGTGCTGTCAAGTACGCTGGCTCCGCTCGTATCACCAAGGTCACCACGCCTCACCCGATGTCGTTCGTTCGTGCATTCGGTGATGTCGCCAAGCACCGACAAGCGGCCATGGCGAACGCTGTGCTCGCCGGTGTTGCCTTCGGTATTGTCGCCTTGGGTTGGAAAGGGTTCGTCGTCGGTCCTTCGATTCTGTTCTTGGCCTATGCTTTGCAAGTGGCCCTGAACATGTTCCGACGCCGTGATTCCACGACCTTGAGCGTGATGTTCCTGGTCATGTTGACCACCACCTTCTTGATGGTGCTACCGTTCTACGGCCACCCACAGTTTGACTTGGTGTTTGACGGAACCGGTCTTCAGCCCTTCTTGTTCATCTTCGGCTTCACCTTGGCCATCGCCTTCGTGACCACTGGATTCCGCGACAAGCCCTGGCTGTTGGTCCTCGGTACCCTCGGTGCTCTCGCCACGGTGTTTTTCATCCTCTTGTACGTGCTCAAGACCCTCAACTTGTCCGATGCTTGGGATGTTTTGTTCACGGGTAGCGGTTACTTCACCAAGACGAAGATTTTCGGCACGGTCGCAGAAGCAAACGCACCCAACCGTGCACAACTCTTTGCATCGTTTGGACCCATCACCTTCCTGCTGGCTCTCATCATGGGTGGCGGCTTGCTCTGGCGAGGTATGCGACACCGAAACGGCACCGCTTTGGTGTTCGGTGTCTGGGTTTTCGCTGCGACCTTCATGGCTTGGAACGCTGCTCGTTTCATGTTCAACGCCACGCCCATCATGGCCGTTCTCGGCGCCGCAGGAATTGTGGCTTTCTGGCAGTGGGCTGACTGGAACGGACTTGTCCGCTCGTGGAAGAAGTACGGTATTCGAACACCCGCAGACCGAATTTCCGGTGCACGCAAAGCCGTTTGGCGCAAGCCACAGTTCTCCGCTGTGTTCTTGGTCATGATCATGATCTTCGGTCAACAAGCGACCTATGGTCTGGATTCCGCCATCCCAGGGACCTCCAACCAAGAGGCTGAAATCGACGAGCGCATTTACAACATCGTTCCCGATATCCTCCGATTTGACGGCCTAGGCTTCTCCATCCTCGACAGCAGCACCTACGACGGTCGTTGGTACCTCGGAAGCTTTGGCTCCTCCTTCAACGATAACGGATGGAACGCTGCTTACGAATGGCTGGCGAATCAAGATGCGGACATGGCTTATTCGGATAAACCGGCCTTTGTCTCCTGGTGGGACTACGGTTTCCAAGCGTTGAGCACGGGTGAACACCCATCGGTTTCCGACAACTTCCAGTCGGGTATCCCAGCAACTGGAAACATGTTGCTTGCTCGAAGTCAAGAGGATTTGACGGCCATGTTCATCTGGCAGTTGGCTGAAGGTGACCGTACATACGCCTCTGATGACGATCAATTCCAGTTCACACCTACCTTTGAGAACACGGTCAAGAAGTACTTGACCGCAGAACAATACGACGACTTCCACACCATGCAAACGACCTTTGACGAGACCATGGTTGATTTCATCAAGTTGCGTTCTTACAACGTCGTTCAGACCAACCGAGACATCGTGATGGCTGAAGGATACACCCACGATGCTGGTGTGTTTGATGGCAGCACCAAGGTCTACAAGATTTGGAAGGGCAGCGAAATAATTCCCTGTACGGATGATATCTCCACGTCCTGTGTGGGTGATGCATGGAGTTCCATGGACCAAGCCAACATCACCTTCAACAACAACGTGAGGACCTCGGAAGAAACGGTTGTTGGGCGCACCCACACCATCTTTGGTGAGTACTGGTACACCGATGATTTGATCGATGAATACGCCTCAGTTTCGACCTCCATCCACCGACAAAACGCTCGTTTGGCCATGGCCACGCAACTTCTGACGGCTGCGTTTGATGCCAACCCTGACAACACCATCCACGACCTCTACAACGACCTCATCAACTTGGAAGGTCTGTACAATGTTCAAGACTACGAAGGAGCACCTGGCGAACTGATTTCCCGCGACCACGAAATCCGATACTTCGCCATCGACGACCGACTTTACCCACGTGCCGGCCGCTACACGGCCGACGCCAACTACAACCGCGGTCAACCCATGGGTATTTTCGGCGCACCAACCATCCTTGCCGGCCAAGACATCGGTACGTACATGGACGAAGTGTACGAAACGGTTCGTGGTGACTTCCAGGACGAAATGACCCGAGAAGAAGTGGACGATGCCATGCAGAAGGATTTCCTCAACCAGCAAGCCGGTGCGGACATTGACCCGTTGCAAATTGAGGATGTTCGTGTGGACCACAACCCTGCGTTCTTTGACACCATGGTGGCCCGAACCTACGTCGGCTACGGCGCTTCCACACTCGGTCTCAACGTCGGTTCAAGCAACCCACAACCCTCGCAACACTTCGGTCAGTCCGGTTCACCTGGTACCATCATGACCAACGCTCTGCCACTACCGGGCGCCATGATGAATCACTTCGTCATCGCTAACTGGTACAGTGAAGTTCCCGAAGACCAAATTCAATCCACCAACACGCTGGTGAAGATTCTGAAGTACTACCCTGGTGCTGAATTGACCGGGCAAGTGACCATGAGCGACGACGGTCAAGGCCTCCCTGGCGTTCGCTTGCTCGTGGAGCGCGATGCCTTCTCCGGCGAAAGCGGAGAAGACATGGACGAAGACACCTACTGGGTCCCGATCGGCTTTGTTGACGCAGACGAAGACGGCCGCTACAGTTTCCTTGCGCCCGCCGGTAAGATTCGCATTTCAGCCTTTGCTGGTGATTACGACCCCACCTCCGCACGAGACCGTGTTCGAGATGGGTCGTACGGCGAGGGGCTCAGCGATATTTTGACCGAAACCAACAGTGATCGCCAAATCAATGAGATCACGGCTCTGCTCGGCCAGGTTGCCAACATGACGTGGTTGGGCGAGGCTCAACTCAACGTCACCGGCGACGAAGCCAACCGAATGGTCGACATGCAAAGCACCCTTGACATCGCTGTGGAAAGCAGTGGTGTTTCCGGTACGGTGGTTTGGTCCGGAGATGAAGAATTCAACGGCGACCCCATTGCTGAGACCACGTTCATTCTGCGAAATATTTGGTCGATGACGGACAACTACACGGTGGAAACCACGAGCGGTTCCTTTACCTCTGAGGAATCCCGCATCCTTCAGGGAACGGGCGAAGCAACGCTCACCGAAAACGGTTCCTTCACCAGCGAAGGCATTGCACTCGCAAGCAACTTCATCGGTACCTTCACGCGAGACATCGGTGATGCAAGGACCTTCTTTGCCAACGGCACCTGGTCCGGATCCGGTGTCATCGACGCTACATGGGTTGAACCAAGCGATGTGGTCAACTGTGATTTCGATAATGAATCCAATGCGGTTATGCCCACCAACCAAACGTTCTGTCTCATCGATGACAGCGGCGAGACCCCGTCCTACCGACTTGAGGGCACCGTGGACGCCTTTGGTACCTTCACCTCGGAGGGCACCTCCAAGTTGAGTCGCACGTACGGTGATGCTGATGCAGGCCAAGGAGAAACCATCGAAGGTGCAGGTCTGTTTGAGGGTACAGGTACCTTCAACGGAACAGGCCTCTTCATCGGCGTGGGTTCCTTCTCAGGCCCCATGGTCGAGGCTGGTTCCTTCTACAAGACCGGGCTGCTTCCGGGGACCTACAACATGATTGCTCAACTTGCTAATGGAAAGGAAGTCCTGCTTCCCGACCCGGTTGAAGTTGGCATTGAACCAACGTACGACCTTGCCATGACCATGCCTGGTGCCATCTTCAAGGACACCCTGAAGGACATGCACGGCGACGCGATGCCCAACCAAACCATCGAGTTCGTTGACATGGACTTGGGTGAAGAATTCGCTGTGGTGATCACTACCGACGACGAAGGAAACTTCTCCTACGGTCCGGTTGCCCCCGGTGACTACTATTACCGAGGCGATGTTGACGGCGATGGTTGGTACGATTACAACGAAACGACCTTTGTCAACAACGACATCACCAACATCACGCTGGCTCTCAATGTCCCAGACACCGCTGACGTGACGCTCACACTTGTTTCACCGGTCGACCCAACCACACTCGAGCCCCTGTTTGATGTGTCAAACCGTACGATCACGTTTGAGAACGAACTTGATGTGCTCGAGCCCATCAACGTCACGAGCGATGAGAACGGTGAAATCTACGCAGAACTTCTGTTCGGTGTGTGGAACATCCGAGACGATGTCAACCCTGAGTTCGTGTTGTTTGACCAAATCGAACTTGAACCCGGCACCGAAGATGTTCTTCGAGATGTGACCTACGCGAAGGCAGCCTACATCAACGGAACCATGCGTTCCTACCCAGGTGTCACCATCGAAGAGTACGATCAATGGGTGGAGATGACGCCCGAGGAGAACCGTGAGGAAACGACCGAGCCCGCATCGGCTTTGACCGTCAATGTTGAATCAGGCAACCTCGAGTTCTCATCCGTAACCAACGTGTCCGGCTTCTTCTCCGTTCGAGTCCCCTCTGGATTTACCTACCATTTGACCACAGAGAGCGTCATCATCAACCGAGGACTGGGCCAACTGGTCTCGGTTGACACGGGCGATAATGTGGACCTTGGTTCGCTCTATCTTGAACCGACCACGACCGTGAACGGTATTGTTCACCTTTACGATAATCAGAGTCGTTGGGATGCTTCCTTGCCAACTTGGGTGGCTCCTGAGATCGTGGCCACCAACGAAGACGGCCTGATGTGGCGAACAACTGCAACTGAAGCTGGCGATTTCGCTCTTGATTTGACAGACGGCACGTGGGACCTCTCAGTGGACGATGCACGATTGAATGTCAGCGGTGCAGATGGTGTTCTCGTGAATCACTCAGTGACCACGGACCTCTCCATCATGGAACTCATTGCGAGCCCAGACGCCATTGATGTGACCCTGCACGTCTACCTTGACTCTGCTGATGATGGTACGTTCGAAAACGGCACCCTGGCCTCCCCCGACTTCAGTTTGAAGCCCATTGATGAAAACCGAGAGAGCCTTTACTTTACTTCAGAAGACTACAGCGAACCTGGAATCATCACCGTTGGCCTTACGCCCGGCGGGTACGACATCGTGTTCAACCGAACCTCGGCAGATGATGACAACGCCACGGATTACGACTTGGTTGGCGAGCAGTTCTTTGACGCCATCCGAATCGGTCTGGAGTCGGTTGACGAACCGGTCGAGGTGCCTCTGAAGAACACCTACCTCGTTAACGGAACCTTGGTGAACACCACGGATGATGGCATTGCCAACGACTTCCTGCTCTACAACGAAGCCGACGATGTTTGGTTCAACATCGGCTCGGACGAAAATGGCTCCTTTGCAGCCTACGTCCCTGCAGGTGAATGGCTCATCATCGTTGCACCGTTCAACAACGGTGAGCACACGGAAACGTTGCGCCAACCCCTGACGGTAGGTGCGGCATCAGAAAGCCGTTTGGATCTTCCATTGAAGACAAGCACCAGCGTGGAAGTCACCCTCCAACTTTGGGAAGAAACCACAGAAACGAAACTGGTCGACATGACGGTAACGGCCGTCAGCCACGATGGTCTTGGCAACATCACCTTTGAGCGAACCGACGACAACGGCAACTCCACTGAGTTGTTGATGCCCGGTACCTGGAGCCTTTACCTGAACCGAACCATCGGTACCAAGTCTTGGTTCATGGACACCAGCGCACAGCCGTTCAACACGGACGCTGCGGTGAACAACAGTTTGGTTTTGGAGCCCGTTTACGCTACCCTTGAGGTGGAGATTGGTGGAAAGGTCTACTGGGACCTTGACAATAACAGCGCACCAAGCCTTGGTGAGGGATTGCCTGAGATGACAGTAACCGTTCAGGGCAACAACCACTCCTTCTCTGAGACCGTCATGACCGATGATGAGGGTGTCTGGCGCATCTTTGTCCCCATTCGTGATGTCTACGACGTTAGTGTTGAGAAGGAAGGCTTTGAGACCGTTTACTACGAAACGGAAAACCAGTCCGGATACACGGTTCACGACAGTCCAGATTCCACTGACATCGAAGTAACCGCCGGTTCCGTAGATGTCTTCGGTACGGCCACCGACCAACTCGATGCGGCTCGCCTCGTGGATGCGAGCATTGTCCTCTACCCCATTGCAGGCGTTGAGCGCGACGCAGTCCAGGTCAACGGCGCCATGAACGGAAGCACGCTCGAGTGGTCAAGCAGTGTTCAGCCAGGCGAGTGGGTGGTCGTTATCACCCAATCCAACCCAGGGCCAAACGGCGGCGGTGTCGCTATCGGTTTGTTGGATGCCTCGGTTGCGAACGGTGGAAACATCACGATGGTCATGGCCCTTGGTGGCTATGTTGACCTTGCGACCGCTTGGACCGACATCGAGCAGAACGACCACCACGCTGGTTCCGCTGATTCTGGTGCTGCGATGATTCAAGATGTCGTGGAGTTGGAGGTCACCTACAACGAAATGACATGGGTGATGGCTGTTCCTGCAAGCGGTGAACTGCGAACCCTCTTCCCCGAGGGTAGCATCTCCTTTGACAGTGAATTCATGACCGTTCAGCACAGCACGAACCTTGAGATGGAGTATTATGGTGGTCAGACGACCTCGGTCTTGGCCGATTCAACCATCGCTGCAACCTTGCAGTTCAACCGCCGTGTAAACTCCGCTTTGGACATCACCTTCAACGATGCTTCACTCGAAGGTTCAACGCTCTTGAATGCAGCCGATGCCGAGGTTGAGGCCGTCGTTTCATCAACCAATGAATCCGCTTACTCGACCATCACGTTCGACTTTGATGTGAATTACAACGGCACCGAACTGATGGACGTGTTCTCTGTTTCAGGTGAGATGGGTCTCGCTCAGGATTCCGAACTGTGGACCGTCAAGTTCTACAACGCAACGAGCGATGATTACGAAGACAGCATCAGCGTCTCATTGGGCATTGGTGATGGCGACACCGAAGCCGTACTCTCCGAGACGGTCCGGGTTCAGATTACATTACCCGATGTGGCTGATGCTTGGAAGTTGGAAAACGGTCATCGCATGACCATGCGTTTGACGACTGACCTCGGTGAATCCTCTCAGGCCTCTGTCAAGGTCTTCGTGCCACAAACGTACGGCTTTACGGTCTCGGAAGAAACCGAAGAACTCGGTATGTCTGCCCTCGTTGAGCGTCAATTCTCCTTTGACTTGACCAACGACGGAAACGGTCAGGACAGCTTCACCATCGAGTTGCTCGAGAGCGGTGTCCCTGCAGATTGGTCCGTCACACCAATGACGTCCACAATGACCCTGAACAAGGATGAGACTCGAACCCAACAATTCACGGTGTTCGCACCCGCTTCCTTTTCGGAAGGAGACTTTGACTTGACCGTCTACATCAACAGCGAAAGCGAGAATGTTGACCGTGGAGAAGTTGTGGTGAACATTCAGAAGGCCACCATCAAGCTGACCCTCAACACCGCCGATATCGCAACGCAGTCCGACCTCATTGCGGGTCAGGACGGTGCGGTTCGTGTCCCGGTGAAGAACGTGGGTCTGCTCGACGCACCATCGGTCATCGTCTACTTGACGCCACCCGGTGGCGCTGAGATGTCGCAAACGATTTCGGTTCCTGCTGGAGGTGAAGGCGTTGCTGTCTTTGAAGGCATGAACTTCAATCCAGGCAACCAGCGCTTTGACTACCGATTGGAGGTTGCCGGTGCAGAAGCAAACAGCGTTGAAGAAATCCCAGAGGATGACGACTTCAGCTTGGAGTACAACATTGAGTCCTCGGCTGACGGTGAGTCGGTTTGGATGACGTTGCTGATTGCCCTGCTTGCGATTTTGGTCGTTTACGGTGGTGTGAAGACCGCTCGTAGCCGTGGCGGAACCAAGTTCTGATGTTCAGTTTTGACTGGATTTTCAAACAAGGTTTCATGAGGCCTTTGTGTGGGTAGCGTAAGCCATGGAAGGGCTTCGTGACGTCGAGTATCTTCCTGAGCCCTCCGACCGCCGTATTGTCTCGGCGGTTGACCCCACCGTTATCGGGTTCCAAAATGAATGGCGCTCAGAGATCATGGGATGGGCTCCGTACGAAGTTGAACCGGTGGTGCGGCCACGTCGACGCACCTTCACGCTACCTGGAATGGTTGTGTTTGCGCTGCTCGTCTCGGCGAGTTTGCTCATGTGGCAGAACCAGTGGATTGTGGTGGAACTTCCGCTTCCCGAATCCGAGTGGGCCTTTGAAGACACTTCTATCCGGACCCTGCAAGAAAGTGGTCTGACCGGCGAAGGTGTCCGGGTTTGCATGGTGGATACGGGTATTGATGCGACCCATGAAGCGTTTTCAAGCAGCCAAATTGAGTTCAAGGACTTGGTTGGGACGTCTCGTGTACCGGTGGACTACGGGGCCGTTGCTCACGGGACCTTAATGGCAGGACTGCTTCTTTCTACGTCGCACCAATCGGGGGCTGCTCCCAACGCTTCTTTTGCCATGGTTGCTGCGTTAAGAGATAATGGTGAAGGAGAAAACACAGGTCTTGATTCTGACGTCGCAGATGCCATCCGGTGGTGCCAATTTGAGTTCAATGCAGATATCATCTCGTTGTCCTTGGGCGGCTCTGACGATTCTGAATCCACCGAAGGTGGCTCATCTTCTGCAACACGGCAGGCAACGGATGCTGGAATCTACGTCATCGCCGCTGCAGGGAACGACGGTCTTGACGATGACGGCGATGTCGCTTCGCCGGGAAGCGTGGATTTGGCCATCTCTGTGGGGGCGACAACACGGGCCGGTACGCTGTGGTCCAACACCTCCACAGGGTCGCCTCTCGACAGAGACGGTCAGGAGCGACAAAACCCGCATTTGAAGCCTGAAGTTGTCGCTCCTGGTGAGCGAATCATCAGCACGGGAGAAGAGAACTTGTGGTACTCAAGCAGCGGGACATCGGATGCGACCGTGTTTGTTACAGGCGCGCTGACCCTCATTCTGGAAGAACAACCGTGGCTCAAACCACAGCAGGGTGGAAACTCATCATGTCTGATTCAGGTCAAACAGGCTTTGGTCGATTCCTTGTCCGCCGATGCACCCGCTCAACATGACTCGAGGGGTGGCTACGGCCAACTTGATGCCAATGCATGGTACCAAGAAACTCGGACGATTTCGGCGTGTTGAGGCCAAGTTCTCCGAAATTCATCGGTCAATACCGTTCTCAAAATGACTGAATATGGACTTTTTTCTGCAGGAAAGGGGCGTAATCCTTCCGTTTTTCGGCAGCATAAATGATACTTTTTTTGAATATTGATATTCTTAATTTGGCAAATGAGGCGCAGTATTATATTCGTGGCGTTCATGGACACACTAGGTGAATCACCGATGTCTCGAAGTAACCAAACAAAATCCGTATCGCTCGTCATGCTTTACATGATGTCCCTCATGTTGGCCGTGGTCTCAGTTCCATCCGTTATGGCTGTCAACGAGACGACCCAAGGTGAGGTCTCAGGTACGGAAACGTGGACCGGCACAATGAATCTTCAAGGCGATGTTACCGTTAACGAAGGTGCGAAACTCATCATCAACGCTGGAACCACAGTGAACATCCCTTACGGCAAGTTCATTGATGTCAAGGGCGCCATTTGCATCGGCGATACAGCCTGTGGAGCGAGCGCTGGTTCAGCCTCATCTCAGGCCCGCTTCATCTGGGCCCAACCTGCGGACTACGACAAGGTGGGCAGGTGTTATCAAAACGGCAGCAACCTCTTCACCAACCCCGACGCAGCCTGCGGCTCTGGTATGGTCATTCGAGACACCATTGACCAGGCCATCACCTCCATCAACTTCGCTCACTTTGAGAACGCTTACGGTTACCCCATCTATGTCTCAACGCTGCAATCCATGCAGTACGGTGCTTTGGTGTTTGACGGTTCTTCCACCACCGCCCGTGGGCTATCCTTCACCGGCGTCAACACGTCCAATGTCATCGCAATTGACCTCGCCTCTCCCCTCATCACCGAGTCGAGTTTTGAGGTTGGAACTGATGGCCGAGGCTACAATGCAGCGGCCGTTCGTGCATATGGTGCAGGCGCTGGTATTCTCTCAACTTTCCAAGTGAAGAGTTCTGACTTTACGGGCGTTGAGACCGATTGTGGCCAGCAAGGCGGCGGTCTTGGTGCCATCTTCATCGAGGATTCGTACATCGGTTTGGACGACCTCGACATCTCCCAGAACAGCTACGGTATTTTGATGAAATCAAGTTCTGGTTCGCTAACGAATTCAGACATCAACGTCAAGTGTAACGCTGTTGATACAAACTCGCTCAAGACCACGGGCCTCATCGAGCACACGCTTGAGGTCAACGGCAACACCATTACGACCGCTGAAGGGGCTGGATTAACCGCCTACGACGGGGCCAAGGTCTATGCAGAGCGCAACACGATTTCCGGTGCATCCGAAGGCTCGGGCGTGGGTATCCGCAGTTCCATTGTTGAACTCCACGAGAACGTCATTGGGCCGATTGGTGGATGGAACGGCATTTGGATTTACGGCACCTCGGATGTCGTCGCTGAAAACAACACCATCCAAGACACCGGGAAAGAGCCTGTGTTGATCGGTGAGTACCATTACCAAGACCAAGGCTGGCAAGTTCCTGCCCCGACCGCAGCCCGCTTGTACTTGGCCAACAATATTATTTCCAACAACTCCGGAACCTGCAATTCACAAATGTACGGTGGCGACTTCCCTTGTCCTGCGGTTCACGTCTTCCGTTCATCTGCCACCGTCATGGACAACACCATCTCGGGCAACACTGGCGACATCATTCGTGCGAAGGGCTCGCTCATCAACGTCCAAGGGAACACGGCTGATTCTGCTGGCGGCTTTGCAGGAAATGTGAGTGTCCACGACGACAACTACGGAAACAAGTACGGTTCTATCGCTTACTTCTCTGGTAATTCTTGGACCGGTGTGTCTCAAGTCTACAACGTCACTGAATCTCGTGTGACCGTTCAGTCGGAACAGATTCCTTCCCCTGGCGGCAACGAACTCTACCCCGTCAACATCCGCTGGCTTGGCGCTGAGTGCCCCTACGTGCAGGACGAGTGCCTCAAACTCCCGGGAACCGTAGCCTTGCCACCGGCACAGATGCCGCTCGCCCTTGAGTTGGTCGAAAACGCCACGGTGTTTTCCTTTGCTGACCTTCAGAACTTCGATTCCTCAATGATTCATGTTCAGAACCAAAACACAGCGTGGGGCTCCCAAGTTCGCGAAGGTGAATTGGTGCGCTACCAAGTGAAGGCCAAGAATTCCAACGTAGAGGGTGCAACTGTCATCATCAAGGACGCCACTGGACTTCCGCTCTACGAACTGACCACCGATGCCTTTGGATTCACGCAGCAAGTTTCCCTGCCTTCCGACTTCTTGCTCGACCGAAACTGGAACCATGTTGTCGGAGACAAGAACGCTGTTATTCCCGGAAAACTTGATCCCAATGGAAATCCAATTACCGTTGACGAGGATTCCTGTGCAGACGGTATCGACAACGACGGGGATACCTATGTTGACGACCTCGACGTGATTTCAGGCCTCGGCGACACCTCAAATTGTGAAAACGGCAACCGAGAGAAGCCGTTCTATTCCGTTGAGGCCTTCAAGTTCGGAAGCGGTCGAGATGATTTCTCATACGTTCTTTCAGGACCCGTTGATGACATCATCAATCTCAACAACGCTCGTCCGAGCGTGAGCGTCAACGAGCCCGACGGTTACTCGTTCGCCACCACGGTTCGAATTACCGGTCAAGCTTGGGACGGCGAGAAGTGGCCGTACGCCAACGATAACACCGCTCAACAAAAGCAATTTGGACAGGTCAAGAGGGTCGAGATTCAACCTCCCGGCTCAACTGATTGGTTCTACGCCTCGGACGTCTCCGGTGCAAACGGCGAGATCACGATGCAGACTCATCCGTTCAAGGATTGGGTCTACGAATGGGACGGTGCTGCTCACCCCGAGGGTGAAGGCGACATCACGTTCCGTATTCGCTCCTATGACGGTCTGGACTATTCTCCAGTAGAGGTTCGCCAGTTCAAACTCAACCTCGTTCCACCCACCATCTTGGTTGACATCCCAACCGATGGCAGTGTTCACCAAAACGGCAAGGTCCTTTTCCAAGGAACCGCCTCCGACCCTTACCAGGGTACACTCGGCAGCGACATCAAGCAGATTTGGTTCCGAATCACCTATCCTGACGGCAATCAGCAGCAATTCTTCAACCAAGGTTCCACGAGCTGGTCCTACGAATGGAATGTCGCCGAATTACCAACCGGTGAGTACACCGTTGATGTCTGGGCAGCGGACAGCGATTTCTGTATTGACAATGCGAGTGCGTGCGTTGTTGAGACCCGAACGGTCACCATCAACAACGACAACGTTCCACCAAACCTGCAACTCTCTTGGATTGGTGCTGACGATCAAACCTCAGGTGGCATTGACGGTGACGTTGTTCGTGCATCTGAAGAAACCAAGATCATCGGCGTTGCACGGGATATCGGTGGATTTGTAACTCGGGTTGAGATTCAAATCACCGACCTCGCCAACGGTTTGGTGTTGAACGACGGCCCGTTGCCGGTGACAAGTTTCGCCAACGATGGTTCATGGGTGGCCAACTGGGACACCTCGGACCTCGTTCACGACAGCGTCTATTCCGTCGCTGTTCGTGCCTACGATGGTGATGACTACTCCGAATGGGTCACCTGGCGGATGACCATCAACAACCCGCTCGACGCTGAAAACAAGGACCCCGTATTCAATGAAACCGGATGGGTTGGCACATGGACGATTTTCTGCGACCAGAACTCAAACTCCTTTGACCGCTGTGGCGGTGGTGTTTCGTTTGACCTCGCTGAGTTCTTCAGCGACCCTGATGGCACGGGTTCACCAGGCAACGACCTTGAATTCTATGTTTACGATGACGAGGAAACTCTTGAGGATGACTTCTACGACGATTTCATCACCATCACGCCGATGGGTGTACTGACCTATGACCCCATGTCCTACATGGCTCAAACGACCAGTGAAATCCCCGAATGGTCGCTCAACGGCGTCGTTTTGTATGCCCAAGACGACCAGGAATCCAAGGCTTACTCGCTGAAGGTGAATTTCCTCGTACGAGCGGTTTCCTTCACCGTAGAGCGAACCGATACGGGTGATATCACCGTGAACGACCCTGCCAACTTCCAAGGCGAGGGCCTTCCGGGAAGTTTGGTCATCGCCCGATTTGCCGATGGAAACGCCAAGTTGAACTCCACACGTGTTCTTTCTGACGGCTCATGGAGCATGGATTTGACGGCTGGTCAACTCAGCGGTGTTGAAGGACAGTCCGATGTGATCTTCGAAATGGACGGCCAAATCTACAAGTTCGCAGGCCAGACGGACAACGCTGAGTTTGCGATTGTCGTCTCCAGTGGCGACGACGGTGGTTCGGGAATGTTCGGCATCATTCTGATCGTGTTGGCCGTCTTGGTGCTGTTGGGTGCTGGTGCCTTCTTCTTCATCGAGTTCGAGGACGTCATTGACGAAGATGAACTCACGGGAGACGATGCACCTGCAGAAGAGGACCCCTATGCATGGGCCAAGGCGAAGCAAACACCCAGCATTCCTCAGCAGGAAGCAGCCGCTGTGGCCCCAGCTGTTCAGGAGGCAGCAGCCCCAGCACAATCTCAACATCCCGGCTGGCTTTGGGACCAGGCATCCAACCAATGGGTGCCCGACCCCAACTACCAGCAACCTCCACAACAGTGAGAGAGAACTGAGGGTTAGGACATGGCCGCACAGGCAAAACCCGGTGTTCAGGAACGCATCCTGTTGCACTTGTTGGATTACTCCGATTACAAGGACAGCATTGAGGTTCCTTTCGCCCTCTCCCAAATGGGGATTGCCAACGCCGTGGCCATTGCGCGGTCCAACGTCCCTCGGGCGATTGCGGGCTTGAAAGACCAAGGTATTCTCGTTGAGCGCCAAGCACACGTGAAGGGTGTATCTCGAAAACGCAAAGCCTACTTTTTGACCGACTCGGGCATCGCTCTTGCCAACGAAACGTGGGAGAGGCTCGCAGAATTTCCCGTTCGATGCATACTCGATGACCAACCCGCTGTAGAGACGACCCTGAACGGAGCCAAGTCTGTTTTGCCTTTTGAGATGCGGCCGGTGGACATCATACGGTACATCGATGAGCAGAATTGTTTGGATGTTCGTAACCTCTCGGCCGACTTGATTGAACGTGATTTGTCGAAGCATGTTGAGAAACAACTGGTGACATCACTGGCTGACCTTCCCCGGTTGCGCCATTTTTACGGCCGCACGACTGAACTTGACAACATGGTCAATTTGCTTGAGGCAAGGGCCACAACCTTGCTTGTACCCGGCATTGCAGGGATTGGAAAGACTACGATGGCGTCAAAACTGATTGAGCGTTTCATGCATCGAAGGAATCTCCTCTACCACCGATGTCAGGATTGGGAAGGTTCCCGTTCGTTCTTTGAATCGGTGGCTGATTGGTTGTCGAGCATGGGCAACGTGGATTTCTCCACATACCTCGCAGCCACACCGGTTCCACAACCCGCCGACGCTGCCCGTATTTTGGTTGAGGCGCTGGAAGGCACCCCCTCTCTCTTGGTCATTGACGACTTCCACAAGGTCTCGGACATGGTGCTGCATCAAACATTCCAAGCCATGTCGCTGGCTTTGCTCGGGAGTGAGGAGAAGATAGGCCTGGTCATCTTCTCTCGTTCATTCAAGCCGGTGGTGCCGACCAAGGACGCAGAGGGTCGGATTGCCAGTCTGGTGCTTCCCCTCGACGGTTTGGACCCTGAATCTGGTCGTAAGTTACTGACGAGCTTTGAGACCTTGGAGGACGAGCAGTGGTTGCACATTCACGGGCTTTCTCGTGGCCACCCACTGGTTTTGGAACTCATCAATCGTGGTGCTTCTGCCGGAGCCTTCCACGAAACGCTAGAGAATTATGTGACCGTTGAGATTTTCTCAAAATTGAGTGCTGAACAGAAACGTGTCCTCTCTGCGCTCTCCATTTTCCGTGAACCCGTTGAACTTGATGCCCTCGCTCAACAACAATTGGACACGGATGAGTTGGATAGTTTGGTTGAATCCGGTCTCGCCCGCCAAGCGGATTCGGAAACATACGACGTTCACGATTTGATTCGAGAGTTCCTCTTGCGCAGCCTTTCTGCTGCACTTCGTCAGGAATTTCACGCAAAGTGTGTGGAATGGTACCTCAAGCAGACGCAAAGTCATGACATGCTGATTGAATTGATTTACCACTCCATCCAAGCAGCACAATACGAAGAGGCCTCAAATCTCGTGGTCACCGAAGGACGGCAACTCATCTCGCAAGGCTACATGGAACTGCTCGGGCTCATTGAGCAAATAGAAACGGACGACCTCTCGCCTGATATCGTGGTTCGCATGGCACAATTACAAGGGGATATTCTTGCTCTTCTTGGTCGTCTTGAAGAAGCCGAAGAAGTACTCAGTGCGACCCTTGAACGAGCAAAGAAGAGCGTTGATGAATTGATACAGGCAGAAATCCTCTCTTCAATGGCAGACGTGAGCCGAAAACAGGGAGATAGCGACCTTTCCCTCAGTCGCCACAAGCAAGCCCTGACGCATTACATCGCACAAGGACACGCCCGCTGGGCTGCTCGGACCTACAACAACATCGGCTACCTGCTTCGACGAAAAAACGAGCGTTCCAAAGCCTTGGAAGCCTACGGTGAAGTGGAAGCCATTCTCGCAGATTCAGTGGACGATGAACTCATCAACAGCCAAATCACACTCGCCCGAGCCCTCATTTCCCTCGGTGAGGTTGACCGTGCTCGGGAACACGCCATGGCTTCGCATGAACGAACAGCGGAAATGGGTGATGTTTTGCTTCACGCTCGTGCCCAGGGCGTATTGGGTCGATACTACTCAAAGGTTGAGCAATCCGAATTGGCTTTGTTCCACTATTCGGAGGCGCTTGAGGCCATGACCGAGGCAGGTGATGTGCAATCCTTGGTGGAAATCACCATGCTTCTGGGCGAAGTTTTGCATGATGCTGGGCGCACCGATGAAGCCATGGAACATTATAGCCAAGCCCTGGTGCTGGCTGAGGCCAATGATCTGCGGATGCAGATTGGAGAACTTCTCACACGACTTGGTGGGGTTGCCCCCGACCGTCAAGGCCGCATGGAATATCTGCAGCGTGCACTGACCGTGTTCCGGGAACTCGGTGCAAAAACGCGAATGCGAGAAGTCCAAGCCATGGTCCACAGAGCGGTCATGAGTCGTTGATTCACTGAACGGCCTGTGGCCGGTCGAGTGAAAGGAAGGTTATGCCATCATCATGAACCACCCATAAGCGTTCAACACCAGCGAGCGGCACTCGCCCCTCGTGCGTGCCGGCCCCGGTCCCCGAAAGGGAAATCTCCGTGTCAAGAGGTCCTCCTTCGTCAATGAGAATCAGGGCGGTGTCGTGCAATTCCAACCAAAAGAGCGACTCATCGGCCTCGGTTGGCCGCCAACTGATCTCCTCTGCATAGGAGATGTTTCCACCGAGGCGACTGGCTTCATCCGCACGTTCCACGGCGGCAGCAATGTCGTCCATGTTCGCTTGGATGGCTTCCTCGTTCCAACGCAAACGGGTGTTTGTTTCAATATCCCATGCCCACACGCTGAACATGCTCATCAACAACACACCCAGCAAGAAGGTGAAAATGTAGCCCAATTCGGTGGCTGCGGCTCTGGTGTCCCGGGTCAGGCTTCCACGATTCATACCAGCACCTCCCGAGCCGTTACGTCAATGGACGCCAATTGAAGGGTGAACTCGATGATTTCGCCGTTGGTGTGCCAAACGGCTTCTGCCGTGCCATAACTTGGGTCGGGCACCCAGCCCACGTAATCGGTGAGTAAGTCCAACCGACCTGGATAGACGGTCCAATCTTCGCTCGCCTCAAGGCCGATGCCAGCGTTATCGGCGATGGCGGTGCCGTATGGCTCGGACCATCCACGACGAACCTCGTAGGCCGGTGTTGAGGCGAGCGAGGTGCGATGAACCAATTCAATGTCCAATTCCAATTCACCTGCACCGCTCTCACTGGATGAGGTGGGGTGGAGCGAGGGTATTGTTGCAGCGAACCGAGGGCCGGGCCCGCCTCGGTCGGAGGGCGGCACCACAACGTAGGGTTTGAATTCGGGATGGTTGGTAACCACCGCACCACCGCTGAAGGCCACTTCCATGCCGTCGATTGAGGATGAGAACTGATAGGACAGGCGAGAGAGGTGGAAGGCCCAAACCGAGCCGATGGAACTGTGTGATGAACGACCGTCGTCACCCAGCACGTCAATGCTCAAACTTGCAGGGTGCCGTCCATCACTCCACGCTTCTCGGATATCGATTTCACCACGACCACCCATGCGTTCCCACGGCAGGTCGGTACTGATCCATCCACTGGCTTGGGTATCTATACTGGTGCATCGGCGTTCCCCGTCGTGAGGTAGGTGAAGCAGACCGGCTTCGCCAGCGGTACGCATGGCTCGCAGTGGGTGGCCTGAATCGACACGAATCGTTGTCGTCCCCTCGTCAAGGGTGATGGTGCGATGCCTGTTGTTTTCCAAGAACACACCGGTTTGGACATCTGCCGCGCTCACGTTCCATGTGGACGTGTAGCCCGCAAGGCGAATGAGCACATGTTCCTCCGTCTCGTTCATGCTGTTCACATAGGAAAAGAGACCGCCAGAAAGTGCGCCCGTATCATCGGCAGGGAGCAGCATGGTGCCGTTGATGCCGTCGGTGCTGCTCGTTGAGGCTGATGCACCCCATGTGACGAAGACGTCCCCGTCTGCGTCCAGCGTGGCCGCTCCATCATCGTAGGCCGGTGGCCACGCTACATGCTCAACCTCTCCGGCTGCTACGGAAATTCCCCCGCCTCTCCATGTGATGGTGACCACGCTTTCGCCGGGATTGGTGAAGCGAAGTGTGCCGTTGAGGTGGGGGGGGAGGAAGGTGTTGCCCAAGTAG
>DAGF01000018.1:0-2724 GCA_002495645.1 Euryarchaeota archaeon UBA549
ACCCAGCGGCCCTCCGAGCGGCCCACCAAAGCGTCCCCCTGAACTGTGAGTGAAATCCATGTCCGACGGTTTTGCGATGGAGTTGTGTGGAACTCAGGGGTCCTACCAAATCGTCCCTGACGATGTTGAAACCATCGACCTCGATGCTGTGGGTGGCGCCATTGAAGCCGCGGGCTTTGAGGTCGGGGTGCGCTCTCGTTTGTGCTGGACGTTTTCTGGCCGATGCGAGATGACCTTGTACCCGAGCGGCAAACTCATGATTCGAACCGAAGACAAAGCGCTGGCCGAGGAAGTCGCTCACCTCCATGTCAACCAGTGGGTCCAATCATGAGGTGTGAACGCCATGCTCTCGAAGCAAACGGTTGACTACGTGAACGGGGGCGGCGTTATCGCTTATCCGACCAGCACGTTGCCTGGCCTGGCGTGTCTTCCCAACGCCGCAGCCCTTGACCGCTTGTTCGAACTCAAGCAACGTTCGGCGGACAAACCCGTCAGCTTGGGCGTCCTCTCGCTTGACCAAGCCGAGGCTTTGGTGCGTGTTCCACAAAAAGTTCGTCGCCTCGAAGCCGCCTTTCCAAAGGGCGGCTTCACCTTCATCCTCGACGCAACAACGCCGCTTGACCCACGTTTGGGCGGCGAGCGCGTGGCCGTTCGCTGTCTTGCGCACCCCACCGCTCGGCAACTGGTCGAAACATTCGGGCCCATCACGGCCACCAGCGCTAACGAATCAGGCGAAACGCCCGCAGATACAGCCGAGGAAGCCGGTGCAGGATTGGGCCTCCCTTCGCACGCCGTACTCCCCGGGCGTTGTCCGGGTGGTATGGGAAGCACCATTCTCAACGTGACGCAAAATGAACAAGGTGTGGAGGTAACTGTTATGAGAGAGGGCATCATACCTACGCGTAGCGTGGTCCAATGGTGGAAGAATCCAACCTGAAGTATTGGAAAGATGCAGGGCACGTCGCCCGTCGCACCTTGGAAGCCATGAAGGATGAACTCCAGCCCGGCAAGACCTTCCACGAAATCATCGAATCCGCCGAGCGCTTTATTCACCGACACGGCGGCAAGCCAGCTTTCCCGGGAACCATTGCCGTGAACGATATGGCGGCCCACTTCACCACGAACCACCAGGTCGAAGGCGTTGAGGGATGGGATGGCGAGATGGTGTTGCAGAAAGGGGACTGTGTCAAAATTGACTTCGGTGTTCACATCAAAGGGCACATTGGGGATAACGCCTTGACGCTGGAAATCGGTAATAGCAACGAACACACCGAACAGATCAAGGCGGCCAAAGAGGCCCGAGATGCAGCTGTTGAGATGCTTCATCCCGGCACACCCTGGTACAAGGTGGGACAGGCCGCGGCCCAACCATCGCTTGACGCAGGCTTCCAACCCATCCGCAACCTCTGCGGCCATCAACTCAAGCCGTGGGAACTCCATGCAGGCGTCTCGGTCCCCTCCTATGCGTGCGGAAAAGACAACCGTGGCTTTTCTGGCGTGGTCGAAGAAGGTGGGGTCTACGCTGTGGAACCGTTCAACACCACCGGCGAATCCGGACTGATTGAAAACATCGGCCGCTCCAATTCCTCCAATATTTACCGCGTCACCGGTTTGACCACCTCTCGCAAGGCACGAGCCAAGAACCAACTCAAGCCCCTGGGTGCCCAAATGGCCCGCAACCTTGAGGAGCGCTATTCCACGCTTCCCTTTGCCGAGCGCTGGGCTTTCCCCATGCTGAAAAAACCCTTCCCGGACGCTGACGAAGCCAGTCTGCAAAGCAAGTGGAATGCGCTGGTGAACAAACTCATCAAGATCCGTTTCCTTGAGACGTACCACGTTCTTCGATGCAGAGACGGCGGTAATATTGCACAATTCGAGCACACCGTCCACGTCACTTCTGGTGGCCCAGAGATCCTAACGGTTGAGTAAAACCCGTTTTTTGCGCTCAAAAACGCATATAAACTGGCTATGCCTACGAATTAACGAACAGGGCTGTTGAAGTTCTCGTTGAGTGCATCCCATCCCCTCTCGTTTTCTCTCACCCTGTTCACCTCAATTCCTTACCTCAGCGAAAGCCATCCTCGAATTTTGGTGTTCATTTTTGGTATTTACAAACGGTATGTACCACTCGGCGGCGCGTTCCACGCGAAAATGTAACATCCCTATTTTTGCCGAAAAACGGCGTTTTTGCGCGCGTGGATGAAGATAATAGGCAGATGGGTTTAATATGAGGACGGGCATAGCAGGGCCTACCCCGAATGGGGAAAGGAGGACAAAAATATGCAAAACGAAAACCGAAACGAAGAGGCTGTCAGCCCAGTTATCGCTACCATCTTGATGGTTGCAATCACTGTTGTGTTGGCTGGTGTGCTGTATGTGTGGGCTAGCTCCCTCGCTGAAGGCAACACCGACGGAAACCTTGCCCTTTACGCTATGAGCGGAAAGGACGCCCAAGGTAGCCCCGGCACAGGCACCGCTGACAACCTGATCATGTTGACCATGGACCAAGGTAGCGACATCAACTGGGCTGCCATCTCCGTCAAGCTAAGCATTGACGGCGCTGCCCCAGTGACCTGTGACAACCCTGGCGTCAGCGGCACTGCAGTCTGCAGCCTCGTTGAGTTTGGTAACACCGACGACCAAGTTTGGTCCGTGGGTGATGGTGTGACCGTCGTCGAGAACGGCCAAGAGCTCTGCTCCGGCAGCTGTTCCATCGACGTCACC
>DAGF01000018.1:3131-12437 GCA_002495645.1 Euryarchaeota archaeon UBA549
GAGTAGCCACTCTTTCCAGGTCTCCGACCTGTACAACGCGCCTCCGGCGGCCAAGGCCGTCGGAGGGGCCTTTTCTTCAAACTTCAACATCCAACATGTGCTCACGCACGTCGGTGTGTTGTTCCCACTGATGCAATGAACGACCCCGTGCCGTCGTAATGAGCGACCGCCCGAGCAATTCCATGCTGGCGAACCACTGCCCGACCAGCGAGAGCGGCCCGCTTGATTTGCCCTGTCGGCTGCGCCACCACAAAGCAGCGCTGATGAGTTCAAGCACGGTGAAACCAAGGTGAAGGCTGTTGGCGAGCGTGAACGTGGCCGGCCAGCCGTAGAGTGCGATGAAACCCCAGCGCAACACGGCGCTCGCCGTAGCGATGGTCAACGCCAACGGGGCGATGATGTGGAAATGGTGTTGGCGACGGAAAATACGACCGAAGAGGCCCTGGCCTCTGGCTGTCGCTCGCTTCCGTTCACGGGTCAGCAACCGTTGCAGTCCTTGCGCTCGCCGTATCTTTTGGCGGCGCTGTCCCTCAAGCGTGCTGGGTGCAGCGTCGACGAAATGAGCGAGCGGGTCGGTCAGCGTTCGCCATCCACGGCAACGGATGGACGTCGCGATTTGGGCGTCGTCAGCATTGGCGCTCGGATTCAGGTCGTCAATGGCCAGGCATGAAGGGCGCCACATCATGCAGGACCCTTCGAGAAACGGCGTGCTGTCAACCATGGATTCGGCCAGTCGCATGGCCTCCCACGCCGTTCTGTGCATGGTCTCGTCGTGGCGTGCCCCTTCACGTTTGGGCACGGCCCCAACCGCACCCACCATCGGGTCGGCGAACCACTGCATCATGCGACGCAGACACCCTCGCTCAAGCAGGGCATCGGCATCGGTCATGCAAACGAGCCCTTCAGCGTGCTGTCCAAGGTGCTTCAACGCCTTGACGACAGCCGGCGTTTTTCCTTGACGCGTCTCCATGCGAAGCAGATCCACCTCCAGAAAGGCCTCGGGATGGGTATTGAGCCATGCTTCAACCCGTTCCACCGTGTCATCGGTCGATGCGGAGTCGATGAGCAGCAGTCGCACAGGCACGTTTTGCTGGACAAGGTTGTCCAGTTTCTTCTCAATGATGCGCGCCTCGTTCCAAACTGGAAGCAGCACGGTCAGGGGTTCCGCATGATCGTTGCCCTTGGGGACGTGCGCGTTTCGATGGTCCCGGTCCCAACGGTACATGTCCCACCGATGAAGGACAAAGGGCACCAACGCTACGGAAAGCGCCGCCCCTTCGATGATGGCGGGCACCACGACCATGGGCGGATAGGCCAATGCCTTGCTCTTATGTCCTCTCCATTGCAACAAGCTTGCGAACCCAATTTGCCGACCCTTTCTTGATGGCGAACGGTGTGCGCTGACCATGCGCAAGGTGTTGCATGTGGGTCCTTGCAATACGCCAGGTGGCATGGCGACCGTCATGCACACCCTCGCTGAATTCCCGCCCGAAGGCTGGGAAGCCGAACTGCTCGCCTCGCATGCACCGGGTGGACTGTGGGCGAAATGGCGGGCCTATCGGCGGGCTCGCCGTGAGCTCAAGCGACGATGCAGCGATCCTGCGCTTCGCCCGGATGTGGTTCATGTTCACACGGCTGCGGATTGGTCGTGGCGGCGAAAGGCGCGGTTAATCGGATGTTTACCTGTAGAAACGGGCGTCGTGATTCACATCCATTCCGGGAAATTTGACGCATGGCTTGGCAAGCCAGAATCAAAACACAGTGCATCATTTACCAAGACTGTTCAACAATACAAAGCAACGGTGGTTGTCCTCTCTGAGGCATGGAAAGAAACCCTTGCCCCCATCATTGGCGACACTCTTGCCATCTCGAATCCGATTCCACCAACCATGGTGCCCCCGAGTCAACCGAGAGAGAGGAATCATCTGCTTCTTCTCGGCCGAGCGGATCCGGTAAAAGGCCATGATTTTGCTATGAAGGTCGCCCGTGGGCTTCACCAACAGCGACCTTCAATTCGCCTCTCCATCACCGGTCTTGAACACGCTCAAGACGACTTCATCCATGCTCTGGGGTGGATAAGTGAGGAAGAGAAATTGCGGTTGCTCCAAACTGCGAGTTTGCTTTTGCTTCCATCGGCCTATGAAGGCCAGCCGATGGTCGCCTTGGAGGCAAGTGCATGCGGCCTCCCCATTGTCGCCTCAGAACATTTGTCCTCATTGCCCGATTCAGTGAGCACTGCAGGCGCTGAAATTGAAGACTGGGTGTCGGTTGTGGGGAAACTCCTCGACGACCCCCCGAACGTGGCACCGGTCAATGTTCACGACCAACTTGCAGCGATTCAACGCCAGTGGAACGATTGTTATTGTTCCAGGCTGGGAGCGTGAAGGACTTCTTCAAGTGTTTCAACAACGTTCTCCCAGGAAAAATGCGCTTCCGCATGCGACCGTGCCGAATCTGAGCGTTCTTGAAGCGTTTTTTCGGATAATGTGGAAAGCTCTTCCATCCATTCACGGGCGTCTTCATGGAAATCCTCCTGTGGAGATAATTTGAACCATGCATCACTGGCACCATCAATTCGGTGGCCGCTGTGGTCAACACCGTACACCAAGAGGCCTGCTGCAAGGTATTCGCTCCGTTTCAGAGGACTTGCGAGCGACCAAACTCGGGTTGCTGGCATGGGCAAGAGGCCGATGTGTTGCTTTTCCAGATAGGCGGGAATGTCCGGCCTTGGAACATGTGAGAACACCGAAAGGAGAGGGTCGCCCTCGGCCATGGCTTGTAACACGTCGAGGACATCGCCGTCACCAATCAGCGTGAGATGAACATCAAATCCACTGTTGGCGAGCCTTCGCATCAACATTGGGAGGGCGAGGACGCCGCGATGTTTGTCCAAACGTCCGTGGTAGACAAATTTCCACGGACCGTTTTTTCGTATTGGTGCGACATGAAAATCCTCGAGGTTCACTCCAGCAGGGATGGAGTGAACGTTTTGATTGTTCACGCCAATATGTCGGACGACCTCGTCTTGGTGCGCTTTTGAGACAACCAATCCCTTTGAAAAAACGCCCTTCTTCATCATCGACCAAGCCTTTTTCCAACTTCGCCACTGCAATTTTGCGAGGAAGGTGGCGTCTGCTGGTGGAGAGCGGTCCATCAACACCACTCTGCAGTTTCTGTTTGCGAGCGACTGGCCCAAGACAGGGGCGAGCGGCCAATCCACGAGGATGACATCGAAATCGGCATCGGCGTGTTGCTTGAACCATGTTCGGGCGTTTTTTGCAAGGGTTGCTGCCTTTCTTCCCGGCCATTTGGATTGTTGAAGAGGGATGTGTTTCCACGCAAAGGCATCATGGGAGCCAGCCTCGTCAGCATTCAACACCGTCACATCATGTCCACGATTGACCAATCCACGAATGAGTGCATCGGTGGTGGTCGTGCACATGTCGTTCCAGCGACGCACGGTCACCCAGGCAATGTTCATCTTCATCGCCTCGCATCTTCGTCTTCAAGCAACGATGCAATGCCTTCGGTAAAACCGATCTCGGGCTTCCAATCAATCATGGATTGAATTCGCTTGTTTGAGCCGCACGAATGCATCACGTCGCCTTCTCTCACATCGCCGTGAAGAGGGACAATGGCTTCCATTTTTCTGCGTTCGTTGAGACACTGATTGATGCTCCGAACGACATCGAGCACGCTGATTTGTGTTTGCGAAGCGACATTGGCGACCGAGTACTCGTAAGGGGTTGACCTCGCCACCATCGCGTGGACCGCTTTCGCAAGGTCGTGCACGTGGACGAAGTCCCGAGTTTGCTCACCGGTTCCGTGAATCGTTGGGCGTTTCCCATTCTTCATTGAATGAAGGAAAAGAGGAATCAGCGAAGCATAAGCGGAATCATAACGCTGCCCTGGGCCATAGACGTTGAAGAAACGAAGTGCGATGGCGTCCAACCCCTTGTTTCGAAACGCCACCACTTGTTTCTCGTTGGCTGCTTTGCTTTCAGCATAAGGTGAAAGACATTCAACAGGAGCAGACTCAAGCAAAGGCATCTCGGGCCACGAGCCGTACACGGCTGCAGAAGAGGCCACAACCACTTTGCTTACGCCAGCATCAAGTGCACACTGCAACACATTTTCCGTGCCTTCGACGTTGATGAACATCGTTTTTTCAGGCTCCTGAATGGATTGGGGTACGGAGACTCGGGCGGCCAAATGCACAACTGCATCACACGATTTCATCGCATCCCGAAGAGATTCCTTTGAGTTGATGTCCTCTTGGATAACGGTGAAATCCCCCATTTCCTGTCGTTCAGATTCGCTAAATTCATCCACGTCAAGAACCACGACTTGCCATCCATGGTCCAGAAATTGACGAACAACATGGCGACCAATGAACCCAGCACCACCGGTGATGAGCACGCTCGCCATGCCTTGCCCTCTGCCCCTTTCCGTCTTAGGTTTTCCAGCCTACCGGGTACGGGAAGGGGCGAAAATCAAAATCAATGTCCGATAACGGTTTGAGCAGAGGAGGGCACACCATGGTCACCGGCGCAATGAGGCGATGGCGTATTCGTCGTCTGTACAACGGGGAAGAATTTGCTCGTGCGCGTCGCTTAAGTGAACGGGAATTGGGCGGGTACAATCATGATTTTGCTACTGATATTATCGTGCGTTCTCTCTACAATGAAGGACGTTGGAAGGCCTTGCTTGATTTTGTTGAACAGCATCCAGCAGCCGTTCACGAAGTGTACGCAAAGAAAGCTCAGCGAAGGTTGAGCCAGGCGCTCGAAGAGGCTGAAGGGATTCCAGAACCAAACGAGAAGAAACCGTGGAACATAGCGGATTTGTTGTCCAATTGGTCCCAAGAAGGGAGGAGGCTATGGCTTCGCCACCCTTGGGGTTGGACGCATTGGGACATGCCGGAAGAGTATTCGCTCAAGGACACCCATCCTGCATTGCTCCATTTGGCGCTGGAAGTTCTCTTGTTCCCTTGGGTGCCTGAAACCAAACGCTGGGATGTTGAGCGACGTTCGCCGGGCACGAACCATTCGCTCTCCTACTCGGGTGGCGTTGATTCAACCGCCGCCATGCTGTTGCTGCCCGACGATACCATTCTTGCGTATCATGAACGCAATTTCACCTCCATGCTGAACCACTCCCTCCCTCATTCGACTTTTGAGGCCATTGAGGAGCGAACCGGTCGTCGGGTTCTTCGTGTTCCATCCAACCATGAAAAAATCCGAACATATCATGGATTGCAAACAGGCTTCCCAACCGCAAACGCTGCATGTGTGCATCTTATTTTGCTCGCCGACCATCTTGACATCTGCTCCATCTCATTTGGCACCGTCATCGAAAATACATGGTTGAAAAAGGGACTTAAATTCCGAGAATTTCAAGACACGCATTATTGGAATTATTGGCCAAAACAATTCAAAAAAGCCGGTTTGGACTACGCCCTCCCCATCAATCATATTTCCGAAGCCGGTGCGCTGAAAATTTGTGCTCAAAGCGAACTGGCTGACGTGGTGAATTCATGCCTCAGAGGCAACGGCGACCGTTGGTGTGGAACCTGCTGGAAGTGTTTTCACAAGAACGGGCCACTCGGCAGAGACATCGACCCGACGAGCAAGGAGATTTCCATTTTCCTTAACAAAAAACCACTGCGCACCGCGCAACATGCTTTGTGGGCATTGAAGGTTCAGAGTTTGGAACACCTCACTCCACATTTAGCCGAACACATCGCAGATGACCTTTCTTGGTGGGACAAGGCCTACGAGCCAGGGTTGGACTTGATTGAAGAACCGTTGAGGTCCGTTGTCAAAGAAAAAACGGACACCTATCTTGAATGGATGACCAAGCCGTATGCTTTGGTTGAGGTTGACTTGGATGTTTGATTTTGTTCAACAACGGGGCAATTTGTATTCTCTGTTCTGCCAAACATCAAGAAGTTGGGGCTTAAGGAAAGCACATGGGTGGTGATGCTGACGTTGATTCCTCGGCCTCAGATTCTAACGAACACTCATACCAGGCATTGATTCGAAAGTACAATCGCAATCAGCGTGAGATACGAAGGCTGCGGTCCACAGTTTCCTTTCAACTAGGGCTTCATTTAACCACTGCAGCACGCCAACCATGGCGCTTGTTGACATTACCTGTTACCTTTCCTTTGCTGTGCATGAAACTTGGTCTCCAGCGACTTGGAAAAAAACCGATGGATACAGGACATGAGATACTGGGTAAGGGCGAAGAGAAACAAAATCATTGCATCGTTCTGTTTCCAACCAACGGGGTTGGATTTGGACATTTCACGAGGATGTATGCTCTTGCACGAGAACTTCGCAGAACAGATCCTTCTCTCGAAATCGTGTTTTTTACGCCCATGCCAACACTTCATATCCTTTACAGCGAAGAATTTCCGACCTATCACCTCGCTGGAAAATACAAACATGCGAACATGACGTCTTCTCAATGGAATGGACTGGTGGAGGACATGCTTCACATGGTCTTTGAAATGCATCGCCCATCATGGTTCATGTTTGACGGAGCCTACCCGTACAGGGGCATGTTGAATGCGATTGCTTCCCAACCAAACATGGAGAAATGGTGGATGCGGAGAGGTTCATTGAAACGGAAAAAATCCATTCCCGTTGACAGCACTTCGTTTTTTGATGGCGTGATCATCCCTCGTGAGGGAGACGAATCAATTGAGGGAGACGATCTGCATGTCGTTTCACCCATCATGGCAGTTGAACCCGAAGATGCCTGGGAACGTGATTTTGCTCGCTCGAGGCTGGCAGTTCCGGAGGAGGCGTTTTTGGTCTATGTCCAGTTAGGCGCAGGTCGAATTAACGATATTGAAAACATCCTTGAAAAGGTGCTTGAGGCCCTGTATGCACATTCACATGTTCATGTAGTTCTCGGGGAATCCATGCTAGGGGCCAGGTTACCTTTCACTCACGAACGGCTTCGAATTCTACGAGATTATCCTAACGCAATGTATGGCCGGGCCTTTGACGCTGCAATTCAAGCAGGCGGATACAATTCATTCCAAGAGATGAGGAGGTTTGGTGTACCAACATTGTTTATTCCGAACACTGAAACTGGAATGGACGACCAAGTCGCTCGGTGTCAAAGGGCTGAGGAAGAAGGCTGGGGCTTGGTCTATCTTGGCCAAGGGGAATCACTTGAAGCAAAGATCTCACATCTATTGACATTGAAATCGGAGCCCAGGGCCGTTGAAAACGGAACCAGAGGCGTCATTGATTTGTTGCAGATAAATCCTGAATAAATGCGTCATATCGTTTCTTTGCCTCAATTGCAGACGGTGACATGAGCCAATCGGTCATGTTGTGGTCGGTGACTTCTTTCCAAAATTCTTCACGCATTGGTTCCAAAAAGCCCAGCAGGCGTTTTTCGGTTTCTTCTCGATGTTGTTCAGGAATCAAGGTAAGTGACGGGGGATAAAACGACGAAAGAAATTGCAGATTCCGGTTTGTTCCTTCCAATCTTTCGTTGAGAATTTGGGAAGTTTGGCCCTCTGTTCCATCAAGAGCCCACGAAAGCACGTTCTCATGGCTCACGGGGAATGCACTCATTTTTTTCTGGACTTCTGGGATCATTAAACCTGAGGCCAGGTAATTCTCAGAAATCGTTTTGCCTCCGATTTTTGCATCAAGCATGTTCTTTCGAAAGCATTTCCAACATTGCTCACATGATTTTGGCCATTCGCCTCGTATGCATGAACGAGTATAATCATAGAATGATGTTGCATGAACGATGATACTGGTTCCAACTTCACTCACGCCAGATACGGGCAGGTAAAGAGGAATGCCGGCCGCGGCAAACATTCTCCCCCAAAATCGATAATGATGAGAAGTCGCGTAGTCTCTTGCTTTTTGGTGCCCAATTCTGTATGCCGATTCCATAACAGTTCCAAATGCCACGGAGTCAATGTTGTGGCTGGCTGCGAGGCAAAGGATTGGAATTGAAGGGACCAAATCTGTAGGGAATCCCAAAGGTTGGCGTACATATTCTACATCGCATTGGAGTTTCATGACCTCAAAACCCTCTTGTTGAGCGTGTTTGATTGTTGCATAGGCTGCCGACTTGTTGTACATTGAAGCTTTTCTCTTCAATGGTCGGTCCATGAACACGGATAACGTGTTCTCGGGCATGACCAAGAGGCTCGCCGTGGAATCCGCGCCCCCAGAGAAGGCCAGTGCTGGTCTTCCGTTGGAAGCGTTGTAAGCTTGAACATCGGTATGCTCAAATTCAACTTTGTATTTTGAAATCTTTGAGCACGATTCTGCAAAGCGTTCACTCACGCCCCAAGGAATAGAGATTTTCTGATGAGTGAACGGGTGGCATACCAACAACGCGACCAACGCGAGGTGATCTGGATGGACATCATCGATGGTGACTCCTTTTGGGAGTTGTGTGGTGAATTTATTTTCAACCATGGAGATGACATCGGTGTATCTGCCATCCTCCTCGTCAAGATGAAACGACCAATGCAGGGTGGTGCGGAGGCCAACAACATCCACCCTCATGGGTCAATCCATGTGTTGCCCGGATATAAGTGATTGAGCATCAATTTCAATGTAAACATGATATGCTATTGTGCTTACGAATCTCCATGCCTCAACCGATTCATGTCGTTGTTGGAGCCCGACCAAACCAAATGAAGGCGGCTCCATTGTTGCGGGCTCTTCGGGAACATCCTGATTTTGACCCGATTTTGGTTGATACTGGACAGCATTACGACCATGAGATGGCGGGGATTTTCATGCAACAATTCGGTATGGGAAAACCGGATTTTGCTCTTGAAGTCGGTAGCGGCACCCACGGGGCACAGACTGCAAAAATCCTCGAACGGTATGAAGCACTTCTGCTTGAGAAACCTCCTTCAGCCTGTGTCGTCATTGGTGATATCAACAGCACGGTTGCATGTGCTCTCGCTGCCGCAAAATTGGGAATACCGGTGATTCATCTCGAGGCGGGCTTGAGAAGTTGGGATCGAGGCATGCCCGAAGAATTGAATCGTATCGTGACAGATCATCTCGCAGATTTACTTTGGACACCTTCGCCTGACGGTGATGAAAATCTCCTTGCATCCGGTGTTGATGCATCAAAAATCGTTCGAGTGGGAAACATCATGATCGATACACTCGTTGCGATGAAGCCGGCCGTAGAATCCTCTCAATTCTTAGAAAGCATATCCTTCAAACACGATTCGCATGCAATGGTCACGCTCCACAGGCTAAGCAATGTTGACGACCCAGCAACCCTTGGTGTTCTTCTCAA
>DAGF01000002.1 GCA_002495645.1 Euryarchaeota archaeon UBA549
GTTCTTTTGATGTCCTGTTTTGTTCCCTTTACCTTTAGAGGTGAGTTGAGCTTCAATTTCTCGGCGCTTTACTATGTCGGCTTTGTCTTCTTCAGTTCGCGTTCTGTGGTGAAATCGATGCATAATTCTGTCCGGATATTGTAGTTCCCACCACGAGCAAACCACAACACCGTTTTTCATCGAAAAGTCATCATATTCATCAGAAAGATGGTCAATGATGATCATTGGAATTTGCCCTCGGCGATGGCCGAGTACGGCAATTTCGCCCATGAGTTGGCCTAGTGTTTTCTCCAACTGACTCTTAAAATGACTAACCGAAACTGCTTTTGCTTCACCGATAACGATGCCATGTTTTGTAATTGCATAATTGTCAATTTCATTTGTTTCGCCCAGCGTGGCATTTCCTTTGATTGGTAAGGTTTTCAAACCGACAATTGAATGTCTACTATGCCAAAAATGGTGAATCATGTAAGCAGATAGTTCCTCAAGCCATTGCCCTTTATTACTTTCACCCAAATCACCCAATATCCACGGTTCTCCATTTTTGTAGGTTATTTTGAAAAGCACCCCTTTTTCTTTTTTTATGGATATATCTTCATTGTTTTTTGATACAAAATTTCCTTCGCTTATTCCCCATTTTTTGTCTTTGTTGGGTCTCGAATATTCAACAATAACAGCAAGACTGTCACCAATTCTCTTCATCCTTTGCTTTGAATCACTAATCAACTCTCCGGCGTAGGGTAATTGTTTCCGAAGAAGCAAGCTGGATAAGTTCATACTCGGTTGTGTGATTGTTTCACTTGTGTGTGAGATTTTGACGGAACAATTAGAATCAACTTCAGTTATCCACCGCTCAGCTTTGATATTATGATTCTCAAGGTGTAGTAGGATCTTGTGGTGAAGTCCAGGAAACCCCGAATTATGGTCAAATAAAGTTTGATTACAAGCAAATATTTCTTGTGGCAAACTAAAATTAAGATCCCCCAGCTTTTTGAGTTCAATTAGGTGAAACTTACAATTAACCACCGGAGGAGGATGTTCCTTAGCCAGTTTTGATTTCGAAATCTTTTCGGTTTTGAATTTCAACCCGAAATCGTCAAGGGTCTGGAATAAATGTCCTGAAAGATAAGATACGAGGAATGCTGTTTTCCCATCTAATTCGTTCTGTCGTTCGGTGTCATCAATATTGAGTTTCCATAGAACAACTTGGCAAGGTTTGTGAGCCAAAATGGCATGTACGGTTGGTGTGATGTCATGAGCATTGACTACGATGTGAAGACATTTTTTTTGATCATTTTTTTGTTTACCAACTGGAAATGAAATTCTTGGATAATTTGAAAAAAACTCATTGGTGTAGTAAACTGGTGAATCAGGTCTCAATTTAATTAACCTGCGAGTACCGATTGGGAATCTGTCCAAATGTTTGAATTTTTTCTGAGGAATTGTGATTTCGTAAACCTCTTCTGAGTTCAAACGACATAATCGTCCAATTTCCGCAGATATCATCTTTACTCTGTCTGGTTTCCATTTTTCCTCTGCAGTAGGCATTTCCCATTCAAGGTGTAATTTATCACCTCGCATTGAGGCACTGCTTGGACTGGCAATCAGTGTTTCTCCACTGTATAGGTGATGATTACCCCCCTTTTTTTCATGCCGAAGGCCTAAGAGTTGCCAATTGAGATCTCCCGGCAGTGGCGTAAGGGGCCGTGTTGTACCGTCCGATAAGAAATATGAGTCGTCGTTTCGATTCATTGTAATTGTGGGATAGTCCGGGAACGTCACAAATAAGCAAGCCACAAACTTGTTTGTTGAACCGTTTGTTGAAACCCAGGTCTCTTTATCCGTTAGTGATGATTTGATACGGCTTAAATTAGCCAACATTTGGGGGACTGGCTCGCCAACAACAGGCATTGTGTGCAGTGTATAAGTCGCCTTAGAACCCAAATCTATGGCTGCTTGTTGTATCCGTTTTAGTTCATCCTCGGTCATTGACTCTGGTGAGCTGATGACGACAACTTCGTCCACGTGAGGTACTAACCCAATGCGGACGAGGTTGGAACGACTGAACCCTCCTGGTTGAATGATTCGAACCATCTTAACAACCCATAGAATCTAGTATTGGTTTACATGCCAAAGGACGACGGGTCAATGTCCATGTCGCCGTCTTTCATCATCTTCCGCATTTGCTTGTTCAGCTTGCGGTTGCCACCCATGCCCTTCATCATCTTGCGTGAACGGTTCCACTGACCGATGAGTTCACGCACGTCTTTTTCACGAACACCTGAACCCCGAGCAATGCGCTTGATTCGGTCAGCCTTGATCTTTGCAGGCTCGTTCTTTTCCCACGCCGTCATGGAATCCATGATGGTACGGTAGCGGTCAAGGTTGCCCTGCATCGCTTCTTTTTGCCCTTTGGACATGGCGCCCATGCCCCCGAGCATACTTCCGGGAAGGAAGGACATCAGCTTGTCAATGGTGCCGACCTTGGACATCATTTCCATTTGCTTGTACATGTCGTTGAGGGTGAAGCGCCCGCTCATCAGGCGCTGCGTCAAGCGCATGGCCTCTTCTTGGTCCATGTCTTCGGGAGCCAAATCAATGAGGCCCTGAATGTCCCCCATGCCGAGCAGGCGGGAGATGAAGCGGTCGGATTCGAACTTCTCAAGGTCTTGGATGCGTTCCCCCACACCGATATGGACGATGGGTGCACCGGTAGCGGCAACGGCCGAAAGAGCTCCACCACCACGGGCCGTACCGTCGAGTTTGGTGATGACGATACCCGTGACGCCTGCGAGCGAGTGGAAGGAAGCGGCGACGGGCCCGGCGGCCTGACCGACTTGTGCATCGATGACCAACCAGCGGTCGGTGGCACGGGTCAAGCCGGCAATGCGTTCCAATTCCTCCACGAGTTCCTCGTCAAGTTGGTGGCGACCTGCGGTGTCGACAATGACCAAATCGGCGGCTGCACATGCTTGTAAGCCGTTTCTTACAATGGAAACAGCGTCCTTGTTGTCGGGCTCACCGTACACTTGGACGGTGGTCTCCTCAAGGAGTTGGGAGAGTTGGGCGTAGGCGCCAGGACGGTGAACGTCAGCCTCGATGACGGCGACCCGGAGGCCGTGCTTCTTGCGGTACCACTCGGCGAGTTTGGCCGTGGTCGTCGTCTTTCCTTGTCCGTACAGTCCAACGAGGAGGAGCGTGGCCCCTCGGGGCTGGAAATCCGTGGGCGGGCCAAGAATACGAACCAGTTCGGTGTAGAGGATATTCATGGCGTGCGTTTGCATCGTCAGGCCGGGTCGTGGCTCTTCCTCTCGCATGCGCGTTTCCAAGCGGTCGACGATTTCCTTGGTTTGACGGATGTTGAAATCCGCTTCCTGAAGGGCTCGACGAAGGCTGCGAGTCATTTCTCGCAGTTCTTCCTCGTCCAACTTGCGCTTGTTCTTGAGCAAACCAAGCGAGCGGAAGATGCCCCTTGACAAGCCCTCAAGTGCCATGCAAGGGCGTCATGGTTGACCCATTTCAAACCATGCCCTCATCGGCATGCCGTCCATCATGAAGAACTTCGGGGGATGAGCAGGGCGAGGACATCGCCTTCGAGGGATGCTTTCACGAGGCTGGATTTGACATGAGTTTCGGTTGGAATGGCTTGCTCACGACCGTTAACGCCCACAAAGAGGACGCCGTCTTCGCTGCGCAAGGACAGGTCGCTACGCTCCAAGCCAGGGAAATGCAACTGAATTCGCTCGTGGTCCTCTTCCACATCAGCCACCATGCCCCGGTGAACCTCGTGGTGGAGGACCTGTCCGACAGCGTGGGGGCCAATCGTTTGCGGTAGTTCCGCAGGCTCACCGTAGAGCAAACGACCGACCTCTCGAAGCGCATTCACACCGACGATTTCGCTGTCGGCCAGTTCAAGTTGCCCGACGTTCACGCTGCCCAATTTCTCATCCAGTTCGGCGATGCGTTCGAGTTCCTGTTCGCGTCGCTTTTGCAAAAATTCATGGTCAAATTCAGGCGTGATGCGGTTGACCAAGCAGCCTCCGATGGGCAGGTTGTACTCCACCAGCGACTCGTGGGCTCGCAATGTTTCGTTGATGCCCATGCGCTCGGGGATGGTGACCAAGGTGAAGGAGGACGTTGCTGGGTCGCTTAAGACTCGGCGTACGTGGAGAACACGGCGTCGGAAGCGTTCCAGTTCTTCCTTCATAGCATCACTTTCCTTGCGTCCAAACAGCATCGAGCGGATGCCGCCAGAAACTCGCATCAAGCGAAGCAGACGGCCGGACCATGCCTCAATGAGTTCTGGCAGTGATAGAAAGCGCAGGGTGTGTCCTGTCGGTGCTGTGTCAAAAACCACCACGTCCCACGTTGGGTTTTCCATGTGTTTGAGGAGTTCGTCAAAAGCAAGAGCCTCATCGAGGCCAGGGAGGATCATATCAGCAGTTTTGATATCGGATTTCATGTCGTTGATCTCGTCCTTTGCCGAAGGGTCAAGCATCATCCCGAGGCCACCAAAGCCACCCATGCCGCCCGAACCCATGTTGTTCACGGCCTCGCCAACCTTCGGCAGAAGATTCGAGAGTTTGGCCTCCGGGTCCATTTCAAGGCCGTAAAGACCTGGGACCCCTTCCACTTCAACAGGGGCTGGGCCGAGTTGAACATCCAGTGAATCGGATGTGGAATGCGCTGGGTCACTTGAGACCAAGAGAACCTTGAGCCCTGCGTCGGCCAACCACACAGCGGTGGCTGACGAGGTTGTGGTTTTGCCCACACCGCCCTTTCCGCCGAAGAGAAGGAGCCTTGCCATGGTCGGCGGAATCGGTGGAGGTGTTTGAATCCCACCCTTCGCCTTTCAATCGCCAACGAATTGATGAAGGGAAGCACGCAGGGCCGTTCATGGTTTCAGAACTCGTGCTGTTTCAGCTCTCGAGTTTCTGCGCCCTCATCGGCATGACACTTGGCTGGCGAGGCGTCATGACCAAATTCGCTGGATTTTACGACTTACCAACCGCTTGGAGCCAAGTGTTTTGGGGAATCGTATTGGGTGGCGTGTACGCCGTCATGGCCGACGGGCTACTGTTTCGACCTTACTACACCACGGTGGTGACCAGCGACGGCGTCTACACGGGATTGAACATCATCTCACTGATGATTGTGGTTTTATTCGCCTCTGTTTTTTCTCATCTGCTCTTGCGCCGAGCGAGGGTGCGAAAAGGTGGTTCACAACCATCCAGCGGCTGGGCGTTGGGTTTGGCCATTGGCGGGATGACGGCCATGGTCATCATGTTCAGGATGTTTGAATTCGAGAATATCTTCTCACCAATGGGGCTCATCAACATCGCTTTGATTTCCATCGTCGCTCCACGAGCAGAAGCCCTCATCACCGCTCGGCACGGCTACATGATGCTCCAAGACCGTCGCTGGGGTGCCGTTCTTCGTTCAGCGTTTTGGCGTGCTTCACTTTTGGTGGGGTTGTATTTCGTCGTCTTCAATCCCGAGGGTTGGGTGTTTATTCTTCCATTCATCATGCTCGCCAACCCCTCGGCAGAAAAGTGGATCTGGGAATCGGTGCCAAAGGAAGGTCGGCGTCGTTTGCGACGTCTTTGGGCAGAGCAAGCCCGAGAGCGTTCCACGGGCTCCAGCGGGGACAAAGGTAAGTCGGCCCCGGATGAAGAAGAGTAATTACTTGATTACTTTCTGGCAGTGTCCAGTTTAGTGGCTTCTTTTTTTCCTGTTTTTATTTAATGAGTTAATCGGGTTTTCATGGACAATCGTTATACGACGCCAGCCGAGCCAATTGACATGGGTGCTTGCCCTTACTGCCGCAGTGCGACACTGCCAGGCGACACGATTTGCTACTCGTGTGGCCGCGTGCTGCCCAAGGGAGACCGGGCCAGTTATCGCCTTGAGCAACAATTTAGTAAAAGCAAAGCCAACAAGGAAACCACCTACAAAATGGCCGCAAAGCCATCGCAGCGAGGTGTCGTCCAAACCCACTCCGGGCGCCAACGAAACATCATGAAGCGCCGAAAAAACAGGTTCCGAAGTGTGGCCATGCTCGGCTTGGTGGCGTTTATCATGCTTTCACCGCAAGCCCAAGAAGCTGTCTTTGGTGAATTTGGTGGTGTTGATGAATTTCTGAAATCCCAAATCGCACCATACCATGTGTATCCGAATGAGGCCACATACACGCTCTCGAAAATTCATGATGTGACGGCCAACGGTATCTCTTCGCAAACGGAGAACATTCTCATCCCTCCAACCGTACAATCCACCTTGCCCGGTGCAGCGATGTTCGCCTACGCCGATGAGCCTGGTGATGCCACGCCGGGCGTTCTCCAGCAAACGCTCCAAATAACCCTGGCCATTGATAAACAAGACATCAACATCCCACTTGATGGGATGCCTGACCGCCCGTTCTCAAATGCCATCACGACCGCCAATGGCCACCAAGTATGGTGGCCCGCCGTTGGCGAAGATCAAGATGAGTGCCCCCTTGCGAAGTGCATCAAGGTGCGCACCAATTTCCAAAACGGAGGTAGTGTCAGGTACGCCCTGAATTTGCACATGCAATCCACCTCCTACTCGTGGTGGGATGACGGCCGAGTGGATGCACGTATTTCTGGCAAGGACACGGGTATCAACGTCGACAATTCTGGAACCTTTGAAGACCTGGCTCGGCGTGGAAACGGTGTGCGTCAAAGCGACTTTGGCGGCAGTCTCTGGTATGACCGTGGCCCGGGTGCAGGATTTGCCATCAACGCCCAAGATGCCATCGTGATGGCCACAGCAGACACCATTGCCTCCAGCCTTCCCGAAGGCAGTTCGGACAACGCTTACGCCTTCTCAAGAGCGACATTTGATTACCTACACGCCTATGTTTCCTATGACAGGGAAGCGCCGAGTCCTGCACGTTCGGGACCGGCTTGCCTCACAGCAGGAACTGGTGATTGCGACGAACAAACGAATGCATTTTTCAGCATCCTCCGCACACGCGGCGTCCCTGGCTGGTACGCCTTTGGCGTGTTGGGTGACCCCTTCTTCTCCAACGAAGGATGGGAAGCCCACGCCTGGGGCTACATTCAACTGCCACTCAAGGACAGTTGGTGCGAGGAGCGTGGCATCATCCTGCAAACGTGTTATGTGGAGGCACAAGTCGACGTTGTCAACAACAAGTGGTTGCTTTCCACGCCCACCGCTTACATGGATTGGGTTGAGGAAGCCGACCCGTCCGCAAGCCTGGTGAATCGCTACTACTATCCGTTCGATTCGTGTTCCCAACCTTGTGATTTTGACCGCCAGAAGAGCTACGAAACGGTCGGCGTGGTTGAACTCAACGGTGGAACCTACAAGGTCAAAATGTATCCTGAAACGTGGTGAGGTGAACAAAGCATGCGCGTGATTATTGGTGGTGCCGGACGCGTGGGAATTGCCCTCGCACGTGCATTGGCAAACGAAAAATACGACATCGTCATCGTTGACAACGATTCAAGAGCTGTCACGAATGCCCAAGCCCTCGATTGCTTAGTAGTCAACGGCAACATTACCTCTCGAGAAGTCCTCTTGGAGGCAGGCATCACCTACGCCAGTGTCTTCGTTGCAGCAACGCCGTCAGACGAGACAAACCTCATCGCCTGCTCCATCGCAGAACACGCCCACGAGGCCGCAGATGGTGTGGACAAATTGACGAGCATTTGCCGTCTGCGGACCGCCTCCTACGTGGACGAATTCAACCAAGGGCATCTGACCCAATGGGCAAAAGTTGATCACGTCGTCAACCCGCTTCACGGTGCTATTCAGCGACTGAATGCTGGATTGCGCTCCACCGATATCGAGGAAGTGATTCCGTTTGGCGAGGATGCTTATGTCATTGAATTTGACATCGGGGAGACCGCACGAAACATCGTTGGTCGTCCGCTGAAGGATGTCAAGGACGACTTTGTTCATGCCTTCCCGAATATCGTGGGTGTGAAGCGAGACGGACAACGCAGTTTCATTCCAAACGACGAGAGCGTGCTCGAGGTCGGCGACCGGTTGGCCGTTGCCGTGATCGGTTTGGATGGATTCAATCCAGCCCTCATCACTTTTGGACATGAAATATCGTACTTCCCAGAAAACCCGAAAGTGGTCATCGTCGGCGCATCCTCAATCGGCACGAAGATGGCCAAGGATTGGCTGGCCCATGGTGCAACCGTTACGGTTCTGGAGCGGGAACTTCACCTTGCGAACAAACTTGCAGGCTCGAAAATGGGCGGTGACATCAACATTGAGGTCATTCATGGCGACCACTTGGACAGAAGCGTCCTCGAGGAAATTTCCATCGATGGTTATGATGTTGCGTTGAGTGCCCTAGACGACGACCACGCCAACATTGCTGCAGTGTTGATGATGTCTGATTTGGGTGTACCTCATACGGGGTTGATGCTGTACGATGCGGACCTGGTCAAGGTCACTCAGCGAATGGGCATTTCCTTCGCCGTCGACCGACATCGCGTTGCGGTCAACAATATCCTCTCTCACGTTCACCGTTCCCTCTCCGGCCACTATGCACTGCTTGCTGAGCTCCCCAACGTTGTGGGCATCACGCTGAAGGTGACCGAACGCGCAAAATTCGCTGGAAAGCGAGTTTCCGATGCCAAATTCCCTGAATGGATGCGGCCTGCATTCATCAAACGTCGCAACATTGGGGGCTCTTGGGAATCGATTGACCCTCAACCCGATGAACTTCTGCTTGAGAACGACCGCATCGTTTTGTTTTGCATGAAGGACAAGGTTGCTGACGCTCAGAAACGATTCAAGGTGTGAACATGCGCTATGATGTGCTGAACCTGATTTTGGGCTGGACCCTCATCGCCCTCTTGGTCCCTCTTGGCCTCTGTGCCTTGATCACGGCCTGGCTCGATGGCTGGGAACTGGCGGTAAGGGCCTTCGGCCCAGCCATGCTCATCAGTGGTGGTTTGGGCACCGCCATGCTCGGCCTCTTCACCCGAACGGATTCTGCCCAACGACTTCGCGATTTGGAAGCCTTTGTTGGCGTCGGACTCGTTTGGCCCTTGACCGTGTTCATCGGTGCCCTACCGTACTGGTTTGGTGGTGTTTTTGTTGGCCCCTTTGTTGACGACGCCCTTCTCATTGACATTTTGCGAGGCTTCGTGAATTCTTGGTTTGAATCCATGTCGGGCTTTACCACCTCCGGGGCGACCGTGCTCTCCCACGCCATGAGCCCGAACTGTATTCCAGGAACCACGCCGGATTGTATCAATGCTCAGCCACGTGGTTTGCTGCTTTGGCGTTCGCTCACCCAATGGTTGGGCGGCATGGGGGTCGTGATGCTGGGGATGCTCGTGCTATCGCGCATCATCGGTGGGGGCATGGCTCTTGCTCGTGCTGAACTGACTGGACCCTCACTCTCCCGTCTTCGTCCAAAACTCAGGCAGACCGCCATGGCCCTTTGGGGGCTCTACCTCGTGCTGACGCTCATCGAGATGCTGGCGCTGAAATTCATCGGCGGGATGTCGGTGTTTGATGCGGTCAATCACGCCTTCACGACCATGCCCAGCGGTGGATTCTCCACACGAGATGCCAGCATTGCATACTACGATTCAGCCACGATTGAAATCATCATCATCGTCTTCATGTTCCTCGCCGGCGTGAATTTCACGTTGATGTGGCTCATGGGAGCAGGCGACCTCAAGTCGGCATGGAGGGACGAAGAATTCCGCATGTATCTGTTCTATATTTTTACAGCCGTGACCATCATCACCGTTTCACTGGTTTTAGTCGGGATGGCTGCCGGCAACGCCCTGCTCGATACGCTGTTCCACGTGCTGTCCATCGGCACCTCAACTGGTTATGCTTCGGCCGACTATGCATCATGGCCTGGTGTCGCACGCATCATCATCTTCCTGTTGATGATTATCGGTGCTTGTGCGGGGTCGACCAGCGGTGGTCTGAAACTGATGCGAATCCGAATCGGCCTCAAAGTTGCCTTCCGAGAACTCGCCCGCATCGCCCAGCCACGGAAAATTCACATGATTCGCATGAATAACGAAGTGGTTGAACAAAAGCAAGTCAGCCTCGTGGTCGGCATGTTGTTCATATGGGTTATTCTGTTCGGATTTTCTTGCATTGTCCTCGCCATGATGATGCCCGATGCTTCCTTCGAGACGATTTTCTCGGTGGCTGCTTCTGGACTTGGAAACACCGGTCCCGCCCTCGGTGCTTACGGTCCTACAGAGACATGGGCGAGCATGAGCTTTGACTCGTTGTTGTTCACGTCCATCTTGATGTGGTTTGGTCGTCTTGAATTGCTGACCGCCATCATTGTGCTTCATCCGCACAGCTGGCGACGGGAGGAGAAATCGGACGGTGAACGTCAAGGCATGGCAATGGTCAAGCGCATCTTGGACCGTGAGGGTGAAAACGATCAGAACAAGGTCATCTGACCGGGTGCAGGTCCTTGGTCATCCTTGTCTTCTGGTTCCTCGATGACATCTTGGCCTGCAGGTTCTTGCATTATCTCCTGCTTGGGTGGCTGCACTGATCCGGAGTGTGCATTATTGATTTCTTCTCGTCGCTGCAAGCGAGCCTCCCTGTGCGCTTCCTCTGCCTCGTCGTAGGCTTTGGCGAGGGCCTTGGAGGAGCGTCGTGTCTTGGCGAGACCTGCGAGCGAGAGATGTTCGTCGCTTGACAAACCGAAGGCAAGTGAAAGGCCAAAATCCGAAGAATCCCCAAGTGTATGGTCATCTTGCATCAAGGCCATCAGCGGTTGCAGGAATTCCTCTCTGGTGGTTGATTGGTTGGTTCCGCAGACATCGGCGAGTTTCTCAACGATGCTGTTTCTTCCCGACGGTCCTCGTCTTCGCAAGTAACTTGGGTAGGAGGGGAATATTCGACCCTCCAACGGCACGGCATTAGCCGTTGATGCAGCCAAGGCCGTCAGGTGTTGTGTCCAATAGGTTGACCGGTGAGCCGTGTTGAGAAAACGTCCCATCATGGCCCGGTCAGCTTGCAATAACGTTCGTGAACCTCTCCGAACACTTGGCGCATGCGTGAACAGCGAAGCGTTGTTCCAGTGGACCCAGTTGAGGAATTCGGACGGGTCCTTGTCTATGGTTCGAATGAGGTTGGCTGCAACTTCGCTATTTCTCTCTCTATAGAGTTTGTCAAGGCCAGGAAATATCTCAACATTGACGTCTCGTTGACTTGCTTCAGCATGCGATTGAACCATGGCAGGCGTCAATGCCGCACCGTTGAGGCCGGTCGCAAGGACTTGCAAATCTCGAACAAGTGCCCGTAAGTCGCCGTGGTTTGTTTTGGCAAGAGCGTCAATGGCCGCTTCTTCAAATTCAATGCCCTCTTCACGCAGGACCCGCCGAGCAATTCGGCGCAAGGCTTCATCATTGGCTCGAACGAAGTTAATTTTCAACAGGTGTTTGGTGAACCTGTCTCTTGTGGTCCGCCAAGATGAATTTCTCCCCCAAAGCCCCATCTCTTCGTTGCAGGCCAAAATAACGGGTTGTTTCGTTTGGTCCAGCAGCCGAAGGAGTTCAGCCTTGCCTCCAGAATCGCCCTTGAGGGTTGCACCGGGGCGGTCATCCTCGGCGGTCATGGCTTTCTCAATACGTTCTTGACTGATTTGACGCAAGCCGCCCGAGAGGTGGTCAACTTCATCGAGCAAGATGAGGGTGCGGGACGGAGGAGCAGTCGGGTCGTGGAAAAGTGAACGGTGCGTGGCTCCGCTGGTTGCGGCTTTGCGAATAGCGGCTGCATTGCGTGCATCGCTGGCGTTGAGTTCGATGACGTTCCAGCCCATGTCTTCGGCAATGGCCCGGGCCACCGTTGTTTTTCCAACGCCGGGTGGCCCGATGAGAAGAATGGCTTTTTTCTTCGGCGAGCCGTTTTGCCACTCGTCCAACCACGCCCGAATTTTCCGGCGTTGAACCTCGTTGCCTTCAAGCAATTGCTCCGAACGCGGGCGGTGCCGCTCGGTCCAATCACTCGCCTGAGCCATGGGGGAAGATGGATTGGAGGGTAAATCAACCTTCACTTGATGGCGTTTATGACATCGGCAGAATTGGACGCTGGCCCATCACTCAACCAAGTCCGACACGAGCATCCTCGTCTGCTCACCGGTGTCTCGGTTCCGCACCGTGACCGTTCCGTCCTCCAGTGATTGGTGGTCCACGGTGATGCATGAGGGGACGCCGATTTCGTCTGCACGAGCGTACCTTCGGCCTATCGAGCCGGTTCCGTCGTACATGGAGACAAGACCTGGCGCTCTGCACAAGCGTTGGTGGATGTCCCAAGCGAGGTCGTTCATCCCGTCTTTTTCGAAGAGGGGGAAGACGGCATAGTCAACGGGGGCAACATCTGGTTGGAGTTTCATGATGCAGTAAGGCTCACCTTTCTTTTCGGTCTCGTGGTAGGCGTGGTCAATCACGTGCCAGATGATCCTGTCAATGCCAAACGCGGGCTCAATCACATGAGGAATGTACCACTCGCCGGTTTCCTTGATGGTTTTTTGATTCGGTTTCACATGTTCTTCTTCCACGCAGACGGTCTCGCCATTGGGGAGTTCAAGGTCCAGCGGGAAGGTGGTTGCTTTTGGAAGTGTTTCCAGGGCTGTTTTGACCATGCCAGCCAAGGATTTGAAGGCAGGCCCTGCCTTGGCACCGTCGATGGTCCAACCGTCGATTTCAATCGTCCTCGGCTCGTCAAATTCTCGTCGTGCCCTCAATGATCGCCCGGTTGCTTTCTCATGACTCTCGAGGTCATAGCAGCCTCGATGGGCGATACCCACACATTCAATCCAACCGTAGCTTCCTTCAATTTCGGCATCCCAACAATCCATGGCGTAATGGGCCATCTCATCTTGTTCATGCTGGCGGAAACGAAGGCGCTCGGGGTCAATACCGACATCGGTCAAAAAATCCCACGTGATGCCCATGAATTTGGCAACGGTTGAATGGCGAATGAGTCCTTGCTTACATGCTTCGCTCAAAGTCATTTTTATCGGTTCTTTCCCGTCAGCAATCAGGGTTATTGGATGGCCATCCCAGGGCGTCAAGTCATCATTCAAATCCGCCTTCGGGTCAATGAAATACTCCAACTCGGCCATGTTGAATTCACGGAGGCGGATCATGCCTTGCCTCGGCGCAATTTCGTTTCTATACCCCTTTCCAACCTGCATCGCCCCAAAGGGCAACCTGTCTCGGAAATGACGGAGTAGGGCCCCATAGGAGGTGAACATGCCTTGGGCCGTTTCTGGGCGCAAGAAACCAGGCCGGCCCGAAGGTCCTGCGCCAATGGTGGTGTTGAACATGAGATTCTGCGCCGTAACTTCACTCCATTCTTGTGCGCCACAGGCCGGGCAGGCCGGTTTGACGTCAAACAACAGCGTTTGCAATTCGTCCCGCTTGAGGGCGTCGGGATTGGGGTGATGCCCTTCGAGCAATGTATCGGCACGGCTGGCTTCTTCGCAATTCAGACACTGCGTCATGAAATCGGAAAATTCTCCAACGTGGCCACTTGCTTCAAGAACAGCATAGGGCGTGACCGTTGGACAGGATAATTCCACAACATTCCCCAAACGTAGCCAGTGGTCAAGCCAGCGCTGGTTGATGCGTGAACGCATACGTCCTCCGACCGGACCGAAATCGTACAAGCCCTTGGCTCCGCCGTGGATTTCAAAGGCAGGGAGCAGAAAACCTCGTCGTTTGAGCATTTCACTCAAACGTCCAAGACGGCCGTCCTCAGTCAATCACCTCGCCTCCATACCTCGGCTGATGAGGCGAACCTATGAACTTCACCACAGCGGAAGCGCTCCACCTCATTTTATTGAGACACAGCATTATAGCCATCCACGATAACCCAATGCCATGGGTCAAGCGATGGTGGCCATCGTTGAAGACGACTGCACCGGTTGTGACCTCTGCATCCTCCATTGCCCCTTTGAGGCGTTGCTTCCTCTTCAGGTCAATCCTCCAGGCCGAAAACATGCAAAACGTCCCGTCGTTGTTCTTGAGCAGCGGTGCGTGGGCTGCCTGTCGTGCATTGGTTCCTGTCCGACCGATGCGCTTCATGAAGTGGGTGTGCCGCCCAATGCGACGATTTCTCCTCTTGTTTTTCACGGTGAAGGACCGAAAACAGAGGCCGTTGTACGTTGGAAAAAACGGTCCACACGCTGGCCCTGATGTATCCTCAATTCAGCGTAATCTTTTTTTATATACTCAGTTCGCTCCAACACAATAGGGTGGACAAAACAAATGGCAGAGATTGTTTACTTGGATTCTCCACTAGAATCCGAGGCGTTGTTTGAGCGGTTGTGTCCACCCGTTCGACAATGGTTCAAAGATAAATTTCCGGATTTTACAAGGCCTCAAAAATTGGCCATTCCGGCTATCATGGACAAACAGCACCTCCTGCTTTGTTCGCCGACAGGCTCTGGTAAAACCCTCACCGCCTTTTTGACGGTTATCGACCAGTTGGTCCGTTTGGCCTTGGAGAAGAAGCTGGAGAAGAAGGTTCACGCCATCTACATCTCGCCCATCAAGGCCCTCGCCAACGACATCCAACGTAACCTCATCGGACCGCTGAATGAAATCACTGAGAAGTACCTGCCCGACCGAGCCCAAGAAATTCGGGTCGGTCTTCGAACAGGTGATACATCGCAATCTGACCGACAGAAAATGCTGCGCAATCCGCCTCATATTCTCATCACGACGCCCGAGAGTTTGGCCATCGCTATCACGTCGCCTCGATTCCAACCCATCGTGAGTGAAGTCGAGTACATGATCATCGACGAATTGCACTCAATGGTCTCAACCAAGCGTGGTGTTCATCTGTCCTTGACGCTTTCATTGCTGGATTCGTTGTTGAAGAACCCTGTTCAGCGCATCGGGATTTCCGCCACGATGGAACCTTTGGAGACCGTCGCAGAATACCTTGTGAGCAGCGATGACCGTGAAGCCAGAGGGCAGCCAACTTCGGTCTCCATTGCGAAAATATCCGGTTCTCGAGAATTGGACTTGGATATTCTCATCACGCATCCAAAATTCAGCGACCTCTCCATGGTCAAGGTGCTGGAGTACAACATCGAAGCCATCGCCGACCTCATCAGTGCACACACGACCACTTTGGTGTTCGCTAACACCAGAAAAATGACGGAAACCATCGTCCAAAAACTCCGGCCCTTCCTCGGAGAGTTGGTCGCAGGCCACCACGGTTCTATGGACAAAAACATCCGTTTGGATGTGGAAAAGAAACTCAAGTACGGCCATTTACGTGCTGTCGTAACCTCGTCTTCACTCGAAATGGGTATTGACATCGGCTCGGTCGACCTGGTCTTACAGGTGGGAAGTCCTGGTGATATCGCCACGGCTTTGCAGCGAATTGGTCGTGCAGGCCACCATGTCGGCGGTATTCCTCGTGCACGATTTTTGCCCACCAGCGTCGACGACTTGATCGAGCTTGCTGCCCTGCAGGCGGCCATCCAAACCGGGGACATGGACCGGCTCGATTTCCCGCAGAATTGTTTGGATGTCGTTGCACAATTCATCATTGGTTTGGTCATTATCAACGAATTGGACATTGATGAGGCGTTCGAAATCATCGTGAATTCGTGGTCCTACCGAAATTTCGAGTACGATGATTTCATTGAAGTTCTCGATATGCTCGAGGAAGAACGACGAATTTGGATTGATTGGGAAGAGAACATCTTCGGTAAACGAGGCTATTCTCGAATGATTTACTACACGAACATTGGAACCATTGCCCCCGATAATTCCTACCTGGTGTTCAACGCAGAAGGTTCCATTCTCGGTAAATTGTCGGGCTCCTTTGTTTCCAATCTCCGTACCGGCGACGTCATTTTGCTGGGCGGGTCCACCTATAGGGTGACCAACATCCAAGGCACCCGCGTCAATGTTACCAGCGTTACCGGGCACCGCCCCACCATTCCTTCCTGGTCTGGCGAGGCACGGAGTAGAAGCCGTGAACTTTCTCAAGCCCTTTTGGACCTCATCGGCCATTGCATCGTCGCTTTGCGACGTGAGCAAGACCCCCGCATGCTGCTTCGCGAAGTTTACGGGTTGTCCAACGAAGTGGCCAATGCCATTGCCAGACACCTCGAGGAGCACTCCATTGATTCCTTCCAAGTCCCAGATTCACGAAGGATTCTGGTTGAACAGGTCATCAGCGGGGCGTTCCCCACCTACATGATCACAACGTGCAGGGGAAGAGGATTCAACACGGCCCTGGGCTATTTCATGGCTGGATTGGCTGAATCCAACAATGTCGCTGTCATTGAAATGTCGTTTGATGAAAACGGCTTATTGCTGAAAACATCCCAGGAAGTTGACCCGGGCGAAATGTACAGGGCGTTCAGAGAAAACAACCACCTGGATGTCATTGAACGCTACATCATCAACACGCAAATATTCGCAAAGCGGTTCAGGGAAGTTTCCGGGCGCTCACTGATTATTCCAAAGCGAATGGGTGCAGAAGAAATCAGCCCGCAGCAATTCCAGCAACGTGCCGAAGCCTTGTTGCAGAAGCATCGCACCATGGACGGCAGTTTGCTGATGCGTGAAGCAAAGAACGAGATCATGTTTGGTGATATTGACCTCATCGGCCTGGAACATTTCCTCAAGGCCTGTGTTGCGGGCGACGCTCGCATTGTCCACACCAAGGTCGTCGTTCCTTCACGGCTCGGCATGTCGCTCTTCATGTCGGCGTTTGAAGATTTGATGTCGATGAAAACCCGTGCCTTCCTGGTCAAGGACATCGACCCCAGCATCTTGCAACGATTGCTGGGCACACGTTCGCTCGCCACTGAATTGTCAAGTGAACAACTTAGCACTTACTACGCTGACAAAGCACCTGTTCCAACCAACGCCAAGGAATTGTTCCGCTTGATGAGCCACGGTGGGGGCTTGGACCGTGAGTTCAACAACCCGTTGTACAAAGAAAAGTTGGCTAACATCCCACTGGAGACCATCCGTGGGTGGGTGGAGGAACTTTGTCAGTCTGGCCAAATCACGAAACTTGACGGTACGGGCCAAGATGAATTGGACGGCAAGTGGTTTGCCCCGTACATGGCCGAAATCCACGGCACGCTCGGGTGCCTCGCCGTCGCCGGTGGCAAGGACGTTGAGAATTTGCTTGAACTCCACACGAAGGGCTTGACCTACAAAATTGCCACCGCCTTTGACGGTACCAAGCCAGTGAAATGGGAAGAGCGGTCTCTTGGTGATCCTCAGGAGGCTTTGCGGGTCAAGATCATCGAAATGCTTGGTTCAGAAGGGCCAAAAACATCTGAGGAGATGGTGGAGCGTCTTCCATTCCCTCAATCACTCATTGAGCGTAACCTCCATCAGTTGGAAGGTCGAAACGTGATTTCTGTTGGGTTCTTCATCCAAACCAACGACGCCGAGTACATCCTGAAAATCGATGAACACCGGCTCACCGGTGGCGAGGAGGAAGTTGTGGAGTACCGTTGGATTCAGAACATGGTGCTCGACAAATCATTTCATCAATACGGCGACAGTTTCACCGCGTTTAACGAGCACGTGCTCTTCCAAAAACAACAAGAATTGCTGTATCGCGTTGATGAGTTTGCATTCAACGATTGGACCGATGTGCAGCTGGACTCAGATGTCATCATGGGGCGGTTGCTCCACAATCGCATTGGCTACACGACCAAACGAAACATCCCGATGCTGCTTGGATTGAAGCCTGAACCTTGGATGGGTCCGATGGAAGAGGAAATTCTCAGCAAAATACCACCCGGTGAAAACGTCACTCGTCAAGAGATCATGCAGGGCTACCCCAAGGGGGACGAACACAAATCCCTGCAGAGGGATTTGAAGAACGCACTAAGCAACCTTGAGCGGCAAATGCTCGTGGTGAAACAATTCGAAGAAGTGGCTGGTCGCCGTCGCCGCCTGTCCTTGTTCCATCGGGTTCAGGATGTCTATCCTGCCCTCTCGTTCGAGGATGCGCTTGAGGAAGTGATTCGGCGCATGGGTCCTGTCAAAGCCAGCACCTTGAGGTTCTATGTCTCACGTAGTTTCGAGGAATTGACGGTTGCGCTCATGAATCTTGAATCCTCAGGTCGCATTGCAAAGGTCATGGCCTTGGTCCCTGAACCAGAGGCTTTCTTTTGCGCTCCCGATGAAGTTGATGAGTTGACACGTCCCCGACGAGAGGACCGAACGGTTCGGATCCTCACCCAGTCCGACCCTTATGTTTCTCGCTTCATTTGGGAAGTTCGCAGCGTCCTAGACCGAGGTTGGTACCTTCCCATCTTCAAAGGGGTTGACCCGATTGGCAAGGTCTTGATGTTCAAGGTCAATGATTACCTTGAAATCAAGGACCTTCACGTACCAACGGCCTACCTTGATGAATTCTGTCAAGCCTTTGAGGTGCTTCTTGAGAACCACGCCGCCCAACTTGTTGATGTTTCCGTCCTCTCAAACTTCAACAGCGAGCCCGTAGCCTCCTTGGACGAAACGACGCGTCAGGCGCTCGAGGACATCGGTTTCAAAATGACGGGCGAACGCATGATTCGTGGTGCTGTGGTTGACCCACAACCCAGGGAAATTGCAGAGCGAGCACTGTTCCACAAGCATCACCTGCACCAGTCCACTCGTCATGAAAACGAGATTCTCGCTCTGAAGAAGGTGGATGAAATCCGTGATGATTTCGCTCTTCGTGGTCGAAGTGAACTCTATCGCGTGGACTTGAAAAGTATGGCCAGCGCCCATCGCCTCCATCAAGGCATCAACTTGCGTGGGCACCAAGTATGGGCCTCCTACGAACACTTCCAAGAAATTCTGGCGATTCGCAACCAACCCGCCGATGAGGAACTTTGGGACATCGTGGAGTTCTTTGCCAGCCACTCCGACCCAAACTTGTTCAAAGAACGCCATGCTCTTTCGCAATCCGAATTTAGAAAGCTCGTCCAACCCCTCATCCGCACGGGTCACATCGTGCAGGACTTCCGAGGTGGTTTCCGCAGTGTTTTCGTGCCCGAGGGTGTCGATAGAGCAGAATTGCGCAAGGAATACATCAGAAAATTAGTTGAAAAATTCCCTGTCATCACCCTTCGTCAAATGACGCAATTGGCCGGTCCGTCCTTCAAACCAGAAGAACTCAAAGCGGTGCTCAACACCTTTGAGGAGGATGGGACGCTCATCAAAGGCTTCCTCATCGAAGACTTCCACCAGGTCTGCTGGGGTCGAAAGGAACTGCTTGAAGAAGCACGCTCCATCCCCGCTATCCGTGATTTCGTCCTTCCACCATCCGACCCCATCGCTCCGTATTTCGCTGACATCATGAAGGAACGTTTTGGCTTTGGTTCGGCCTATCTGGTGTTTAGAAATGCCGAGCCTGTTGCTGCTTTCAAGGCCAATACACGAAATAAGATCATCGACGTCAAGGATTACGAGGGCTCCGAAAAAGCATGGCGCATTGTCAAAGAATTCGCTTGGGAACACCAAATGCCGCTCCAAACTGAACTCCGAATCGGTGGAAAGAAACTCCAGTAGTCCAGTTTTGACGGAGAAAACACCAATTAGGACATGTTTGTTTTCGACACGATGGAATCTTGGTTCGACCGTTTAATCGACGACTACGAGAATACGCTTGGTAAGTTTAGCCACAACACAGTTCTCAGCATTGCTTTTCTGCCCATGGCCAT
>DAGF01000085.1 GCA_002495645.1 Euryarchaeota archaeon UBA549
GGCGATACCGGCACCAACGGGCACGTGTATTGGACACATTACCACGCAGGAAACTGGGCAACCGACCACAGCAATATCTGGAAGGACACCGTTTGGGTGGACGGCGTCCCAGCACCAGAGGTGGGTTTCCCCGCCATCAAGGAATTTGCTGAAACCGTCACGTTGGGCTACTTCCTTCCATCGGGGCCAACATGGATTGAAGACCCAAAGGAAACACTCGGCTACGATATGGCTGATTGCTGGGCTTCGTGTATGATTCCATTCGACTGGGGACTTCAATACGACCCACGCGGCTATATTTTCATCTCAGAAATGGTCTCAGGTGTTTACGTGGTGCAGATGGACGAGGACCGCGATGCAAGGTACCTCTATCCACCCACCTACACGGCGATTGAAGACGACGAGTAAGCCGTTGGCACTCAACATCAAAGCTCGTTGGGCACCGGCGTTTGGTCCATGTGCAAGAAGGCGTAAACAGCCCACCATGTCACGATGTCCCACGAGTGCACCAGGTTGTTGATACCGGTGGAGTTGTCGGTATCCATGTATTCAATCATGGTCTCCATCGTATCGCATTCGCGGTGATAACACGGGTATCCGTCAACCAACCCGTTCCAACCCAGCGTTGCAACGCCGATGTCTTGGAAGGAAGCGTGGTCGCTTCGGGCGGTTGGCGATTCGTAAATAGCCACCGTATCTTCGTAGATATCGCCCCATAACGGACTTTCACCACTCTCAAGCCATGCTTCTCTTCCTCGCTCCATTTCATACCCGAGGTCAAGGGCATCCGCACCAATCCACTCTGCGAGATAGAACATACCCGTTTGGTCCACAGCTTCTTGCGTTCCGTCAGGGCCCAAGTAAACCGAAAGGGCATAATCGCCAGGATAGTTCACGCCGGCCATGTCCAAGTTCAGGTAGTTGCTCACGGTCACGCCGTCGGGGAGGTCATTGGCAAAGGAGCGAGAACCCCACAATCCTTCTTCTTCCGAAGACCACAAACAGAACACCATCGTACGTCGTGCATCGAATTCTGCGAGCACACTGGCCGTGGTGAGTACCATGCTCGACCCCGCAGCGTTGTCGTACGCTCCGTGTCGAGTTCCATAGCCGGGAACACCTGCTTCAGCGCCCGGCGTATAGGCTACGGGCGGAGCGATGTCAAAGTGCGCACCAAAAATCAACCACTCATCAGGGTAGACAGAACCGTCCTTGTAGCCGCAAATATTGACCGCCCATGCCGTGTTCCATTGAAACCGATGGACCTCAACTCGGTCCAAACCGTATCCTTGCATAACGCCTTCAAAGTAGGTGATGGCATGCTCGTACGAGGGGTTGGCATTCCCAATCCATCGGTCAAGGTAGCCGACAGCACCATCGGGTCCACAGGTAGCGCAGGGCGTATCATCAGCGATGAAATCGACCCATTCGTACACATCTCGTCCGTTGACCCATCCATCGCTGGCGCCCACACCGTCGGCATCAGTCAAATCAGCACGTGACGGTCGAACCGTTTCCATGACGATGGGGATCGCTGCCTCGCCACTGGTGTTTCCGGGAACCAACCATGGCCATTCTCCCCCGAGGTCTTCGTTGGGTACAGCTTGGACAGCGGAACCGTTTGACGGGTTTGCCAACCATGTCTTCCATGAGATATCTGCCGGACGAACGGGCCAGTCCGTTCGCCCAATCTCGTCGATGAAGAACACGATCATATCGTTTCGGGGCGGGAAGAGGATGTTCATCGTGATACGTTCACTCGTTTGTAAATCGAGAACGGTTCCGTTTTGCGCTCGCATGGATCCAGGGTCTTGGATGAAGTAGGGGATGTAAACAGCCACGTCGTCGTTCGCGGAGAGCGTGATTTGCTGCCACATACCGCCCTGAAGAGCACCACTGCCCTCGATGGTGAGTGCACTGGCGTCAAGAACACGTTCATCGGCTTCGCCAAAACAACCCGCCAAAGGGGCGAGGAACATGATGAACATCAACATGAACGCTTTCACTCGCCGTTGAGCCATGGCTGTGCGATCCCCCATCCCTTGTTCAACTCAACGGTTTCAACGATTCACTGCGCATCACACGACTGAATCATGATTCGGTGGAAAACAAATCACATAAACGACGGACTGCGAACCATTCTTTCCGAAGAGCGGAAATTGACTACCGAAAAAAGGCGAAGGGGTTAAAGGATGTCCGCCCGCGGGACAATCATGGCCACCGTGCGGTTGGACCAGAAGAAGCGGGCATTGGTTCGCAGTATTCCTTCTTCATACACCAAAGCACTGGCCCGATTTTTTGGGGCGGGTCCAACCGATGTTGAACTCGCTCGCCGCCAACAGCAGCACTACGTGGACACATTGGAAGCCAACGGCGTCCGTGTCCACCGCTTGGACGCCGATGAAAACCATCCCGATTGCATGTTTGTGGAAGACCAAGCCGTGGTCGTTGACGGCCACATGCTTCTCCCTGTTCCGGGCCACCCCTCTAGAGTTGCCGAGCAACCACCCATTGCAGAGTTCCTGATGGAGGCACTTGAGGGCGTCCAAACATGCACCATGGGCGGCGAAGCCCGCATGGATGGGGGCGATGTTATCCGAGTGGGCGACCTGTTCTTTGTTGGACGTTCTTCCCGAACGAATGACTTGGGTATCGCCAGTCTTCGAAGTCTTTTGGACTTCTTTGGTCATGAACTACGCATCATCGACATCCCTGAACACGCTCTTCATTTGACCAGCATTTCGTCCACGCCCACTGACACGATGATTTTGGTTCCCGAAGGCTACCTCAAACCCGAAGATTTTGGCACGCTTCCTAAAGGATGTGAATTGGTCTGGATTCCCGGCGAGGAAGCCTATGGCTGCAACACCATCGGCTTGCCCAACGGCAAAGTGATGATCGCCGAAGGCTACCCCTCGGTCAAGGCAGCGCTCGAAGAACGAGGCTTGGAAACCATTGAAATTGATATGAGTGAAATTCGAGCGGCGGATGGGTCGCTGACCTGTTGCTCGATTTTCTATTGAGACCCAGAAACGACCGCCACCCAATGGGAGAGGGCGGTGATGAACGATTGGTCGGGTTGGCCTTTCCAAACATGGTCAGCAAAGGCCCCTGTCATGGCATTATCAGCAAGCGTCAAATGAGCCTCTTCAGGGTAGAGTTGCAATGTCTTGGTGTGGTCGTGGTAGAGGCCCACCTCCATCACCAACCACGCTTCTTCACGTTGGGCGTAGGAGGAGAAAACCTTTGATTTCAAAAATGAGGCAAAATCCTCAATCGACAGAAAGGAACACAACATCGACAAGGTCTGCTCCAGCGCTAAATCCTCTGGAGTGAGGTCCGGCCGGGGGGCAATTTCGCCCTTTTTCACGAGCGTTATCAGGGGTTGCCGGTCGGCCATATTTCCTCCTCGGCTTGGATAAATTGAAACTTTACTCTAGGAAAAATGAAAATCAAAGTTATATGGGGCTTCCTTACCTTCCTCACCATGCAGAATCACGGCAGCGAAGGAAAGTGCCCCGTCATGCACGGTGGAATGACATCATCGACCTCAGACAAGCGCTCAAATCAAGACTGGTGGCCTGGAAACCTCAACCTCAACATCCTTCACCAGCACGACCGAAAATCCAACCCCATGGATCCAAATTTCAGTTATACTGAAGCCTTCAAATCGCTTGATTATGAGGCCCTGAAGAAGGACCTTCACGCCTTGATGACCGATAGTCAAGATTGGTGGCCTGCAGACTATGGACACTACGGTCCGTTCTTCATCCGCATGACTTGGCACGCCGCGGGCACCTACCGAATCGGCGACGGCCGAGGCGGTGCAGGTACCGGCGCACAGCGCTTCGCCCCACTCAACAGCTGGCCCGACAACGGCAACCTCGACAAAGCCCGCCGCCTTCTTTGGCCGGTCAAGCAGAAGTATGGCAACAAAATCAGCTGGGCTGATTTGCTGGTGTTGACCGGTATCGTTGCCATTGAGTCTATGGGCGGCCCCGTGTTTGGTTTCGGTGGTGGCCGACCAGACATTTGGCACCCAGAAGACGACATCTATTGGGGTGCTGAAGACGAATGGCTTGGCGACAACCGCTACGGCGACACGCGCCAAGACCTTGAAAATCCGCTCGCAGCCGTTCAAATGGGTCTCATCTATGTGAATCCACAAGGACCAAACGACAACCCCGACCCACTTCTCAGTGCTTTGGACATCAGAGAAACCTTTGCTCGCATGGCCATGAACGACGAAGAAACGGTCGCCTTGACTGCAGGTGGTCACACCTTCGGAAAGGCACACGGTGCAGGCGATGCTGACTTGGTTGGCGCTGAACCCGAAGGCGCTTCCATTGAAGAGCAAGGCTTTGGTTGGACCAACGCTCATGGCTCTGGCAAAGGCCGAGACACCATCACCAGCGGGATTGAGGGTGCGTGGACAGCCAATCCCACCCAGTGGGACAACGGTTACTTTGACCTGCTGTTCAAGTACGAAGATTCCTGGGTGTTGACGAAGAGTCCAGCAGGCGCCCACCAGTGGACGCCCGAAAACCCCGATGAAGAAGACCTCGCTCCTGATGCTGAGGACGCTTCCATCAAGGTCCCTACCATGATGACGACCGCAGACATGGCCATGATTCGAGATCCTGCATACCGTAAGATCTCAAAGCACTTCCACGAAAACCCCGATGCTTTTGGCGACGCTTTCGCACGTGCATGGTTCAAACTTCTTCACCGCGACATGGGGCCAAAGGCTCGCTACCTCGGTCCCGATGTTCCTGAAGAGGATTTGATCTGGCAGGACCCTGTCCCTGCTGGCAGCACCTCCTATGACGTCAGCGCCCTGAAGGACGCCATCAAGAGCAGCGGCCTTTCCATCGCAGAAATGGTCGAAACGGCCTGGGCCAGCGCATCCACGTTCCGTGGGTCCGACAACCGTGGCGGCGCCAACGGCGCACGTATTCGACTCGCTCCACAAAAGGACTGGGAAGCCAACAAACCTGCACAACTCTCCAAGGTGCTTGGCGTGCTTGAACCGCTCGCTGCAGAACACGGCGCCAGCGTGGCCGACACCATCGTGCTCGCCGGATGCGTGGGCATCGAGGCGGCCAGCGGTGTTGAAGTTCCTTTCTCGCCGGGTCGCGGCGACGCCAGCAATGAGCAGACCGACGCCGACTCCTTCGCTGTACTCGAACCCGTTTCGTGCGGTTTCCGAAATTACCTCAAGAAGAACTACGCTGTCACGCCCGAAGAAATGATGCTCGATAAGGCGCAATTGCTCGGCTTGACCGCACCCGAAATGACCGCCCTCGTCGGCGGTTTGCGAGCCCTCGGCGTCAGCTCCGATGACCGTGGCCTTTGGGGCAGCGGAGACTCGCTTGACAACTCGTTCTTCACGACTCTGCTCGACATGGGTGTGGCCTGGACGCCAACCGGAAGCAATTCCTACCAAGCCAAGGACCGCTCCACCGGCGCTGATGTTCGAACGGCGACCCGGTACGACTTGGTGTTTGGAAGCAACTCACAACTGCGAGCCATTGCTGAAGTCTATGCTCAAGACGACAACAAGGACAAGTTTGTGGCCGACTTCATCGCAGCATGGAACAAGGTCATGAACGCTGATCGATTTTGAGCAGCAGTCGCTGATTCAACAACTCCGGGCCTACCAAGGTAGGCTGGTGCCAGCGTAGTCCACGAAACGCCCAGTCATCTCGAGCGTCTGCTCTTCGAGGCGGGCCATGATGCCGCTGACGCTCTCTTCGGCCTGAATCGGCGCGTTGGGCCCACCCATGTCGGTCTCAACCCATCCCGGGTGAATCAGCAAGAGGCTGATACCCTGCCCTCGCAACTCGTTTTTCATGGCCGTTGTGAACATATTCAGTGCGGTCTTGGAGGCTCGGTAGGCGTAGGACCTTCCGCTTGCGCAATCACCGATTGAGCCCATGAGACTGGTGATCATGAGCACCGTCCCTCCACCGTTGGCCAACAAAGGGAGTGCCTGTTGGGTTACCCGAACCGGGGCGATGGCGTTGACTTCCATCACGTCAGAAACGATGTCGAAATCAATGTCCTCGATGGTTGGCCACCGACCGTCCGCTACACCGGCGTTGTTGACCAAGAGGTCGAGTGACGGACCAACTGCCTCCATTACAGCCACCACCTCATCGGTATTTCGGACATCCATTTGATGCAGCACAAGACCGGGGTCGTCAATGTCGGCCAAACCACCTTTCCCAGAACGGTAGGTGGCGTGGACTTCGTAGTCTCTGTCAAGGAGTTGGCGAACTGTTTCCAGTCCAATTCCACGGTTGGCGCCGGTCACCATCGCTGTTGGCATGTTTCACTGACAGTAGCATCAGTCTATGGTTTTCATCTCAAAAACCGTAATCATACTCTTTTTGATGCTCTTCTTCGTTTTCCTTTTGTTTGATGGCGCGCCATTGAATAAATGCGCTCACAAGCATACCGACGAGCCCCAAATAAGCGTCAGGTGCTGAGACGCCGTCCAAACGACCCACATCCCAACCGACCGCAACGTAGACCGCCAACATCATGCCGAGCGTACCAACCAAACCGGCCATCAGGGCTGGAACCAAGCGACGGAACGACATGCTCAGGAAGAAAGCGATGAGGGTGAGTATCCCTGAGAGAAAGGCATCCCCTTCGAAATCAACATTGGCTCCGTCACCCGCTCTGATGAGATTTGTGATGATGAGAAACACCATGCCGGCGGCAAGAAAGCGCATGGCCATTTGAGCCACGCTGACGGAGATGACGCCCACGGCTGCCGCCGCAATAAATCGGAACTGCGCTTCGCTGATGGGTGGGTTTGCTCCAAGGAATTCGTAGAGTTCACCCACCAAACCGAAGCCGACGATGAAGCCGACGATACCCACCGTCATCGGAATACGTTTACTCCCTTCAACGAACAACACCAATGAGATCACGAATAACGGGACGGCATAGAGGAGACCTCCAGCGACCACTTGGTCGAGCACACCCGTGCCAATCTCTGTTGCTCCACTCGCCATATGCTCCACCCGTGCTAACGTGCTACGACGTCATCATGCCAGTCCAATGAGTGACAGCCCACCGAGCAGAAGCAGGATGGGGGGCACCATCATTTCGAACCCGGAGCGAGACTTCCCGACATTGGAGAGTTCAGAACCACGCATCAAGGTGCACTTCATGCCGGGCGCGTCCTCGTTGCCCCAGACTTCGATGGTGCTGTTGCCCAGTGTACCATCGGCTTGCGGGTCGGCTTGAATTTCTGAATCGGGTCGCGGCCTGGTGGCGCCGAGAACATAGACGGGGTCTCCCGAACGAAGGCCGTACAACGTCCATCGGTGCCTCTTCACCCTTGCTCCACCGAGAAGGCCTGCAACCGCCGAAGCCATGAGCTGCTTGCCGAGTGTTTGTGCGAAAGCACCATCCCATCGCTTGATGAATTGGCCGTAATCGGTTCGCTTGAACGATTCCAAGTTGACTTTGATGCCGCCCGTCCCGTCTTGGAGAATGAACGGCATACCTCCTTTGTCGGAACGAATCAACACCCAATTGCATTCTTCTTTGCTATTACCTTCGCTGTCGGTGACCGTTCGGCATTGTTCCTGTTCGTAGGTCCATCGGTACCCGAGCATGTTGGGCATGGACATGGATTGGTTTGAGTCAACGTGAACGGTCATCGTTCCTGCCGCCCACGGCCTGACTTGACCCACCAGTTCTGGATGGCCGACCGGCGCAGAGCGAACAAGGGATGTCGGGGTGTCGAGCATTTGTCGAAGAGCCTTAGCTCGGAAGAAATTGACCAGCGTGAGAATCAAGCCCAAGCCAGCAATGACAAGGGCAGGAGTGACGCCAACTTCCGCAGTCTCATCCATCGTGATAACAGCGCCAACGACCAAGGTAAGGATGGCGGCCGCTCCTGCGAAGATGAGGTGTGATGTCATCGTAGCGGGTTGAGGCGTGCCTACTTTTGCGGGGTGCTCAGGAAGCGGGGTGCCGTCGCCGTGAGGCCCGTACATGTTGTTGGCGTTCCATGTTTGAGGCCCCGGGGCAGGTAAGATCCAATCGCTGGGGTCGTTGGTTGGAACAAGCGTGCTTTGTTGAAGAAACCAGTTCTCCATCGTGTAGCCGCTTTGTTCGGCCTTGGTCTGCAGGATTGCAGGGTCAATAGCCTCCTTTCGCATCTTGTGAAGGCCGGCCGACATGCTCCCAGGAGAAGCAGCGGCCATGACGACGAGGCCGATGACGGACACGGCTAAGCCAATCGGGTCAGTCGTGGCAGCAACAACACCGATGCCGGTGATGATGAGCCCCATGATCCAGAGGATCCATCCCCCGAATGTGTAGGGGAGGGTCAGTTTGAAGCCGCCACCGATGAAGTCGATGTTCTGTTGGTCCATGGACATGGTAAATGGAGGCCGATGATAACCTTGCTTGAGGTTACGGAGGAGATCCTCCTCTCGCGAAGGCTTAGCGCACTTCGCCACCTCAGCGATTGAGGATGGGCAAGAAAGCATTGGCCGCCTTCTCACACGCATTCGCCACGTCATCAAGGCGCTGGAGGACCCTGTACATGTGCATGGCAGCCAACGGAGCATCATCTCCGTTGGAGAAGACGTAAGCGGCTGCCTTTGCTTCAACACCATCGGCTTCGTGCTCCTTGAGGTTCACTTCACGAATCAACTCAGCGAGCTTCTCTTCAGCCGCCTTGGTTTGGCCGCTGATGGTAAAGTCGCGTAGCGCTTCCACGGCGTCTTCGTACTTCGCCACGGTTTCGGAGACAGCTTCCGCCATCTCCTTCAGATTTTTCTTGGCTTGCTCATCATCAAAGAGTGGGCGGAAGGCCAATTGTTCTGCGACGTTCTGTGCATAGTCTGCAATGCGGTCCTGGCGGCTGACCATGTAGAGGAAGTCGTCGATAGAGACATGCACACCAAACCGCAAGTCGTTCATGGCGAGGCGACGAACTGAACTCTTAACATAATCAGCCTTGAGTTCGGTCTTGATCGTCATCTCAATGGCTTCGGTTGCATCTCCACCATCGCAGGCCACATTCACAGCCTCCAACATGTGCTCGACCGTTTCTTCAACGGCTTGCGCATGCTCGTGGAACAGCTCAAACGGCGTCACTTCATGCCCGTCGCCACCAACATCAGAAAGAGCATCTTCAACATGGACTTCTGAACCACTCTTCCAAATAGCGACTCCAACCGCTATGAAGGCGAGAGGCAAGAGCACGATCATGTTGAGTGCATCGCCACCCGATGCGACGAACAAAACAACGGCTCCGAAGGCGGCCGCCGGGACACTCGCCACCCAAGAAGCGGCAATTTTCCCGAACACACGGAAGTCAACGGCCTTCGCACCGCCAGCAAGACCAACGCCAACCACGGCACCAACCAAGGTGTGCGTGGTTGAAACGGGCACAGCGAGGAAGGGCATCGAGAAGACGAGGATGGTGGTTGCTGCACCGAATTCTGCGGCGAACCCGCGCGTCGGAGTGATATCGGTGATCTTCTTTCCAATGGTCTCCATGACTCGCCAACCCCATGTGAGAACACCGACGGCAATACCGGCGGAGCCGAGCAGCACCAACCAAATTGGAATTTCAGCCTTCGCGGCCAACTGACCAGTCTCGCTGCTGAGGACTTGCCACACAGCCGCCATCGGGCCGATGGCGTTGGAACGGTCGTTGGCGCC
>DAGF01000052.1 GCA_002495645.1 Euryarchaeota archaeon UBA549
CGTGAAGATTTACTCCGCAGAAGACACGCCTGAGGTGAAGGTGCGCCACAAGATTTGGCAGCGCCTGGTCACCCGTGATGCCAAGAACGAGGATTCACGTGTCGAGATGTTTGACCTGTTGAAGGCCGCTCTGCGAAGCCGGCCTCGCTACATCATCATCGGTGAGATTCGTGGTGTTGAGGGTGCAACGGCCTTCCAAGCCATGCAGACGGGGCACCCGGTTATTGCAACGTTCCACGCATCCTCCATTGTCAAGATGATTCAACGATTCACAGGTGACCCCATCAACGTCCCCATCCGGTTCTTTGACAACCTGAACTTCGCCATTTTCCAAGAAGTCGTCGAAGCACCAGGCGGCGGTATCGCCCGTCGTATCACCGGGATTGACGAGGTCATCGGCTACAACAAGCACAGCGACGGTGTGCTGACTCGTGGTATGTTCGAGTGGGACCCTGTCAAGGACAAGCACTACTTCCGAGGTATGTTCCAGTCCCACCTGCTCGAGAACAAGATCGCCGCCATGGCCGGGTTTGCCAACAAGCGCGATATCTATGATGAAATGCTTCGCCGAGCCGACGCCATTCAACGCATGGCCGATCGGGACTTGACCCATTACGACGACGTGTTTGACCTCCTTGGCCTGTACTATTCCAACGGTTGGGACCACTTTAGTCGAGCCATTGACACCTGGGTTGGCATCAACCACAACTGAGGATGATGAGACATGGAGCGCATGCCGATTTGGCAAATCGCCCTTCGTCGGCTGGAAATGCCCGTCCCTCGCTTTCTCGCCCTCTATGTCGCTCCCATTGTCGTGGCGACCTTTTTCATCGCCATCATCATCGTTTTCCTCACAGGTGGCCTGGCTGAAGGTGCGCTCTTTGCTGGCTTCACCGGTTTCCTCTTTGTTCTGATGCTCACGGCCATGTCAGCCCTTGCGGCTGTGGCTTTTCCCTTGCTTGAAGTCCAGCGTTCAGCCACGCTGATTGAAGAAGAAATGCACATGTTCATCACACGAATGGGCATACTGTCGATTGGAGAAGTGGGCGCTCAGTCCATTTTTGATATCCTCAAGCAAATGCGAGACTACGGTGAATTGGCCTCAGAGGTCAAGCGGATTGAGACGCTTGTCGACAAATGGCACACCTCCTTGCCTGAAGCGGCTCGTATCGTCGCTCATCAGAGCCCAAGCCCGCTGTGGTCAGATTTCCTTGACCGAATGGCGTTCTCCATCGAGGCGGGTCAGCCAATTGACGAGTTCATGCGCTCGGAGCAAGAGACCATTGCCGAGCAGTACAACACGCTCTACGACACGCGTTTGGAATCGGTTGACACCCTCAAGGAGATTTACGTCTCGTTGACCACAGCCGGTCTTTTCGGTTTGGTCATTGCTGGTATTCATCTCGTTCTGTTCGAAGTGGGCGGCGCGAACGACACGCCGATTGAAGTCGCCAGCCGTCTCCGATTCTTACTCCTCGCTTCGCTGGTGTTTTTGTTCATTCAAGTCGCTGCCGTCTTCGCTTTCCGTGCGACCATCCCCAAGGATGCAACGTTTGCTCGTGACGAAATGGACACGCCGTTTCGAATCAATTTCCGACGCTCACTGTTGCTGTCAGGGGTTATTTCCCTCGGCCTGGTGGTGTTGGCCACGTTCACGCTCATTTGGACGTGGGAGGTCATCACCTCGCAATGGGATAAATACGGCCTGCTGTTCATCGCCTTGCCGTTCTCGCCCCTGCTTATTCCCGCATTGATGGTCCGACGGGAAGAAAATCAAATTCAACGACGAGATGAGACCTATCCCGATTTCATTCGCGCACTGGGTGGGACTGCACAAGCACGTTCGGCCGAACCATCGGCCACCATCAAAGCGCTGCGAGGCATTGACTTTGGTATGCTTGACAATTCCATTGACCGTTTGGAAAAGCGGCTCTCCACTCGCATTGATTCCGACCGAGCATGGGATTACTTCACGGCCGATACCAACTCCGCTGTCATCTCACGTTACACCCGCATCTACATCGAGGGTTCCCAATCCTCAGGTCAGCCTGCCGGAACTGCTGAAATGGTCTCCAGAAGCGTCGGCAACCTCCTTTCGCTGCGAAACCGCCGTTCTCTTTCCGCCAACACCATGTGGGGTGTGGCCCTTGGTTTGCTGATTTCAAGCGTCGCATCACTGAACGTGACCACCGCCATCGTTCTCCAACTGGGTGAAGCCATTGCCGGCGTCGCCAGTGGTTTGGTTGACACCGATGTGGGTGCTCTCTCGGAATTCTCGGGCGGTATTGCCTTGCCCGTGATGGAAGACGCATCTTCGGTTGACGATAACATTCGGATGTTCAAAATCATCATTTCATTGTTGATCCTCATGCAGGTGGTGGCCGTTTCCTCAATTGCGACCCGTTTGCGAGGTGGAACCCGCACGAGCGCCATCGGACAGATGATTCAACTCACATGGGTAGCCGGCCTTGCTTCGCTGTTCACAGCCATCGTGCTCGAACAAGCAAGCAGCATTTTCAGCGTTTGAAGAAGTGGGAACATTCATACTCCTTTTCTTTCAAGTTGGGCTCATGCAAGCCCCCATGCCACCCCCCCAAGCAGCGGCCTCTCCCTACCAACCCCCAGCAGCCAGCATGGCCAAAGGGAGCATGTACTCCTTCCAGAAGTGGTTGATGATCGGCGCAGCGCTTTTGGTGTTCGCCACCATCTTTGCCCAATTTCCGCTTTCCTCTTCAGCGCCCGACATTGCCGATTATGACTTGACCGACGCAAAGGAAGAACAGCAATACAGGGATGACGTGGACAGTTTTGAAGGCCAAGAGGCCCTCTTTGGCGCCATGGCCACCATTTTGCAAGTCAGTGCGTTGACGATGCTTGGCTACGCATTCTTCAGAGAAGCTCAGGAGGACGAAGGTCAACACGTCGCCGTGCGCATCACGATGATTTTGGCTGGAATCGTTCTGGTGACCAGCATTGTGGGTCGAAGTTTCTCGCTCTTCTGACCTCAGCGTTTCATCTCTTCACGAATTCGCTTTTTGGTCGCCGCCCAAGAACAGATGGGGCAGGTGGTCAAATCGTGGAAACGGGCGGGGCAATATTCTCGTCCGAAGAAGATGATTTGCAGATGGAGGTCGTTCCATTTTTCACGTGGGAAGACGGCCTTGAGGTCTTTTTCCGTCTTTTCAACCGTCGTCCCGTTTGAAAGGCCCCAACGTGCTGCAAGCCGGTGGATATGGGTGTCCACCGGAAAGGCGGGAACATCAAAGGCTTGAGCCATGACCACAGAAGCGGTCTTGTGGCCGACACCAGGAAGCGCCTCGAGCGCCTCAAAGGACGCTGGAACTTCTCCATCGTGGTGTTCAACCAGCATTTCGGAGAGCCGCTTGATGTTTTTCGCCTTGGTTGGGGCGAGACCCACTTGACGAATGTCGGCAAGAATGGTGTCCACGTCCAAAGCCGCCATCGCTTCGGCTGAACTGGCTTTGGCGAAGAGGGCAGGTGTGACCTGATTCACCTTGAGGTCCGTTGTTTGGGCGCTCATCAGGACGGCGACCAGCAACTCAAACGCATTGGTGTGGTCGAGGGGAATGGGAATTTCAGGGTAGAGCGTTTCCAGTTGCTCTGCGATGATGTCGGCCTTTTCTTGGCGCTTCACAACACCACTCATCCTTCGTAGGTTGCGCTGTATTCTTCACCCGTTTGCCACCCAAAGTAGAGACCAAGGCCGATGGAAAGCAGAGGGATGCCGTTGCAAATCAACGTCTCAAGCGGTTCGCTTTCCGGGCGACCAGCGATGTACCAAATCAGCAAACCGAGAACAAGTCCAGGAATGACCATCATGCTGCCCATGATGATGGTTCGGAGGGTGCGCATGATGTTCCCATCCTTCGGTGCGTCAAGAAGGTGTGCTTTGCTCTCAACGAATCAAGCGCCCCGCAAGGTCCTCTCCCGACAAGGCGTTCAAGGTATCAGCAGGCTCAATCCAACCTTTCCGTGCCGTCATGACGCCGTAGGCGATGTCGCTGAGTCCACGGATGGAATGCGCATCGGGGTTGATAGCGACCGGCACACCAAGGCCTTTGGCGTGTTTGCACAGCCGCCAGTCCAAATCCAGCCGATACGGGCTGGCGTTGAGTTCAACCGCTTTGAGTCGGCCTTCCTCGTTGTGCTCGGCCATGTGTTCGAGCACGGCAAATAAATCCACTTCGTAGCCTTCTCGCCCTTGCAAAATACGTCCTGTAGGGTGGCCGAGGACCGTGGTGGCGGGGTGGTCGATGACGTTGAGCAACTCTTCGGTGTTCTCGTGTTCATCCCGCCCTCGCCACTTGGTCATGGCGTGGACGCTGGCGACCACATAGTCCAACTCTGCGAGCACATCGTCGGGGTGGTCCAGTTTGCCGCCTTCAAGAATGTCGGACTCCACACCGTGGAACAAACGGAAATCAACGCCTTGTTCAGCCCACTCAGCGTTGTATTGCTGAATCGTTCTCCCTTGTTCCAGCAGATCTTCAGCACTCGCTCCGTTGGCGATTTTGAGCGTGGGTGAATGGTCGGCAATACCCAACCAATTCCATCCCATTTTGCGAGCGGTGTCGGCCATGACCTCCAGGCTGGCTTCGCCGTCAGAAAGCGTGGTGTGGTTGTGGAGCGAGCCCTTGATGTGGCTTGTTTCGATGAGGTTCGGCAGACCACCGGCTTCCGCGGCTTGCACTTCGCCCATGTCTTCGCGCAACTCCGGTGGAACATAGGCCAGGTCCAAGTGAGCGTAGATGGCCGCCTCGTCAGCGGCCGTCAGCGAATGAACCGCAGCAGCCATGCCTTTCAGGTCACCCGCTTTTGCTTCGGGAATGAGGCCGAATTCGTTCAGCCGCAATCCACGGTCAATGGCCCGCTGACGCATGGCGATGTTGTGCTCTTTGCTGCCGGTGAAGTAGGCCAAGGTGAAGGGTTCAACATGCGGGGGCACCAATCGGACCTGAGCGTCAATGGTGCCGCCGGCCTCCAATTGTTCGTAGTCGTCCCCCCCGATGGCGTCCAACACGTTGGGGTCAATGTGGCCGACGGTGAAGGATTCATCGAAGATGGTTGTGTCGAGGATGAGGCTGATTTTTGAATCGCCGGCACCTTTGACATCGGCGATGCCCGAGAGGTTCAAGATGGCGTTGGCCACCGTCTCGTGGTCGTCCTCGTCAACGGACACGACGACGTCAAGGTCGCCAATCGTGTCTTTTCGTCGTCGTGCACTGCCGGCCAGCGTGGCACGATGGACGCCATCTATGGCCGCAATTTTGCGTTGAAAGGCTTCACCGTAGCGCAGGCCAATGTCGAGACGTCGACGAGCGCGGAACCGAGAGAGCAACTCAATGCCGTCCAACATGCGCTGTTGGGATTTGGCGCCAAAGCCCTTCATGGGCGCAATTTGGTTGTTGAGCGCTGCCTCCTTGAGACTTGCAACGGAATCCACACCCAATTCATCCGCCATGAGTTTGATCCGCTTTGGACCGAGGCCTGGGATGCCCAGCATTTCAATCAGGCCGGGTGGTGTCGTCGTGTGGAGGTCAACCCAATCATCGGGCCAACGCCCTTCGGTAACCGCTTGGGTCAAGGCGCTTCCAAGTCCCTTACCGATGCCTTTCATGTCGTAGATTTCCCCACTTGCGACCAATTCGCCGAGGTCCTCGCTCAGGCTGCCCAAGAGACGGCTGGCGTTTTGGTAGGAGCGGACACGGAAGACGTTTGCACCTTGAAGTTCGAGCAGCACGGCCACCTGATGCAGGACATTGGCCACTTGGTTGCGAGAGAAAAAGGGCGGTCCTGATGGCCGTGGTTTGGGGAGAGCAAAGGAGCCGCCTGCCATACATGGAAGAGGCTGACGACCCTACACAAAGGTTCGCTCTGGCCCCCATGTTCAAGAACACAGAGCGACTGGACATCGCATGGTGGATGCGGGACTGGTGGAAGTCGTCGCCGAGGTGTTGTGCGCCTCGTCGGCCATCTTGTTCACGTTCATCGCCACCTTCTCCCGTTCACCCACCGCTGAGAACATCGTTCAGAACATCATTTTCGTCTTGTTGATCGCCGCTGCTGCCGTCCTCTGGTGGCTGCCAAGTTTGGGCGGTGAACTGTGGGGCTCGGATTACTTGCCCCGCCCTCTTGCGCTCTTCTGTGTCATTTTGGCCATCTCGGCTCGGATGAACATCAAAGGAGAGAACGTATCCTTTGGTGCCAACCCTCACAGCATCAACCGTAAATCCGAGGAATAACCTCGCACAACCTTCCAAATTCAAGGAATTCAACGGCTTTCGTTCTTGAAGGTGGAATCTTTATCCCTGTGGATGCCAAGCGACGACCATGACAGATGTTGGTCCCATTCTACCGTACTATTGGGACAAATTCATGGAAATCAATTTCCAAACGGGCGACACATTGGGTTTGACCTACATCATTTGCTTCCTTTCAATCTTGACGCTGCTTGTCCTCTGTTTCCTGGCTGCATTGATTCTCAAAGCTCGCAGCCATGCTCCAGAAAATCGCTTCATGGCGATTCTGCTGCTTGCTGAAGGCTATCGAGTCATGGCTTCATGGTACAATACATACCCGTTCAGTGCTGAGATGTTACCTGCCATGGAATATTATCGCGTAGGGTGGTATTTCTGCTCACTTTTGTGTTTGTTCATGTACCTGTCCACCGTTTCATTTTATCCTCCAAAGCGATTGGATTTCATGGCCAAGGAGAAGATTCGCAACAACCTGTGGTGGGCTCTACCGGTTCTCACCGGCGTGATTATTGCTGCATTGATTGCTTCAAGTGGAAGCGTTGTGAATGCCTTTGGAGGAAACTACCACATTGAGTGCACCTCAATTGATGAAGAAGTCATACTCACGGCTACGCCGGGCTCACCTCCTATTGAGGCAGGTTGTGTTGAAACGGAGGAAACCTTCCCGTATTCGTGGTTCGTACCCGGTAGTTCTCCAGCAGCGAAATTGTTACTCCTCGCCCCTCCACTTTCTGCCATTCTCGCCGCCTTTTTCATGCACAGGGCATGGCATCGCTTTGACGAAGAAGACGGCATGGAGAACCAAGCAAATGAAGCCCGCTCGCTCTTTATTGGCTTTACTGGGAAAGCGACCATCAAAGGATTGCTTGTCCTGTCCATCGTTTACATGACCGCACGGTTTGGCGATTTCAATTTGGCAGACTTGGCCTCAATTGAGGGGGATTTACTACCCATCTATCTCTATTGTCTGTATGGATTTATGTTCAGTATTTTGCTTACCGGCATGTTTGAAGGGTTCATGTTTAGTTATGCTATTCTGAGAAATGACATCCTTGGTATTGATGAACAATTACGGCGAAGCATGTCATGGGGTGTCTTTGTTTTCTCAGGGGCCATTTGTATCTTGATTGTAGCAGAGTTGTTGGAAGGCATCATTCCTTACGGCGGCGTTGCCAGCGCGCTGGTGGTTGGTGTTCCGCTCACCGTGATGCGCAAACCAATTTACAATTCAATTAACCACCTTGCCATCATCTTGATGCCAGAAGCGTTCACGAAAGCAGAACAGAGTTATCTCGAAGCCTATTCTGCTGTCATGGACGATGGAATTCTTACTGAAAACGAGCGCAAGTTACTCGTCCTTCAAGCCAAGAACCTCAATTTGGATGAGGCACGGGTTGAGTTCTTGGAGCAATGGTACGACAATCAACAATCCAATGAAGAAGAGTGATCAGACGATTTCTCCTTGGGGCTCACCGTCATCATCGGTGTTGTTGGTGCTTTCTTCGGCTTCCTTGGCCATTTTTTGGTCGATGAAGGTCCGCATGTATTCTGGAAGTTCACCGTTCACGAAGATGACGTCGTTGACATAGTCCAACTTCTTGAGTGAGTAGTAAATTTGCATCGCCGTCATGGGCGTGGACGAGCAACCGGTGCATCCACCGTCCAGGGAGAGCATGATGTTTCCATCGGCGGTGTCGATGACGTTGACCACGCCATCGTGCTCGTCAAGAATTTCTTGAACGGGCCCAATCTCAGCGAGGATTTCCTCCGCTGTGATGCTCATGGTCTCTCCACAGGCTCCCCCTCTTTCAACGATTGCCTTCCGTTCCCTTCGGCTTTGGCTCGGTTTCACTCGTGCTGTGGCCAAACCCCGACAGAGGGTCGTTTTCGGTGGGAACGGCTTATGAAGGGTTCTCAAGTGGCCGGGGCAACAGGTGTTTATTGATGATGGAAAACATTGCACTGATTTCGGCAGGCGCAGGCGCCATTGGTTTGGCAATTGCGTTCATGCTTTACCAGCAAGTGAACAAAGTGAAAATCGACAACGAAACGGTTGCCGACATTACAGAAGAAATTCAGAGAGGAGCCATGGCGTTTCTCTTTGCTGAGTACAGAGTGCTCGCTGTCTTCTGTGTTGCCGTTGGTGCCTTGTTGGCGTTCATCAACGACACCAACACGGCCATCGCCTTCTTCGCCGGTGCGGTCGCTTCGGTGTTGGCGGGCTTCTCCGGTATGCGAGCCGCTACTTCAGCCAACGGCCGAACGGCCATGGCTGCCAAGTCCGAGGGCCGAGCAGGTGCTCTGGCTGTTTCCTACAACGGTGGCGCCGTGATGGGCCTGTCCGTTGGTGGTCTTGGTCTCCTCGGCATTTCTCTGGTCGCTCTCTGGCTTGGTGCTGACGGTACGAGCCCCGACCTTTCTGCTGCAGCAGGCTTCGGTATGGGTGCATCATCCATTGCCCTCTTCGCTCGTGTCGGCGGCGGTATTTACACCAAGGCTGCTGACGTCGGCGCTGATCTCGTCGGTAAAGTCGAAGCCGGTATTCCCGAAGACGACCCACGCAACCCCGGTGTCATCGCAGATAACGTCGGTGATAACGTCGGCGACGTGGCCGGTATGGGTGCTGACATCTTCGAATCATTCGTCGGCTCCATCATCGCCGCCATGATCATTGCCAGTTCGGACAGCTTCGCAACAGATTACATCATGATGCCCATTCTTCTGGGCTTCATCGGCTACATTGCCTCCATCATCGGTGTCTTCTCAATGGCCTTCCTCAAGAACGGCAAGGACCCTGCTGTTGCTCTGCGCAACACGACCTTCATCGGTGCAGGTCTGTTCTGGCTGGGTGGCTACGCCGCCATCAACCAGGGACTCATCAATGTTGAAATGGGCGTCATGCACTCCGTGGTGCTCGGTAGCATCGTCGGCATCGCCATCGGTTTGGTGACCGAATACTACACGGGTATTGAACCCGTTATGGGTGTGAAGACCAAGGCCATCCCTCACATCGGTGAGATGTCCAAGACCGGTCCTGCCACGAACGCCATCGCCGGCCTTTCGGTCGGCATGATGTCCACGTTTGTTCCCGTTGTGCTCATCGCTTTGGGTATCCTCGGTGCCAACCAATTGGGTGGCGACGACTACGGTCTCTACTGCATCGCTATGGCGGCCATGGGTATGCTCGCTACGGTCGGTGTCACCATGACCGTCGACGCTTACGGTCCCGTGGCTGACAACGCTGGTGGCATTGCAGAGATGAGCGGACTTGGCGACGATGTTCGAGCCATCACCGACGAACTCGATTCCATCGGCAACACCACCGCCGCAGTCGGCAAGGGCTTCGCTATCGGCTCAGCCGCCTTGACAGCCCTCGCTCTCTTTGCTGCTTACACCTCGGCCATCGGTGCTAACGGCGGTACCCTTGACCTCGGCCTCACGAACCCCATGGTCGTCATCGGGTTGCTCATCGGTGGCGGCTTGCCCTTTGTGGTGGCGGCCATGACCATGACTTCTGTTGGCAAGGCTGCTGGCGACATGGTTGTTGAAATCCGACGCCAGTTCAAGGAAATCCCAGGTCTTCTCGAAGGCAAGGAAGGCGTGAAGCCCGATTCCCAGACCTGTGTTGACATTTCCACCAAGGCCGCTCTGCGAGAGATGGTCGGTCCCGGTGTGGTTGCGGTCATCGCTCCCGTCATCGTCGGCTACGGTTTGGGCTACGATGCGCTTGGCGGACTCCTCGCAGGTTCCTTGGTGACCGGTGTGCTCATGGCCCTCTTCATGGCCAACGCTGGTGGTGCTTGGGACAACGCCAAGAAAGCCATTGAGCAAGACCACATCCCCGGCGCCAAGAAGGGCGATGAAGCCCACGACGCTGCCGTGATTGGCGACACCATCGGCGACCCGTTCAAAGACACCTCCGGTCCTTCGTTGAACATTCTCATCAAGTTGATGTCCATCGTTGCCGTCGTCCTCGCTGGTGCAGACGTGCTCACGCAGAACGGTTTGCTTTGAATCGCATCGCCCTCTGCCGAGGAGCGTTAGCCTTTCAAAAGAGGTCCCACAGGGCCCACCATGCGTGCTTACGTGTTGTCCCTCTTGATGATGACCGTTAGCCTTGCTGGCTGCTTGGGAGAGGGAGGCATTTCCTCATCCGATATCGGGAACACGACCGAAGACGAATTGGCTCTTCCAGACTGGCAAATAGGCGACCAGTGGCTCTACACGTTCATCACGCCGCAGTTTGGAGAAGACAGTGCCCGCCTTGTTGTTGCGGATGTTCGGACAGACGACGGCTTGTTCATGCTTGGCATCTCATCGGAGGGTGAGGCTCAACGGCATGCGGTTATCAACCACAATCCATTTTTGGGCAGGGTCACCATGGACGGCCTATCGGTGTACGAAAACGGTGAGCCACAACCTGTTTTCAATTTCCCTTGGGCCGTTGGTAACACTTGGCAATTCAGACTTCTTGGTCAAGAGTGGACGGCCTCCACAGACAACATCTACAACGGTGAGGTTACCGTTTCAGCAAGTTCAACCGAAGACCATTCGCTTCGCTATGTCTTCAGCGGCCGTGAGGGGTTCATCAAGAGCCTTCTATGGACTGACAATGAAGGAATCGATCACTTGGAGATGAACCTCAACCAAAAGAAAACAGGATACTCAGGAGATGTTTTCTTCTATCGTGCAGGTGATATTCACGATAATTTGTATGAGGAGAACGACCAAGAGATTTACGATTCATTCCTCGATGAAGGCTATTCACCCAACGAGGCTTGGGACACGCTGGTGTGGTACCTTGACGTTGAAATCAGTCAGCAAGGCGGTTCAGGTTCACTGAGTATCAAAGATCACCAAGGGGCGTCTCCCCTCACCCGTGCGTGGGGTGCAGGAGCAACCGAAAAAGGCTCATTTGGCACCATCCCTGCCAATTCTGGAGACCATTCCATCACGGTAACTTTGCGAGGCCAAGATTCCTTTGTTCATCTCAAGGTTGCAGGAGCCCTTGTTCGCTCTTGGACACTCTGAGGTGTTGTCAACTTGCCCACCCTCATCATGATGCACGGCATGACCGGCGACGCGTCCATGATGCGGCCCTTCGCCGAGAAAGTCCTTCCCGAAGGCTGGACCTTGCTGGTTCCTGAAGCTCGTTTCCGACACCCCAACAGAGGGTTCACCTGGTGGCGATACGAGGATTTTGAGGCCGATGTCACTCGACGGCGCACGCTGTCCCGTCGAGAATTGATGGATGTTGATTCCAGCCTCTCACAACTTGAGAAACTGATTGCTGAGGAAGCACCGCTGGGCCCCTTAGTGGTGGGTGGTTTTTCCCAAGGCGGCGCCATGGCTCAAGAATTACTCCAATTGCCAATAGCCGACCGCATCGTCGGCGTAGTGTGCATGGGGACGCGTCTGGTCCGTCCGATGGAACTTCGACTTCGGCTCAGTGAGTTGGAAACAAAGCGAATGTTTTGGATGCACGGAGAGAAAGATGTCAGGGTCCCCCTAGAGGACGGTTGGGCGGTGGCCCACACCTTTGAGTCGGCCGGATGGTCAGTGGAACTCATTGAACACCGCAAGGGTCACATGATCCCTGTTGAACACCACGACGCCCTGAAAGAGTGGCTCACGACGTTTTCTTGAGGTAGCGATTCGTTTCATCAAACCCGCCAATGAAGAGGGTTTGTTCGCCTCGCAGGTCAAACACAACAGGGACCGTGCGATGACCGGTCGCTTGAACCACACCCTGACGCATGCCATCGTGGTGGTCAAAGTTGTATTCGGTGTAACTCAACTCCTTTCCCTCAAGCAGGTTCTTCAGCGCCCGACAATAGCCGCAGAAATCACCGGTGTAAATCAAAAAGTCCGTGTCCGTCAAGGATGCGTGCTCAAGAATCATGGCCTCGGACATGAATCAAAACACGGACTTGTCTCCTATAACGCCTTGTCCTTACGTACCCAGAGCACGGCGTTTCCTTGCCTTGGATAAGTTCAACTAGCGCCCTCCATGCACGCTCTGTATGCCTCGGATGGTCTGCATCGATTGCGGGGCCGTTGAGTACGAAGCAGACACGCTTCACGCCATGCTGGTGAAGATGATGCCCCATTATCTCGCTCACCACCATGATGTCATCGCTGGTGAGGCACCACAGCCAAGGGAGACTTGGATGGCGAGGTTCACCGCCGCTTATCGAGAAGCGGAAGCCGAGGAAGCAAGAGTTTGATGTTCACATCTGTGAAACTGGCAATCATAAAGTGGACCACCTGTTGGATGGGACATGGCGGACCTCGTCTTTATCCACGCATCGGACGGAAACAACGCTGCCTTAGCCAAAGAAGTTGAGGCCCGTGCGGTGGCCATGGGTCACGAAGTGGAACATGTGTCGCTCAACGCCTACGATTTCCCGGTCTACACCGTGGCTCGGGAGCAAGCAACCCCGGTCCTCGAAGGGTTGGATGAACTCAAGACCGTGCTTGACCGAGGCGATGCTTGGTTTGTTTTTGCACCGGAATACAACGGTTCCTACCCACCCGTGCTCAACAACGCCATCGCCTGGCTCAGCCGAGACGGGGATGATTTTCGTCGGTTGTTCCGGGACCGAACGGTGGCTCTTGGCACCCACTCTGGCGGAGGAGGCCAACACGTTATCATGGCCATGCGGATGCAATTCTCCTTCCTCGGCTGCGTGGTTGTCGGGCGTTCACTGGTCACCAACAAAAAGAAGGCAGCCAATCCAGAAACCATTGATGCGATGCTCAACGCCATGACCCGGAGATGAACGCATGAACAGAACACTGCATTCCATCGTACCAACCCATACCGTGCTCGAAGGAGGCGGCTTCAAAGTTCGCCGTCCTGCTGCCATGGGCCGTTTGATGAGTCCCTTCCTGCTCTTGGATGAAATGGGTCCCGTGGATTACGCCCCGGGAGAAGCCGTTGGCGCCCCCGACCATCCGCATCGTGGTTTTGAGACGGTCACCTACTTGCTCGCCGGTGGCATGAAGCATGCCGATTCAGCTGGTAACAGCGGGGACCTTAATCCCGGAGATGTACAGTGGATGACCGCTGGACGAGGTGTCATTCATTCTGAACTACCTCAAGACCACATGATGGAGAACGGCGGGCGAATGCACGGCTTCCAAATCTGGGTGAACCTCCCTGCAAGGGACAAGATGATGGCGCCCCGCTACCAAGACATCCCCTCTGAGGACATTCCCGAGGCAACAAGCGATGACGGGACGGTGTGGGCGAAGGTCATCGCCGGTGAGGCGCTGGGTGTTCAAGCCGTCATCGATACGGTGATTCCCATCACCTACATTCACCTCAAGATGCAACCCGGTGCCACCTACACACACATGTGCGAGCACGACCACAACGTCATGATCTACGCCTTTGGTGGTTCAATGGACATCGAAGGGCGCTCCCTTCACGACGGAGGCTTAGGTCTCCTGTCCGAAGGTGACGCCGTCACCTTGGTCGCCGAAGAAGACGGGGCTGAACTGCTCATTCTCGGCGGTCCGGAACTCGGTGAGCCCATCGCACGCTACGGCCCGTTTGTCATGAACACCCGTCAGGAAATCTACCAAGCGGTCGAGGATTACAACAACGGAACCTTAGCTTGAGTAGCAGGGCGTTTTCGTGTGCTGCCTCGCCCGAATCAAAGGCCAGCTGCGGTTGAAACAACCTCGGCATAATCCGGTTCAACACCAGGGTTTTCTGCGACCCAGCGGTACTGGACTGTTCCAGATTTGTCGATGATGACGACCACTCGGTTGGCACAGACATAGCCGTCAATTCCGCCAAGGCCAACAAAGGCTGCGTCGTAAGCGTTGACCGCTTCACGGTCAAGGTCGGAGAGGAGTTCAAACTCGAGGTTGTACTTTCGAGCGAACTCGGCGTTGGCCCACGGTGAGTCGACGCTGATGCCCAGAACGACCGCATCGGCGTCGTTCAAAGCTGCCATGTTGTCCTGGAAGGCGCACATTTCTTTGTCGCACACACCGGTGAAGGCACCGGGGTAGAAGGCCAAAATGACCGTTTTTCCGGCGTAGTCCGAAAGCGAGACCTCTCGCTTATCGGTGGCTCGAAGGGTAAAGGCAGGGGCGGCGTCTCCAATGTTGACCATGTGATTTCCTCGGGCATGAGGCATCTAAAGTTTCTCGCACAATTGGCTGCGCGTGATTATCCAACACACCAACTCAACACGCACGATTGGCAGGACGAAAGATGGCCGTGTGCCGTGAAGTGCTCGCGCCGGGATTCGAACCCGGGTCGACGGGATGAAAACCCGTAATGATGGACCTGACTACACCACGCGAGCGGTGTTTGACCCACTTGCGCCCTGTTCATAACCGTTCCCGTGTGCAACGGTCGGGAAGCCTCACGCCTCACTCACAGGAGGTTGCTGTCCGAGGTTGTTCCACCACTTGTAGGCGAACAAAGCAGCGACACCTCCGAGGATTAGAAGCACAGCGAGAAGTATTTCGTTGTCAAGGAACCACATCATGGCCTCCAAGGCTTTTTCGCCATAGAGGCCGATGAGGACGGCTTCAAGGCCGAAACGCAAACCTCGTCCAGCCAAGCCAGCAACGATGAACGGGCGCTTGGCCATGTCACCCATGCCGGCCATCCATCCAAACACCTTGTAGGGAATGGGGGAAAAGGCGGCGATGAAGATGCCGAGCGTGCCGTAGTTGGCCGTCAGGTACTCAAGTTTAGCAAGGTGTTTTTCTTGCCCAAATCGCTTCATGAGTGTCGTGCCCCATCGCTGACCGAGCCAATACCCCACCAGTGCACCCAGCACGGAGGCAACGGTGACCGTGAACCACAACCATACGACCAGGGGGAGGTTTCCCATGGCGTTGACCAACATGGGGATGTACAACAAGTCCGGTGGAATGGGCTGGATGATGGCCTCGGTGAAGGAAAGAAGGAAGAGACTCGCTGGACCGAAGACGTCGAAGGCCTCCAGGACGGTGTCCTTCCAACTCATGGCGTGGCCTGTTCAATGTCTTTCATGAAGATAGGGGTGAGCGGTGCCTTCATGGAGGTGGTTCCGCTCTTCATTCCATGGAGCGGGTCTTGGACACGGCGGCTTTGCTCCATTGGCCTGTCCAACAGCTGGTCGGCGGTATTTGTGCACCATCACAGGTTGAGGAACTTGAACGCCTGAGCCCTGCTCGGGCCCTTTTGGTTGAGTCGGCTGATCTTCAATGGCGCGCTGTCTCCGCACCTGCTCTCAAGCGAGCAAAGGATTGTGCCAAGGCGACGGGTGACTTGCCCCGCCTCTCGGATGTGGATTTGGATGTCTTGGCGTTGGCTCTCGAGGCAGAGGCCGTTCTGGTCACCGATGATTACCGCCTCCAGAACGCCTACCAACATGCTGGGGGTTCGGTTGAATCCGTGGCCAATGCGCCTTCCAAACACGTTTGGATTTGGGAGCAGCGGTGCACCGGTTGCGGAGCAACTTCAGCGGTATCAAGCGAGGTATCTCGCTCGAAAAAGGGTCAACTCGGCGATTGCGATGTGTGTGGGTCGCCGGTGGTCATCAAGCGACGCCGCTCGTGAGTTTCACTCGTTTTCGTCCGTTGACTGCAGGGCCTCAAGGGCTTCCACTTTCTTTTCGAGTTCCTCAATCGGCATGCCCGCTCCATCAAGGCCCACGGCTTTTGCTCGGTCCATCAAGACCTGGTCGGGGGTGCGCCCACCGGCTTCGAGGTCTGCGACCGTTCGCGCTGCATCACCCATGGAGGACACTTCGTTCAATCCTTTCTGGAATTCACCTTTTGAGCGGCCCAGTGCGTTGGCAAGTTCAGGAAGGCGTTGGGCGCCGAACAAGACGAAAAACAACAAGAGCAGAATGCTCAATTCAAGCGGTCCGAGTCCACCCACCATGGTCCTTCCTCATCCCTCGCTTGTGCTTCCCGTTGTTGAAGGCTTGCCTGACTTGGTGTCCTTTGGCAGCGATTAACCACCGCTCACCGGTGGGAGCAAGGCCACTTCAGCCCCGTTCTCCACCACCGTATCAATGGCGCACCGGTTTCCATCAATGGCCACTGAGAGGCCAAATGAAATCCATTCGCCCAAGTTCATGCTTTCGACAATTTCCCGAACCGTCGAACCCGTTGGGACTTCGAGGGTGTGCTTGCGGCCACCAAGTCGTTCAGCGATTGGACCAAAGGCGATGATGCCAATGCTCACCGTGGTGTTGTCCTTGGCCATGAGACGCCTTTCGGGCAGGGATTTATGAAGTCAATTCCCTTTGGTGAAACCATGACCCCTGCGCTTCAAGCGAGCCAACTATGGAAACTCTACCAGGCAGGGGAATCCACCGTTGAAGCTGTTCGTGGTGTCGATGTCGTGGTCCAGCCCGGAGAAATGGTGGCGGTGATGGGCCCTTCCGGCTGCGGAAAAACAACGCTGCTCAACATTCTCTCGGGGATTGACGAGCCGACCTCGGGCATGGTTGCTGTGAACGGCCAACCCCTTTACGGCATTTCAGACGATGCTCGCACCGATTTGCGAGGCAAGCACTTTGGCTTCATCTTTCAAGACTTTAATCTCCTCCCTGTTCTCTCCGCTGTGGAGAACGTGGAATTGCCTCTGCTGCTCAACGGCTACGCTCCTCAAGAGGCGCGACAACAGGCGATGAAGGCCTTGGGTCGGGTTGGACTGGGCGACCGAAGCGAACACCGTCCCGCAGAACTTTCCGGTGGCCAGCAACAACGTGTGGCCGTGGCTCGAGCCATTGTCCACCAACCCTCCATCATCCTGTGTGATGAGCCCACTGGGAATTTGGACAACACCACGTCAGGCGAGGTCATGGCCTTGCTCACCGAGATGAACCAAACACAGCAGACGACCTTTCTCATCGTCACCCACGATGCCAACATCGCTTCGTTGTGTCAGCGAACCATCACCATGAGTGACGGCTCCATTCTGACCGATGATGGTTCTTCACCAACTGAGGAGGAATGAGCGTGCTGTTCTGGCTGGTGTCGGCCGGGGTCTTTGTTCTGCTTCTCAGCATCGTTTCGGTTGTCACCGCTCGCAGATGGCGCGAGTGGTCGTGGGGCCAGCGTGTGCTCTTGTTGCTCACGGGGCCTGTGGACGGGCTTCTGGTCGGACTTATTCTCGCTTGGTTGGGCGCTTCGGACCTGACCGTTGCTGCTGGCGCCGTTTTGTTCGGTACGATGTCGATGCTTTTTGTTCAACCACTCCTGGTGCCCCAACGTCTCTTGGTGTGGCGTCTTGCAAAGGAAAACATACGCCGAAGGAAACGGCAATCAGCCTTGATGATCGCTGGTTTAGTCATCGCCTCGAGCATCATCACCTCGTCCTTGGTGGTGGGGGATTCTCTTGACGCCACCGTCAGTCAAGAAGTCAGTGCGGCGTGGGGGCAGACCGATGTGCTCATCGCCGGTATTGACCCGATGACGGGCGTCGCCGTAGCGTACGATGAGGCTCTTGCCGAACGGTTTTGGCAGTCGCTTTCGTCCGACCCGACCTTGAGTGAAGGCCTTGAAGGTCGGCAATACGGCGTGTACTCAACGGTGAGTTTGGCGGCCGAAAACGGGTTGGCGGAACCCTCTGTGCCTCTGTTTGCACGCAATGCGAGCGTGGACGATGAAGGCGTCTGGGCTCCGCTGGATCCATCCGCCGGCATGCGATTTTCGGACATCAAGGCGGTGAACGGTCAAGGCGACACCCTTCACGTGGTGCTCAACGCCGCTGCTGCCGATGTCCTTGAGGTCGGAAGGGGCGACCTGCTCCAACTTGGGGCCTTTGTTTCCGACGAGGGCCAACGCGTTCGCACTTCCTCTTCTGTGCGGATTCACGCCGTTGTTCCAAACGAGGGACAAGGTGCCATGGCAGGCACGCAGTCCCCTGCGGTCTTCACCGACCTTGAGAGCGCCCAAACGCTGCTCGGCTTGGAGGGCAGCATCACGCGTGTATCCCTTGCTTACGGTTCAAGTGTCGAAGATGGGGCTTTGCGCGCTGCACTTCCTGGCGTGGAAGCGAAGATGAACGCCTCGCTCACGGCGGAGGATGTCGGCGTGGTGTGGACCCTTGACGAGGCAACCGCCTCCTTGACGGTCTCCTCAAGTTCAGGTTTGCAACGCATTGCTGGTGAAGACGTGGTGGCGCTGCGAGAAAACAAGTCCATGCTCTACCCAGAGGCTGGGCTGCTTGAAGTGCTCCAGGTGCCGCTCATCGATGTCGAGCATGATGATGAAGCGTTGTTGACGCTGGCCGACACCGACGTCACCCAACTGCGATTGGGTGCTGAGGCTTGGTGGCATGTGGCGTTGACGGGAATCGGTTTTGAGCCGCTTGACAGCGGCGATGCTTGGCTTTGGCAGGCTGATGAAGGCCAGCGTTTGGTGGACGTTGCGTGGACCGAAGATGCTTCTGCTGCAGTCTATCTTGATGATGAGAACATCCACCTCGCCGATGTGTTCCTTGAAGATGAAGAAGAGCGAGCGTCGTATGAACCCGCCCTGCCTCCGGTTGCGGTTGACGGCAAGGACGATGCCTGGTGGGTGTTATCCTCTGACGGCGCATCACTTGAACTGCATGAATTCGACCAAAACCTCTCCTTGCAAGCGAGCCAAGCCGTTTCTGTGTCCCTCCCGAGCACCGTCCTTGGCTATGATGTGCGAGCGGATGACGTCCTCCACCTCCGCATTGAAGGCCTTCTGGACACCCAATATTACCGGTCAACCGACGGTACTGACTTTGTGGAGGTCGATGCATCCGATTGGCCCAGTGAATCATCAAACGCTCCGGAAAACATTCCGGATGCGTGCAATGGCGTCGCCGCCATCACGCTCGATGCAGAACGCCTTTTGTGCACCTTTGAGCACGGCGTCTTGCGTTGGAACATTGGTCATGGGATGGTGGAGAGCGTTCGTCTCCCCGTCCTTTCCGACGCTGCCGGCTTTGGCCGTCTTCCCCAAATGGTCCTCGCCTTTGGTGGAGAAGACGCCGCCTTGGAGGTGGAAGAAGGACAGGTGCTGACATCGGCACGCCTTGATGCGCTCAACTTCACGAACGATTCTTCGCTTTCCATGACCGGCGTGCTACCCTATGCCTACGGCAACGACACGGCCACTGTGCTCCTGCACGGAGGGACGTACACGTCGGTTGAAGGGTTTGACCAACTCGCCGATTTGGATGCGGTGGTCTTGGGGCTTGTCTCTCTTGCTGATGCAGAAGTTCTGGCACTGGCTGAGGCCGATGACCGTTCTTTGTTGATGTTTTCTGGTTCTGGTTTCGGTTCGGAAAACGCATCGTCCACGCTTGCGATTCAAGCCTGGTTTGACCAGCAAAGTGGGCTTGATGACGTCCACCTTCGCGTGCAAGCCGTTCAACTCGATGCGAGCGAACAGGCCGAGGCGTCCTCTGGGGCTTTATCGGCCATGTTCCTCGTGTTTGGTACCTTCACCATGGCCGCCGGGGTGTTGCTTTCTCTGACCATCATCATGCTCTTGGCGGATGTACGCCGAACTGAACTCGCAGCCGTCCGGGCCTTGGGTTTGCGTCGCAGCGATGCGCGGGCTCTCTTCGTTTACGAGGGTGCACTCCTCGCCTTTGTCTCCGGTGGATTCGGTTCGGTGCTTGGTTTGGGCTTGGCGTGGCTCATCTCGGTTGGCTTCTCCACCATCTTCTCCTCGGTGGGCGCCCAACAATTCGTTTTCTCGTGGACATTGGATTCCTTCTTGGCCGGCTGGATTTGGGGGGCGCTCCTGGCGTTGATCTTGTTGTGGTCGAGCGCCGTGTTCAACGCACAGCTGAACATCGTTCGAGCACTCCGCGGGGCGCGCCCTATGCTGAAGCGTGGTGTGCCTTGGGGCGTCTTCTTGCTGCAAGTTATCGCCTTCGGGCTGATCGGTTTGTGCACGCTTGGCTTGCTTCTTTTCGGTCTTGAGGGTGGCTTGTCCTATGCCTCCTACATCCTCTTGGGTGTGGGCTTGATTTTGTTGCTCACGCCGCTGTTCACTTGGCAACTGCCTGTTCTGCTCAACCGAAATCAGCCCGTGAACCGTTGGACCCGATACGCTGCTCGCAACACCCTCGGAGCAATCGGTGTGCTGTTTTTGCTGTGGACGTTGGCCCTCGCACCGATAGACCCGCTCCGACAGAACATGGACCCCAACGAATTAGCCTTCATTGTCCTTGGCCTCCTCCAAGTCTTCGCCGGGGTGCTGGTGTTGACCAGCATCGCCCCCCAAGTCGTCGGTTGGTTGGCTAAGCGTTCGTGGATGACCCGTCGAACCGGGCCGGTCGGCTCCGTTGCCTTAGCGCATCCATTGGCCCATCCCGTTCGCACGGCTGTGGTGATGGGGATGTTTTCCATCACGATGTTTTCCGTGGTGGTCTTGGCGGGCTACACCGAGCAATTTGACACCTATTCCTCAGATTTCGTCGAAGAAGCTGAAGGTGAATTTGAGTTGTTGTTAACCTCAACCCGCTCCCGGCCCATCGATTTGTCCTCCAACCCATCAGAGTGGGGCATTGACCACGCAGCCATGAGCAACATCGATGCGGTGGGCGGTGTCTATCGCTCACCGGTTCATCTTGAAGACGTTGAAGGGGAGCGTATGCCGTATATTCTCCGAGGCGTTGATGACGGTTTTATTCAACACGGGGGTCTTCCGCTTCACGCTTGGGATACGAGCCTTGGAAACACGTCTGATGAGGCTTGGATTTCGATTTCAAATTTCGAAAACATCGTGTTTTTGGACGCTTCGTTTGGCCTCGAATCAACGGCGGATGGAACCACCCTGGTGCCCCTTCAATTTTCAATTGGAGATTCAATTTCTCTAATTGATTTTTCAAACCCAAAAAACACCCGAGAAATGACCGTTGGCGGCTTCCTCAAACAGTCATCTTACATCTTCTCCCCCGGAGTTTGGATGAACGGCGAAGTCGTCGCCGAACAATTCGGTGGAGAGATGACAAGGATGTATGTGAGCGTCGCCCCGGATTCACTTCCAGGCGTGGACCACGAACGGCAGGACCTCCCTGCTCAAGGAAAGTCAACCGAAGTCCGGGAAGCAGCCAGCGAACTTGAAGGGGTGCTGGATGTTGAATTGGCCTCAAAGAACGTCAACGTTCAGACCGTCGCCGAAGAAATTTCGATCATCCAGTCGCTGGTTCTTGCCATCTTGTCCCTGTTTGAGGGCTACCTTGCTTTGGGTTTGCTGGTGGGCGTGGCGGGAATTGGAGTCGTGACGGTTCGAAACGTGAGCGAACGGCGTGCCACCATCGGTATGCTCAGGGCGGTGGGCTTCCGTCAGCGACACGTGCTTCGACTCTTTTCTCTGGAGGTTTCCTGGGTGGCGCTGCTTGGTATGCTCAACGGTTTTGTCATCGGCTACGGGTTCCATGTGGTTCTCTACAAAGCCATCTGGGAGGATGAAGGTGCCGTGTTTTCCTTCCCTTGGGCTGGCACCTTGGGGCTGTTCTTCCTCGGTTGGTTCATCGTACTCATCACCACCTTCATCCCCGTTCGCCAAGCCTCCAAAATTCCACCCTCTGCTGCGCTGCGTAGTGCGTGAAAAATATCCGATTTGAGGTTGTTCAATTCACTTACAAAAAAATTGCACCATTGGGTGAGTCAAAGCGCAGGATAATCGCCGAAAACAAGCGAAAAACGCTGAAAAACGCCCTTTTTCTCGCTGACTCACCCTGCCCATAGTATAAATACGACGCATGGCGTGGGGAGGGATACCGAACCTTCGGGGGTATAGACATGAAGAATATGACACCTGTAATCCTCGTGATGTTGTTGCTGACGAGTTTCCTCGCCGGCATGGACATGCACGAGCTAGAAGAACAAGTGGTAATCGAGGAAACCGGCGCACGCTCTGGAGCGGACGCGACGGTGGTTGCCATCACAACGCCAAAAGAAACCACGTGCAACGACCAGGGTTGCCGCAACACCTTGCAAGTGGGCGAAGAAACGACGTTCGCCGCCTACATCAAGAACGACGGAACCGCAGACATCACTGAGATGTCCTACTCGGTTACCGTCTACCTCACGGATTCAAGCCGTGCTGTTGGCGATGTTGCCAAAGACGCAAATGGCAACGACCTCATCTGGTCCAACACCGACGTGATGTGCGATGACGCATCCGTTTGTCTTTACGACGGAAGCACTGACCCACTCACCGCAGGTTCCTTCCTCGGAGGGGGCAAATCCACCCTTCAACTCCCAAGCGGCGGGGGCGATATCACATGGACGCCTATCCGTGGCGAGTACATGGTCTCAATCTCGGTCGGCGCTCCCGGCGACGTGGACACGGCCAACAACGCCGAACTCGTGTACGTTCTTGTCGAAGACTGGTACGATGTTGAAGTTGACCTCGTTTGGGTTGCCGACCTTGGCAACGGCGCGGAAGAACTTGAATCCTCAAGTTTCGATGCCAGTTCCACCGAAGGCGACATTGATTTCAAGTTGAAGGTCACCGCTGACGGCTCTGACACCTTTGACCCACGAAACGTCACCGTTCGTGTTGCTTTCACCCAAGGTAGTCAAGCCACCGGGACCCTCGGAGGCCAAACGTTGACCATCAACGATGTGGTTGCTGGAACCGATGCAACCGTGGACACCTACCAAAACGAAACGGACCCGAACGCAACCACAACCGATACCCGTAAGGTCCTCTCCTACCAGACAACGTGGGAATTGTCCGGATCTGTCACGCCAGGAACCGCATCAGATGCCTCGTGGGAATTGACGGCGGAAATCGTCGAATACACCATGTACGGTCAGTACGAAGAATGCGTTGAGTCTTCGGATGCCACCGAAGGAAATGAAAACGTTACCACCTGGAACAACCTCTGCGAGGTTCCACAGGAAGGCGATGACCGTCCGAGGACGGACTCCGATATGATCTCGGGAAGCAGCGATGTCTACGACGACATTCGCATCTCACGCATGGGTATCTACCAAGGCTACAACTCTGATTGTACCGGTGCCGCTTCCACCTTCACGCAGGAAGGCGAGGACGGCGACCTCAACGTCGGTTGTTCCTTGATTTACGCAGATGTCGAACACCGCGGCAGCAAGATGACCAAGGAATACGGTTGGAACGTCTCCTACACCGTTTCTCTTGATGGCAACCAACTGGACAGCGGCGTGCTCACGGAATGTCTCCAAGGCACCGACATGCCCTACTCTTGGGCTCCATTGGGCATCATGGGCGGTTCGGTCTGTATGTTCACCACCATGGAACCCGGACAGTACACCATCGACTTCAGCCTCCACATGAACGAGAAGTCCAGCACGGACACCGACCCAGTTCCCTGGTCCGGTGGAACGGACATGCGCACCAGCAACAACGATGTCACCATGATTGTTGACGTCATCAACAACCTCCCGGTCATCACCTCCTTCGAGTTGACTTCGGACCTCCCGATCGTCGTTGGTCAAGAAGCGCCACTTGTCTTTGCCGTTTCTGCCTTTGACGTGGACGACCCGTCGGGCGATGGTCTCAACTTCAACTACACCTACCCAGGTGGCTGGATTGATGGTTGCGCAGGAAGCCAAGCATCGGGCGCCACCGTCTGTACCACGCCCGTCTTCCCCAGCTTCATCGGCAACTTCCCGGTGACCGTTGTCGTCACTGACGAACACGGCGGCGAAGTGTCCAAGGAAATCGACCACTTTGTTTGGAACAGCGTGGTCGCTACCGCCACCAGCGATGCTGGTGTTGAAATCCAATACAGCGTGAACTACAGCGGTGTGTCTGAATTCAGCATCACCACGTTCACCGACGCCAACGCTGCTGATTACGCAGAAGAACAACTCGAAGGCTACACTGGAACCTACGCAGCCGTTGCGGCTCTGGACTACGCACCGAGCTTCACCAAGGACAGCAGCGAAGTGCTGGATCAAACCGTTTCGGTGATCGTTGCCAAGGACCTCGGAGCAACATCGCTATGGTACATTGACAGCAACAGCAAGTGGGTCATCCTGTCCGACGCTGCTACCGATGTTGACGCAACAACGGAGAAGTTCACCTACGTGGTGCCAAGCGACCTCCCCATCATGGGCCCCGGTAAGATGATTCTCATGGGAGGCGAACTCGCCCAGGCCACCGTCCCTGATGCCGCTGTTAGCGGATTTGACGCTGAAGCAACCCGTGGTGGAGCCATCGCCATGTCGTGGGATATCACTGGAACATTGCTGTCCTCGGACAGCATCCGTGTTTGCGTGAGCCCAGGTCAAGCCCTCAGTCTTCCTGACTGTGCCGGCGCCTTCAACACCACCGTGGCCGACGAAGACCGCTCCTACACCTACAGTGGTTCTCAAACCACTCACGGTGAGACCTACCATGTTGAAGTGGCCGTCTGCAACGAGCAAGGTTGTTCCACGCCTGGAATTAAGGATGTCACGGCCGACAAGCAAGTCGACGGTGATGTGGCAGCCAGCAACTTCGGTGTTAGCGCTCAAGACGACACGTGGGTCTTCACCTGGGAAATCACCGGTGATACCAGCGATGTTGCCATGTGGCACGTGTGCTGGTCCACTGAGGACTTCACGGTTGGTGGAATGCCTATGGGCGCTGATTTCTGTCCAGGCACCATGGGCGCCGATGCCACCACGTTGACCGTTGACATGCCTGCCATCCGCACGGGTCAAGAATACTTCTTCACCGCTGTGCCCATGGACAACCTCGGCAACATGAACGCCGCAGCCTCGATGAACTCCATCACCGACACGCGCATTGCTGACAACAGCAATGATAACGACGGTACCGGCACCATCGGCGACACCGGCGATGATACCTCATCCAGCGTTCCAACCTGGACCTGGGGCCTCATCGGTGGCGTTGTCATCGTGGCGTTCATCGCTGGAGCATTCATCCTCTCCCGTGGAGACGGTGAAGGCGGCGAAGGCAAGGACTGGGATTACTGATCCCTGACCGTGCTGAAGCACATCCACCTCACTGAGGTGTACAACGCTGGGAGGGTCGCTACGGCGGCCCTCCTGGCCTTTTCTTTTTCATCCTTTGATTCTTCAAAGCGTACATCACTGTCCTCAGCTGTTGTTGTTAATGAAATGACCAGACATCATCAACCGTATTGAGTTCCATGGTGAGCATGGAGTTCATGGCTCGCAACATGAGCCGAACACACAGAAATTCTGTTTGTGCTCGATGATATTTTTTGCTGATTTTTCCTGTTGAAAATGTGTCATTTGGGGGAGAATTATTAATCGAAAATCAGCAGTCAGTTCCTCGTGTTGATTATTTTTTCAAAGATTTTGCACCCCAACCAATATAAATGGTGTAAGGCGTGGGATGCACTGCATACAGTCCGTATGGGGTGAATGACATATGTTGGGAAACAAGAATAACCAG
>DAGF01000067.1:0-52136 GCA_002495645.1 Euryarchaeota archaeon UBA549
CATCGGTATTGTTGGGGCTGGTGGAATTGGCTACCACATTAACAACTACCTCAAGTTCCTTCAATACGACAAAGTGTTTGCCTTGCTGATATTGATTTTCGTGGTTGTGATTATCATCGACCTCATTTCATTCTTCGCCCGCTCATTCGTCAACGAGCAGGGCGATGTGAGGCGTCCAACTTGGATGAACTTGCTCCTGAAAAAAACTGGAGAGAAGTCTACGGCCGCCGCTGCAAACTGATTCAATCGGCGGCGATGTGAAGGTTGCCGTCTTTGTAGAAGATTTGAATCTGGTCGGCAGCCTTCTTTGAGAGGGCTGCAACGGCCTCATAGATTTCATCTTCCTTGACCTTGAACGCTTTGGCGGCGTCCTTGCTGGACCACGGTTGAATGTGGAAATCGCTCTTGACAAGCCACTTCAACAGCTTCGTCTCAAACTCAGTCAACTCGTCGGCCATGGTTCCCACAGAGGGCTTCGCCTCAAAATGTCACCGATTCTACTCATCCCAGAGCGACCATGCGGCGACAGCATTCTTCAGCATCAATATCGCCGTTCAGCAGTGTGTTGAGCGCTTTGGTAAAAGGTATGGAAAGGCCGGCATCCTCGGCTCGTTCAACAAACATCCGGCAAGCACGAACACCTTCGGCGACCATGTGCATTTCATCCAATGCCTGGTCCAACGTCAAACCCGTTCCGAGTTTTTCACCCATCGAACGGTTTCGCCCGTGCGGTGAAGTGGCGGTGACGTACATGTCGCCCAATCCTGCGGGGCCGAAGGCCACCTCTGCTCGTGCGCCCAATTCAGCGAGGAGCAAACACCCTTCTTTGAATCCAGACATGAAGATGGCCGCTTTGAGGTTATCACCGCCCAAATCACCAACGTGCTTGAGTCCGTCAACAAGGCCACAAGCCAGGGCGACGACGTTCTTGTAGGCGCCCCAGAGTTCGGCACCAACGGGGTCGCTGGCGGGATGGAGTATGAAACTGGGTGTACTCAAGGTCTGGGCGAGGCGTTGGGCGATGGCTTGGTCTTCGCTGGCCACCAAGGCGGTGGTCATGACCCCGCCTGCCGCTTCAGGAGCGATGGTGGGTCCGGTCAACACCGCAAGTGGATTGGTCTTTCCTTCTTCCTTGAGCCGTGTGTGAATGGCCTCGGAAATCAGCCGCTTTCCAGGCGCCAGCCCCTTGGCCAAGTCAAGCAGAACATGACCAGGTTGCAGGTGGGGCAGCACGTCCTCCATGACGTCGAGAATCACCGCTGAGGGGACAGCAAGGACGATGATTTCGCTGCCATCAATGGCTTCAGCGAGGTGCATGGTTGCGTCCAAGCCAGGGACAGGGTGGTGCGGGAGATATTTCTCGTTCACTTCGCTCATGGTGATGGATTCGTAGACCTCTTGCTCAATGGTCCATCCCTTGACCTTGTGTCCTTCCAAGAGCCACAATCGGGCGATGGCTGTACCCCAGTTTCCCAATCCCAAGACCGCGATGTGTGCCATGTCAATCGGCAACTTCGCCCATTCGTTGGTTTATACCATTTCGGGCAACATCGGGGCGGAAACGGTGGATTTGTGCCGGTCCTCCACCGGGCCAATCAAAACAAATCGTCGTCTTCCTCATCAAAGTCGAAGACATCGTCCTCGTCCTTTTCTTCGGCCTTTGCCGTCGCTTTCTTTGCCTTGCCGGCTTTGGCCTTGGGGGCCTTCTCAGCCTTTGCAGGGGCGCTCTCTTCCTTGGCGGGTTCCGCTGCTGGGGCCTCTTTGGCTGGTTCAGCAGGTTGAGATGTTGTCTTGCGGGCTTGTGCGATTTGTGCTTCTTTGGAGCGCAGCTCTTCCTCGCTCTTGCCCGTTTGCAAGGCCAAGGCGCGGCGACGGTCCTCTCGGGCTTTGCGCTCAAGTTGCTTGTGGCGGGACTTCTCGATGTTCTGCATCATGTACATGGCGTCGTGTTCGAGGAGTGGAGAATCGGAAATGAGGGTGATGTCGAGCCATCCACCGTCCTCGACGATGAACTCCGCTAAGGGTTCAAAGTTCAGGTCGGATTTCTTGATTTGTGTGTAATGCATGGCGTTTCCGGTGCGGTGCTCAACGCCCGAGAAGTGGCAGTAGAATTCCTTGGTGCCGATGCTCTCACGCACGACGTCAAAGAGTTCACCGTAATCCTCGGAAGTTCGCATTTGACCGTGGCCACGAGCGTGAATGTGAGCAATGTTGAGCACAGGAACCGTTCCTTCAACGTGGTTGACGACTTCAAGGACTTCTTCGAGGCTGCCCCAGAGTTCTTGTCGCCCAGAGGTCTCAACACCGATTTTTGAGGGGGTGCCGTTTTTGATCCACGGGAAGACGGGGAATTCGTCTTCATCGTCGTGCCAAATTTCATGGATTCGATCCACGATACCCGAAAAGACGTTGGCCACTTGTTCGTTAGCGGCTTGTCCTCGACCGAAGTCGCCGTAGTGCCCGGTGTGGAGGGTGATGTGGCGAGCGTTGATGGTCCGAGCGGCTTGAAGGGTCGCTTCGATTTTTGCGAGCGAACGTCCCCGCTCGACCTTGCCGCCAAGCAACTCCGAGTAGTAGGGGCCGTGAATGTTCATTTCGAAGTCGGTCTTGTTGGCCAAGACACCGGCTTGCCAGTATTGTTCAAAGTGCTGAGGGGCGACCATGCGGACCGTTTGAACTTCCATGGTCTCAAGGCCCAAGGAGATGATGTCGTCCATTCCCTCAACGATGGTTCGGCCCTTGCACGAGAGTGGAACGCCTGCTGGTCCGAGTTTGATTGACATTCGTTCCCTCCCCCCGAAACCGACCCAAGGGACATCACATGATAATCCCTTTCTGTTGGCTGTCCGCTAATTTGGCCATCACGGGCGATTTTCAAGAGTGAGTGCATACGACTCTTCATGAAGGTGAGACCGGAGCGGCTCACATGGAGCCCCACGTTCAACGCGCTGTTGATGCGTTCCAAAAGGGCCACCCAGTCTGCTTGTTCGATTCAGAAAAGCGAGAAGGTGAAACCGACCTCTTGTTTCCTGCATCTATGGCACAACCGGCCACCATGCGACAACTGCGCCAAGACTGTGGTGGTCTGCTCTTCCTCGCCATCGGCGACGAGGTCGGTGAGTGCTTTGGGCTCCCGTTCCTGCAAGACCTGCACACGACCCCCGATGCCGTTGAACGAAACCCGGTGCTCAATCACCTCATCACGAACGACCTTCGCTACGACGCCCGCTCTGCCTTCACCCTCTCCATCAACCACCGGGAAACGTACACCGGTATCACCGACCACGACCGCGCTTTGACCACCCGCCGATTTGCAGAGTTAGCAACCACTTGCTTGGCTGACGGCGTTTCAGGTGAGCCGGCGATGAAGATGCTCGGCGAAGAATTCCGAACCCCGGGCCACATCCCGGTTTGCAGGGAGGCCCAAGGTGGTCTCGGTGTTCGCCAGGGCCACACCGAACTGGCCGTTGGTCTCGCCCGTCTCGCCGGGACCGCTCCTGTCGTCATCGGTGCCGAAATGTTGCAGCCCGATGGCGACCATGCCCTTCCTGTCGCTGATGCCCGAGCATGGGCTGAAGCAAGGGGCATTCCGTTCCTCGAAGGTGCTGATGTCGTCGCTGCCCTTGGCGTTGAATCATCACCGTCATCCTCATGAAGCAACAACCCAACCCGTGATTGGTGGTCCTATGAAGCGCATTCTTGCTGTCGGTGTCTTTGACCTGCTTCACGCAGGCCATTTGCACTATCTCGAACAGGCCAAAGCGCTGGGCGACCATCTGACGGTCGTCGTCGCTCACGACGACACGGTGCGAAAGCGAAAACACGAACCGGTGACCAATCAAGACCTCCGTCGCCGCATGGTGGCTGGGCTGAAACCGGTGGATGCCGTGGTGGTCGGCAACCCTCCCGATGTCCCCATTTTTGACATCCTTCCCGAGGTTGAACCGCATGTGATTGCCCTCGGCTACGACCAAGAGCATGCGGAGGAGAACATACGCAAGGCGTTGCACGAGCGAGGCCATGGCGACATCGACGTGGTGCGGGTGGAAGGCTTGAGCGACGACCTTGACGGCACTCGGAAGATCATCGCCCGAATTCTTGAACGTGCGGAAAAGAAGGGGGCCTGAAGTTGTTCACGGGCATCGTTCAAGGACGAGGAAGTATTGCTTCTATAGAAAAAGGCGAGGCCGTCTGGACCTTCCATATCATGCTCCCAGAAGCCACCGGACTCCAGCGTGGAGCCAGCGTGGCCATCAACGGCGTCTGTTTGACAGCTACCAACATCGACGCCCACCTCGTGGCGTTTGATGTCATCCACGAAACCCTCGAGCGAACCAACCTCTCCCAGCTCTCAAAAGGCGATGAGGTCAACGTTGAGCGCTCGCTGAAAATGGGTGATGAGTTGGGAGGTCACTTGCTTTCGGGTCATATCATGGGCACGGGCGAAATCGTGTCACGAGCGGAGGTCGGCGAGGGCGTCGATCTGACCGTTGCAACAGCGCAAAGCATGATGAAATTCATTCACGAAAAAGGATACATCGGCCTTAACGGTGCATCCTTGACCATCGGCGAAGTGGCCGAAAACCGATTCAACATCCATCTCATTCCCGAAACACTTCGTTTGACGACCTTCGGTTCGCTTGACGAAGGCAGTTGCATCAACATCGAAATCGACGCCATGACGCAAACCATTGTTGCGACGGTCGAGCGAATGATGAAAGAGGAGAACCCGGAGGGCAAATCATGAACAAACACATCGGAGTCGTCTGCGGTTCCTTTCACAAAGAGGAGGTTTCGCGGATGCTCGAATTCGCCAAAGATGAGGCGGAGCAACACGGTTTGACCATCGGCGACGTGGTTTGGGTTTCGGGTTCAATGGAGGTACCACTCGCTCTTGACCGACTCCTCCCCGACCACGATGCTGCGGCGTGTCTGGGCATCATCGAGAAGGGTGAAACGCAACACGGTCTGGCCATGGGTCAAGCCGTCATCAAAACCATCTTGGAGCTGCAACTCAAACACAACAAGAAGATCGGTCTCGGTATCATCGGGCCAGGTGCCAAACCAAAACACATCGAGCCCCGCTTGGAACCTCATGCCCGTGCGGCCATTGTTGCTTGCATCGGCGAGTGAGTTCGTTCCCGTTCACTCGGTGTAGATGTCCAATTCGAACACCGTGCCGCCCCAGGTGAAGATGAGCAATTCATCGTTCAAGCCGCGGCCAAACCCGACGAGGAGATTGTCGGTGTCGAGCAGATGTTCTTGTTCCCACACACCGGAACCCGCTTCTCTTGTGAGCCAAATATCGCCGCTGCAGAAATCACCGTACATGAACCCGCCTTGCCAAGGTTCAGGCCCCCAGTCCATGTACAATCCACCCGTGATGGAGCATCGGCCTTCTTCGTGGGTGTAGACGATGACTGGGTCGGTCATCCCAACCGGAGGATCAGACGGGGGCGCCGTACAATCGCTCGGGTCGTTGAATTCTCGATTGGCTTCACGTTCAGCCCATCCAAAATTACTGGATTGAAGGACGGGAACAAGGCTGATTTCCTCGAAACAATTCTGCCCCACGTCTGCAATCCACAGCCTGTTTTGGGCATCCACATCAAACTTCCACGGGTTGCGTAGGCCCCGATGCAGGGTGTAATCTTGCGCCGTACCTGAGGTGTTGTGGAGTGGTGTCATGCTGCCGTTGAGGTAGTGGAAATGCTGGATGGTTCCCAAGGCGGACGTGTTGTTTTGCCCGTGATCCAACGGGTCGTTGGAGCCGCCGCCATCACCCACGCCCCACAGGTAGGTGTGATCTCCCAAGGCAAGGAGATGGCCGCCGTTGTGGTTTCGGTAAGTTTGTTCGATTTCCCGAAGCGTGCGAATTGAGGATTCATCCAGAGAACCGTTGACTACATCTCCGGCCGCCAAAAACAAATTTGTCACTTCTTTGGTCTCGCAGTTGGCCGTTCCGATGTAGGTGAACAGGATTTGAGGGTTGTCTTCGTAATTGGACACGAAGGTGAAACCCAGCAACCCTGCTTCCGTGTGGCAATTGGAGACGAGGTTGCTGATGTTGCCCACCAGTCGGGTGCTTTCGCCGTTGTATGCGGTGATGTGCCCGTCCAAGTCCGAGAACCAGACTTCGTCTTCGGTGGGGTGATGAAGCGAATTGGTTGGGGTTGTGAATCCGCTGAGGTACTCTTTGCAGGTGATGTTGAGGTCGATGGGGTTGCAGTCTGGCTGACTGCGATTCTCCCATTCAAAGCCACTCCCTTGCTCTTCCTCTTCTCCGCCAAGGCAACCCGAAAGGGGAGCGACTGTGAGGAGGACGACCAGGAACAGACAGAGGCTGTTTCGGTGCACCATTGACCATTACTCCTCGGCGGGCGTTGTTGCTTCGGTTTCTGCAGGCGTGGATGGCGCATCTTCGTTGCGGTTCTTCATGACGTAGACCGCCACGCCGATGGCACCGACCACAAGGATCGGGATGTACAGCGGAAGGCCGTCGTCGCTTGAGGTGACCTTGACCTTGCTGATTTTATCTCCGAAGTAGGCGTTGATGCCGGGCACATCGCCGATGGCGTCTCCGTAGCTTCCGAGGTGGGATTCCGTGTCGATGATGGTCATTCCTGGTGTACTGAGCACGTCATCGAGGATCTTCAGGTCAGCATCGTTGCTGCTCATCGTCGTGAAGGCGTCTCGGAGCGATTGCACTTCGGCAGCCGTGAAGACATCAGGGTTGTACATGACCGGATGGCTGGGGGCTTTGCCGAACGGGGTGTTGATTTCACCGTTTTCTTTGTATCCTCCAATGGGGTAGAAATCCTCGGTGGAGGCAAAGTCGCCCTCAAAGCACCAGTCTTGCGGGTCGTCGCCGCAATAATCAGGAACGGTGGGGTCCTTGGCGAAGGAGATGTAGTCGGTGGCGTCGCCCAGGGCGTGCTCGGCCAAGCAGCGCAATGATCCGATGTACCGGTAGTAGGGCGTGCCGCTGTCGGGAATGCTCGAATCCTCTGAGAAGTGGTTGGTCACCGTGTCGTGAAGGGAATCAATCTCGTCCTTGTCGCCAACGACTTCCATGTAACTGTTGTTGATGAGGTAGCCCATGGGCAACAGCATGCCTGAACTTCCAAGGGCAGAGGTGTGACAGGAAATTTTGCCTTCCATCAGCGTAAGGGCTTGGTCCACGTCGCCGTTCATACTGGCTTGGGCCATGTCGGAGTCCTTGTGGACCCATGCCACGGCGTGGTAGTAGGCGCGACCGTCGGCCTTTTGCTCTGCGGCAGCGACTTGAAGGCCGTATTCGTTCCAGCTCAACCATGCAGCGCCGCCGTCGAGGAAGCCGATGTCAGCGTTGCCAAATCGAAGGGCTTCAATGGTGGCAGCCTGGCTGTTAACCGGGTAAATCTCCACCTCTTGGCCCATGAGTTCACCGAGTCGGTCGGCGAGTTTCTGTGGGTTTTCGTCGGTGTTTTGGTACTCTTCCTTCACTTCAAATGCGATCTTTAGACAGTTGTCATCATCCGTGCATGTAGAATAATCGATGTCCGATGAAAATAAGCATCCCGGAACGGTGGCTGCAAGCAAGGTGGTCATCAACATGATAGCTATTAATCGGCGGTTCATTTCGTATCCCCTTAACCATGCGACCCGAAGCCCATATATCATATTTCGTCTCCCCTAAACTTAGAAGGGAGGTGGCGACATGCGAGAAAGATTAGATCCGCCCAATAACCTCCTCAGGCGTTGGCTCCTCGTCCTGATGCTGTTGTCCCTCTTCCCGATAAGCATCACAGCCCCTTATGTCCTCCTTGAACCAGAACAACCCGATGTGGTCGTGCCATTTCCAGAAGATCTCGCTCCTCAATCAGAGGGTTACCTCTTGGTGGTGTTGGACGGCGTTGGAGAAAACATCATGCGTGATTCAACCATGATGCCGAAACTGGTCGAACGGCTGGACGAACAGGCCGTTTTGTCCATCACGACCGGGCCGCTCACCCTCTCTGCGACGTGCGTTCGTGAGATGATGACAGGGGTCCCAAATGCGCCGATTGACGGATTGAAGAACTTCAACATGGGCCACCCAGGGGGGTTTGACCCGTGGCTGTTGGCAGCAGCCTCGGAGCAACACTCGGTGGGCATGATCGGCAGTTATGTGATGGGGAACATGTACGGCGACTCCCCCAACATCGAGTTCATCAACACCTTTGAGGGGCATGCAGACTATTACGAGGGCGACCGTGCCACCGGAGGCATCCTTGAGGAATGGTTGGTCGATGGGCGTCACAATGTCATTGCTGCACACTTTTCGGGGCCCGACAAAGTCGGCCATAAATGGGGTACGGTTTCAGAGGAGTATCGAAACAAAATGCTGGATATGGACCAACATCTCTCGAGCTTACTGCGCTTTGTACCCGCAAACTGGACGGTGGTCGTCACGGCTGACCACGGCATGACGGCTTCGGGTTCTCACGGCTCGGCCGAAGCGGACACGAGAAACGTCCTCGCACTTGTATCTGGCCCGGAGATTGACGCCAGCGCCCGTGCGGATGCGGCTCAACTTGACCTCGCAGCCTTGATGTTGTACGATTTAGGCCTTGATTTCCCAAGCCAAGTTCACGGACGAGTTCCCTTGCCCTTGCTCAGCATTTCCCTTGATGACCGCGACAAGGTTGAGGCATGGAATTGGGAAGCAGCCTTGCATCGACATGTGTTCTTCTATCCGGAAGATACCGAAATCTATCGTGTGGGGGAGATCAACTGGCAAGGCATCGAAGGCGACCCTGTGTCAATCCGTCCGTTGGACGTGTTCATTTCCATCGCCGTTCTCTCAGCAACCTTCTTGCTGGCGTACAAATGGCTTCAACAAGGTCAATCGACGAGCAAAAAGGAACAACAACACTTGCTCCTGCTCGGTGGCATCGTGGTGGCGTCGGTTTGGTTCCATGGGCATCTTTCGTTCTCTGCGATGATTCCGAGGGCCATCGGAGCAGGCGGTGTTGTTTGGCTCGTTGCTTCATCGTTGGGAAGAACTCCGCCACTCGCTCTGAAAGGGACTTCGAACTTCTTCAAACCGTTTCCTTGGCTGTTGGGGTTGTTGATGCTCACTCTGTTCTTTTTTGACCTTTCAAGAGGACTGCTCGTGTTGCTTGTGGCTTGGGTTGTTTTCTGGTCCGTGGGTGCCATGACTGGGCAAGCAAAGCAGCATCAACCCTCTTCGAAGACCGTCCACTTGCTCGCTGTTTTGGTCTCTCTGCTGCTGGGCTCACTGCGCCTCTGGTACGCCCTGCTCCCGATGTTTTTGCTGGTGACCGGTTTGGCCCTTGAGAAAACGGCTCAAAGCCGTCCTCAGCACGAACGTGTTTCGGTCTGGACCATCTGGTGTCTACTTGTCCTGTCTATTTCCTACGTCCATCGGAGAATTTTGGGTGACCATCACCTGCTCAAACTCGTCAACATGGCGCCCACCAGTTTGCTGAGCGCTGTTGTTCTTACGATTATGTTGGTTCTGTTTTCGGTGTTTTTTGGTCTTGTTTCACAAAGACAACACTCGCGCACCCACACCATCTGGTGTTTTGTTTTCCTTGGTTCTGCCTTCGCCCTCTCTCGAATCGAATGGCTCTGGTTGCAGCAGATTGTACTCTTGGGCATTTTGGCATTGTACGGTGGTGCGGGATTGGCGACCAACCTCAACCCCGCCTCTCGAAAGCTTCTGCTTCACGCCGGATTGGCGCTCCACATGATGGTGTCTTGGGGCCCGTGGGCGACCGTCGCCGGTTTGGCCTTGCTCCTCTCTCTGCCTACGGTGGTGGAGGGATTACGCATTCCAAAACGTCAATCCGTGAATTGGCGCGAGCAACCGCAAGCGATGCTGACTTGGATGGTGTTACCGTGGGTTGTTTGGATCCTGTGGTGGACACTCATGGGCCAGGTCAACGGTGTTCAATTCTGCTACGAAGGTATCTGTCCCCATCCTCGAGAACTCGACCCCGGTTTGGTGAAGGTGCAAGGAGGATACTTCGGGGGAGGGGCTCAGCCTTCGACCATTTGGATGACGATCATGGTGGTGAGTCCGCTGCTGATGATGTCGGTTGCCTTGATGCAACAGTTGATGGTTGAGGGTCTTGATTTGCGACCTTATGTCGTGTCGCAGGGATTGATTGTCTTTGGTTGCCTTGCTCTTTATGCATACACCCCCATCTATCCAAGGTTGGTGTTTTCCCTCACCTACAACATGCTCTTCGCCTCAGCGCAAATGTGCTTTGCACTTCTCGCAATGGGATGGTTTCGTATCACGCATGAAACCGAAGGACTCCGGCGCATGTTTGGAGCGAGGGTCCAACTGGAAGACGAGAAATTTAGGGCCTACGAAACTATTTAGGGTGCACGAAACTAGAGGGGTATGGTGGCGGAATGTACACGTGCAACAATTGCGATATGATGATGCAAACAGGCTGGGTCGCCTGTCCTTACTGTGGTGTGCAAATTGACAACGTGTTCAACTCCTCAAAGTCGGTGGTTGAAATTGCCGAAAATCGCTGCCAAACCGGGTGCGCAACGCCATGTGAGCGTTCGAAGCAAAAGGTGAAAAAAACCTGTTGCGGGAAGCACGAAAGGAAAAACAAATTTTGCAAATCATGCCCGGACCACCCCACAAGGGCGAACCGCAGATGTTCAAGCGCCTAGGAAAAGAAATTTGCCCGATGGTTCAATTGGTGGGGACTGGTAGAAAACCGATTCTTATCCATTATGAAGACATATTACTCGCCTCTATACGAACTCCCTCGTCTTTGAGCGTTTGAATGACATTGTGAATGACATCAGAGGGAAGGTCCTCGGGAGGGTGGATGCCCTCGGTGAAAAGTTCCTGTTGGCTCCAAGCGACCACGCAAGCAAGGGTGACCAAACCTGTGGTCCTCGCCATGCTCGAATCCCCGTCCTTGCCCTCATCCTCCACCGTCCACCTGCGTACCTGACCGTTTCCTTCGACACGAACTTCCATCCAGGTAAATTCGGGTCGTTGTGGGTCAAGGCGCCAGGCATCCACCAGTTCATCGGGGCTGAGTTCTGTGCTCTGGTACCGCTGGATATGGCCGGGCCAACGAACGGTGTATTCGCCCATGGTGTTGGCTGGCACGTTGATGAGCGAGCGCAGTCCGTCGGTCAGGAAAGCTTCCATTTGTCTACCGTTGGCGTCAATGCTGTGAAGTTCTGACATCGCAGGAACCACGACGATGCTTCCGGCTCGAACCACCCGTGCGGGGCGCGTGTACTCGGCGATGACATCATGCGGTGAAAACGGTGCCATGTAGGACCACTCCTCGTCAGGCTGTGAGGGGTTTCCGCCCACCTTGATGCTCACCTTCTCCAAGGCGCCGAGTTCTCGGTGGGCAAGCGCCACCAACATGTTGGACAAACCGGGCGCGATGCCCACGTCCCAAAGGACGGTGCTGCTGCCTTCTTGCAACCTGTCGGGGGTGGTTTCACTGAACGAGAGGTCGACGATGCGATGGCCGTGGGGGTGGAGGGCTTGCAGGACGCTGTGGCCGATGTCGCCGGGGACCATGTTGACAATCAAATCGGCGGCGCTGTGGTCAGCGTTTGCGGCGTCGAGGAGGTGGAAGGTGGCAGGGGTATCCCTGGGCGTGATGTCAAAGAGATGCACATCAAAACCCGCTTCGCAGAGTTTGCGGGTTACAAAGGAGCCAACCAAACCGCCACCAAGGCAGTGAATCCTCATGCTTTCACCTCAGGAATGCGGAACTCAAAGGTTTCCCCTCGCTTTTTTATCCATAGACAACGGAGGGAGTCATTATGAGGTTCCGGCCTAACCATGAACCATGAGCATCCTTGCCAAGTACGAAGCCGCCTTTGAATCCGGAGATAAAGAACAACTTGACGCCGTCATTCACGATGATTGCAAATTCTACCCGCACGTTGGTGGAGCCGTCATGACCAAGGGCGACATCATGGCGTTTGCAGGCACGGGTGCCGTGCGTACCGAATCCCATCGCATCCTGTTTGAGAACGACGAGGTGGGTGTGGGCCATTCCATCGCTCACTTCGCCAACGGTTCAACCTCCGAAGCCGTGTTGGCCTTCTACAAGTTCCACGACGGCAAGATCATCCATGTCGAAACCGGTGCAACACCGCTGAGTGATGATTACCAACTCATCGGCCAGTGATATCAGGCTGCCTTGTCTCCAATTGTGAGGCGTTGCCCCGCGTTCTATAGAATGGGTCCGAGTTGCACGCCCAGCAGCAAAACAGCCGTGGCGCAGACCGTGATGAGGATGTTGTCATCGATGGGCCCGTATTCGTAGCGCTCCACGAAGGTGGCCACCGTCGCAGCGATGAGGCCCCAGACCGGGAGGCTTGGGTCGCCAGCACCGGCAGCAAACCATCCAAGCGGTGCGCTGACCAGGAACATGAACACGTTGCCGATGGGGCTCTTGGACCGCTTTCGCACCACGGCGTTTCGAACCACACCGGTCACCCCATCACCAAAAGCCATGAAGAGCGAAGGCACGATGGCCAACCACGGGTCGCCCACCAACCACCAAATCAAGGAGATGGACATCCACCACATCAGCCCGAACTTGACATCGTTCTGGTTTTGCTCCGTTTGGAACCAATGCATGACAATGCCTGCACGGTGCGATGCGTAGAGCAGTGCGGTGAGCAGGATGCCGGCGACCATTGGATACCACACATCGGTGAACAGGAAAGGAACGCTCAGTGAGCCAACACCTCCGGCCATCATGTGGACGATTTTCCGGTTGTAGTACACGGCTCGAATGTGCTCCATGCCGCGGTTGACCATCATGGTGTAAGGGACCTTGGTGGCGTAGAGTACCAACATGACATAGACGCCCATGCCGGCCGCTGCTGCGAGTTGGTTGACCATGCAGGGGCTTTGTTCCGGGGTATCTCTATGTTTTTGCTGACCAAGGGACTCCGGGGCGAATCTTCAAACACCACCGTTCCTCACCAACGCTTGGAGAGTCACATGTCCGAAGTACGTAACGTCATCATCATCGGTTCTGGACCTGCAGGCTACACAGCCGGTCTCTACGCTGGCCGAGCCATGCTCAATCCCTTGATGTTCGCAGGCTACATGTCCGGAGGGCAGTTGATGCTCACCAGCGATATCGAAAATTTCCCCGGCTACCCCGAAGGCATCGCCGGCCCTGAAATGATGATGCAATTGCGAGAACAAGCTGAGCGCTTTGGTCTTGAAGTTGAGGACAAGAACGTCGACGAGGTTGATTTGAGCGAACGTCCCTACAAGGTCATGGTTGAGGGTGAGACCTTCCTGACCCATTCCATCATCGTCTGCACCGGCGCTGAATCGCTATGGCTTGATGCGCCCGGTGAGGCCGAACAAAAGGGACGAGGCATCTCCACCTGTGCCACCTGCGACGGTGCCTTCTTCCGAGACGAACACGTGCTCGTGATCGGTGGAGGGGACTCCGCTTGTGAGGAAGCGACCTTCTTGACCCGATTTGCAAGCAAGGTCACCCTCATTCATCGCCGAGACGTGTTCAAGGCTTCAACCATCATGTACGAGCGAGCGGCCAACAACCCGAAAATCGAAATTCGCACCTTCCGACAAATCAAGGAATGGCTCTCCGACGACAAAGGCCTCAGCGGAGCGGTGCTCGAAAACACGCAAGACGGGAGCACGGAAACCATCGAAGCCACCGGTGCTTTCATCGCCATCGGCCACACACCCATCACCGATTTCCTCGGAAACCAGGTTGAAACCGATGAGAACGGTTACATCGTTCACAAGGAGCACACCATGACCTCTGTCCCAGGTGTGTTCGCTGCCGGCGATGTCGTTGACACGCGCTACAAGCAAGCCATCACCGCCGCCGGTATGGGCTGCTCGGCCGCCATGGACGTCGAAAAGTGGCTTGAAGAGAACGTTCATTGAAGCCGCTTCCTTGATGAAGACCGTCGTTTTGGGCGCGTCATGGTTGATGTTGCTCGCCACGCCCGTCACATCAGCCTGCCCAATGTGGGCGTGGAAGGTCAGCGCAAGTTGAACAACGCCAGCGTTTTGCTCATCGGGGCAGGTGGGCTCGGCTCACCTGCGGCCTTGTACCTCGCTGCTGCAGGCGTTGGTCGACTGGGCCTTGTGGACAACGATGCAGTCGACCTCAGCAATCTCCAGCGGCAAATCCTGCACGCCACGAAGGATGTGGGCCAACCAAAGGTTGCCTCGGCGAAGGCCAGCCTTGAGGCCCTTGACCCGAACGTGAAGGTTGAGGTGTTTCAAGAGCGTTTGAATCCAGGCAACGCCATGGCCATCATGAAGGGGTGGGACATCGTCATCGACGGCACCGATAATCTTCCCACTCGCTATCTCATCGACGATGCCTGCTCCTTGCTCGGCCTTCCGTGGGTGTACGGCTCGGTGTTCCGTTTCGAGGGACAGGTCTCCCTCTTCAACCACAACGGCGGGCCGTGTTATCGCGACCTCTTTCCCGAACCGCCTCCCGCAGAAGCCGTCCCTACGTGCTCAGAGGCTGGAGTCTTTGGTGTACTTCCGGGTGTGATTGGTGTGCTTCAGGCCACGGAGGCCATCAAACTCCTGCTCGGTTTACCCGTATCCTTGAGCGGCAAACTCCTGCTTTATGATGCACAATCCATGGCCTTTGACACGCTGACTTTTGAGGCGGACCCCGAACGTGAAGCGGTGGTTGACCTCTCGGGGGCAGCGGCCATGTTGAGTCAGGAGGCATGGTGCATGGACTCAGGCCAAGTTGCTGATTCGCCGCAAGAACAAAAATCCGAACCCAACCCACACGGGGCAATGTTCAACCACATTTCCGTCGCTGAATTCCTTGACCGTCGTGAAAACGGCTGGACGCCGTTCATTTTGGATGTACGCTCTGACGCTGAATACGCAGATGCACGGGCGAAAAGTTGCGACCTTCAAGTCCCTCATTCCCACGTCCGCTCTGTGTTGGACAGCCTTCCCAAAAAGACCGACATCCTCATTCACTGCAAAAGCGGCATGCGTTCGCAATTGGCTGCTATCGAATTGATTCAAGCTGGCTGGGCCGCTGAACGCCTCTTCAACCTCGACGGTGGCATCATGGGGTGGCACGCCGCTGCACCGGATGATATTGAATGAGTCTCGATCTGCGTTCACGACACGCACTGATGAAAACGCCCCTTTGCCTGTGGTCGTATTGGGTGAGGTTCAAAGCCGCTGAGTTCCTGCTTTCATCACGGAGGGGATGAGAATGGCCAGCATCATCATCGCCGACGAAAACGAAGGTCGTCGCAACCTGCTGGCGAACACCTTTGAGCGTGAGGGCTACGAAGTGACCCGATTGAGCACGCTTGCTCAAACCACGGCGACTGCGAGCGCCGTGCTGCCGGACGTGCTCTTGTTGGAAGGTGAATGGAGCCAAGGGAGCGTCCTTGACGTGTGCCAGTCCTTGGTCGGCCAACCGCGATTTCGTTCGGCTACACGCATCGTTATCCTCTCCAGAACCACAGCACCGGATTTTCTCTCATCGGCAGCCTTGGCAGGTGTGGCTGAGGTCATTGGAAAACCGGTTGACATGAACCAACTCATCGGCCAAATAGGACGCCACGCTGCCAAGCAATTCGTACCGCCGCCTGCAGATGTTTCGGCCGGCACAGGCGGTGGAGGTCTTGGTGGCCAACGCTTTGACGTTGGCATGACCATGAACGACAGCCAGTGGGCTTTGCCGATGCTTCGGCGCTTGGTTGAGGCCGGTAACATCGATGAGGATTTTGTCGCCTCAATTCGAGGGGAAATGAACGAGGGTGAACTGCCAGATGACGAAGGGGGCCTCTCCGCTGAAGCCATGACCACCATGGTGCGTTTAGCGTTGAACCGTCTGGTCGGCACCGAAGGGCCGCCGACAGCTGCAGTGAATGAGGCGACCGAGCAAACCAAAGAGAAGGTGGTCGCCTCACCATCCAATGTTCCTTCCTTCAAGGACCTCAACAAGGGCGCCACACTTGGTGAGGGCGCCGCTTCGTCCCTTCCAAAATCCGGTGGGAATTCCTCAATGGAAGACATCCTTGAACGGCAAGCCGAAGACATCGCTCGGCAGGTGGAGGCGGACATGGATGGCATTCTCTCTGAAGAGCCGGAATACATCTCACTGTTGGATGAAAACGAGCAGGTGGGAATTGACCCTGAAACATTGGCGCTGACTCGGCTCACCGCAGAGGTTCTTCAGGAATTGATGGATGCCCTCCAGCGCCCCGGGGCGTTGTCCGATTTGACCTTGCTCACCCGGGTTGAGGATGCAAGCACCCTTGCAGCGGACATGCTCGATGCGCTTCCCGCTCAGGAGGAGGAGGAGTGAGTTCCACTTCGGACGAGCGCCGACTCCAGCGCGCCTTCATCGCTCTCCTGCTCGCCTTTTTTGTCAACTTTCTTGGCTACGCCTTCATCGTCCCCATTCTGCCATCGTGGCAAACACAATTTGACCTCAATGCGACCCAGGCAACCCTCCTCGTATCCTTGTGGGCGGTTCCTTTGCTTCTCTTTGGACCGATAACCGGACGCATCACTGACCGATTCGGAGCCGGCAGGACGATGTTCATCAGTTTGGTTTTGCTGACGGCCTCGAGCGGCCTCTATGTCGTGGCGACCAACGAGTGGGTGGGGCGTCCGTTTCTCTTGCTTGCCTTCGCTCGCATGGTTCACGGCGCTTCGGGTGCCACCATCATGACGGCCGGCTTAGCCGCCGCCTCTCAATTATGGCCCGTGCGTTTTGGTGAGCAGGCTGGAAAGTTGCTGGGGATGGCGGCCATTGGAGGCTTGTTTGGGCCGGTGCTCGGCGGGGTGTTATTCGCCTGGGGGGAGGCATCTGCGTTCACCGTCTTGGCCGTCTTAACCGCCTTGGTTTGTCCGCTGATGTGGTTTTCAACCGAGATCATCGGTGGGCCTCGTGACCACGCCACGCCCTCGGTGTCTTTGCGCGTGTTTTTCTCGGACCGGATTCTCTTCAGAGTCGGTGTGCTGTTGGCCATCACCACCGTGGCCACAGGCGCCCTCGAAGCCGGTGTGCCATTATTCCTTGACGATGCCTTGGGCCTTTCTTCGGCCGCCATTGGGGGCGTGCTTCTTGTCATGGTGCTAATGCAGGCTCTTGGGTCCGTTATCTGGGGGCGCTGGGTTGACCGAAACGGGCCAACACGCTACATGGTCATCGGCTGGTTCTTTGTTGTCGCTTCCCTTCTCGGGGTGGGCTTGGTCGGCTCCTTGCTGGCAGGAAACGTCGCTGTGTTGGGGATGATTTTGCTCCTCGGTTCGTTCCAATTTTTCATCGCTGCTACACAAATTCCGATGCTACCGATGATCGATACCGCTACCAACCGCGCCCTCGGCGAAGGCAACCCCGGTCTTGCGTTTGGTGTGTTCGGAGCGGCGTGGGCGGCCGGGATCATCGTGGGTCCGCTCTTGGTTGGGCCCGCGTTTGACCTCTTTGGGTCGTGGGCCATTGCGCTTGGAGGACTGGCTATCCCTGCCTTTGGGGCGCTCTTGCTGACATTGACCAACCGAGACCTCCTCCACGATTGTTATGAGGAGGAAATCGGAAAACGAAAATCCGAGCGTGAAGGTGTCCACGAAGCCCTTCAACCCGAATGAGAAGAGGATTGAAACCACCCATCCCGTGCGAGGGTCGGGGACAGGCCATGTCACAGGGGGACCTACCGGAAATCTTTGGCCAAGAATGGCGAGCTGCCCAGCCGTTGGAGTTTGTCCAACCACTTCCGAAAGACGCTGCTCGCTCAGAAGTGCTTTCCTTCGTTGCTCAACAACACGACGCCCACCTCTTCCTCGTGGCCAGTGTATGGGACCACCTCGTGGACAGCGAGCCAGAAACCTTTGAGGGGCCGTCGTGGAACACCTTTGCTCAACGCTTCGTTGACGCCCTTGAACGAGGCCTGAAGAAACAAATGAAGAGCACGCTCGGGGATGAACTCGAGCGAGAAGTGATCCCCCGACGAAGCATGGAGGTCATGCTTGAGCGACGAAGAACCCACTTTTTGGTGGACATGCGCTTGATGCTTCGCCGTCTCGCTCACTACATGGCGGTGACCGTGGAGCAGCGGCTTGAATGGCAACGTTTGATGACACGCACGCGATGTTTGGACGCTGCGCTCAAAGACATCTTCACCCAAGGCGTTGAAACGCCAGATGGCGGCAAGTTCGGTGGCAAAGGCTTCCGCTCAACGTGGCAGGAAGGCGTGGTGGCGGTCGCCACGGCGCTCAATCGCCAGCCCGATGCTCCCCGAGACGCCCGCCCGGGACGCGGCTACGATGGTGACCTCGTCGCTCCCATGATTCGTGATGTTGGGCTCGGTCTTGCCATGGGCGATACGCCCCTTGATGTGATGGCGGCCAACCTCGGAAAGGCCGGTTCCAATCAAAACGGAGGTTGGGACGATGCCGGTGGACGTGACCTCCACGTCGGTGCGTGGCATGTCGGTGTACTCCCACCAACCGCACCGCTCCCCATCGCCAGCGCAACCATGACCGGTTTGGCGTTTGCAGCATGGCGCCAATCACTCGACCGTTTTCATGTAGCCTGCATCGGCGAAGGTGCTTCGTCGTCGGGTGAATTTTGGGAAGCCATGAACCTCGCAGGCGCTAGAGGGCTGCCCATCACCTACATTCTGCAAAACAACCAGATTGCGCTTGACACGCCACCGGCGAAGCAATCCGGTGTTGAGGTGTGGGCCGACAAGGCCAACGCCATGGGCTTCCCCGCATGGACCATCGACGGCTCTGACCCCGCTGCTTGGCACGCATCAACCGCCGTGGCCCGAGAATTTTCCATGGCGGGTGGTGGCCCAACCCTCATTCACGTTGAAACGATGCGAGGCTGTGGCCACGCTCACCACCATGATGACCTCTATTTGGGCAATCCAAGCGGTACACCGGTCGGGTATGTTGACCGGGATTTGTTGGCCTATTGGGAGGCCAAAGACCCCATCCCAACGCACCGTGCACTGTTGATTGAGATGGGTGTAGAGGAAGAGCTGCTTGAAGCGATGGAAGCAGAAGAGCTCGAGGGCGTTGAAGCGGCGAGAAATGAACTGCTTGAAATGGCGTGGCCCGAACCTGAAACGGTCACCAAAGGCGTCACAACCCTGCACGATGCCGATACGCACGGCGACCACCTGATGCGGTATTCTGGACAGCAGGCCCCACCCGGTGTCGATGCACCATTGGACGTCGGTGAACATGCTTGGGCTTACGCCGAAAAGGGTGGGTGGACCTATGCAAGGGCCATTCAGCAAGCCATGGCGGATATTGCGACCATGCACGGTGATGATTGCGTCTTCATCGGTGAAGATATGGAAGTCGCCGGTGCGTTTGGGATGAACATGGCCCTGAAGAACGCCGGCCACACGGACAAACTCATCGACATGCCACTGTGCGAAGCCATCATCGTCCACACCGGCGTTGGTGCTGCCCTTTCAGGCATGAAGCCCATGGTCGAGATTCAATTTGGTGGCTTCGCAGCCCTCGGATTCAACGCCTTGGTGAACAACGCGGCCATGCTTCGTTGGCGCTGGGGAGCAGACTGTCCCATGACGGTCCGCATTCCGCTTGGCGCTCGCACACGCTCTGGACCCTTCCATGCGAACATGATCGAATCCTGGTTTGCCAACGACCCAGGTTTGGTGGTGATGGCGCCAGGAACGCCCCAAGACGCCTATGATCTGCTGATGGAAGGGGCTCAACTGCCCGACCCGGTTCTCATGTTGGAACACATTGGCCTCTACGGTTTGCGTGGCGGACTGACGGGCTGGGGCATGAACATCAACCAAACCGTTGACACGGAGACGGTGAACACGCACATTGAGAACGGTGAGCGCTACAAACTCGGCCGTGCCGAGGTGATTCGAGGCGGTCGCGACATCACGCTCGTGACGTGGGGAGCCATGGTTCACATCGCCCTCCAAGCAGCGGACCTTTTGGCAGGGGAAGACATCGAAGTGGAGGTGGTTGACCTGCGTACCCTCCTTCCTTTTGATGCCGAAACATGCATTGCTTCTGTGCAACGAACAGGGCGCTTGGTGGTTCTTCAGGAAGGGCAATGGGCCGGTGGACTTGGCCACACCATTCAGTCCCGTATTATGGAGGATTGTTTCTATGAGTTGGAATCGGCGCCTTCGGTTATCGGGGCTCTTGACACGCCCGTGCCGTTTGCCCCACCTCTTGAGAACCACACCATCCCTTCGTTGGAGCACGTCGCCGCTATGCTTCGTGCATCAGTCGGTGCTTGACCCGTCGGGAAAGAACCGGTGTTTGAGGTCGCACGCCAGCCATGCGCCGAGGGTGGTTGATGCGACATAGAAGGGCAACGTTGCCCACATACCGTTCAAGAGGTTGGGCCCCAAGGTGCGAGCAGGGTTCATGCTCGCACCGGTCAACGGTCCTGCGATGAGGGCAAGGAGTGCCACGGTGCCGCCAACCCACAGCGCAATCATCACCCTTGAGGAGGAGCGTTGAACGATGAGCAGGATGCTGGCCATCAGGGCGGTCGTGATGGCGACCTCGATACCAAATCCTTCCACCAGCGAGACCGAGGGCGCAAGCGAAGTTGGGGCGGCCCCGCTGACGATGAGCGCGCCTGCGATACCACCCGCACATTGAGCGACGATGTAGGTGGGGAGCAATCGGCCTTCCAATTGCCCGTCTCTCCAAAAAGAGATGCTGACTGCGGGGTTGATGTGGGCACCACTCAGCGGTCCAAAGGCGATGATGGCGAGGGTTACGGCGACACCAAACGTCAGCGACACGATGCCGTGGCTGGCGCCAAGCGCAACACTTCCACAGCCCGCAGCAACCATGAAGGCCGTGCCAAAGAACTCGCCAGCGAATTCCTTGCGCATGGTGCTGGGCTGTCCTCGGCGGTTCAAAGCCTTCGTCAAGAATGAAGCCGCAGTAATTTAACGAGGTAACCGTCAAGAAGTGGAGGCGAGTCCACAAGCCATGGGTGAGGAGGCCGCCGCCAAAGAAACCGGCATTCCTCAGCTGGTGTTCAGCAACACCTTGGTTCTCAACGGCGCTCTGTTTCTGGGAATTTTGGCTCTTCATTCCGTTGTTGAGGATTCTGCCATCAACAACAACTGGCTGTCTTTTGCACTGCTCGCCATGGCACTGGCCTTGCTCATCAAGTCGGCTGATGTGTTCATTGAAGGGGCCAAAGGTTTGGCTTACCGTGCGGGTTTGCCAGAGGTGGTCATTGGCTTAACCATCGTCTCCATCGGTACATCGCTTCCCGAAATTTTAGTCACATCCACGGCAGCAGCCGACATCCCCACAAATCCTGAAATCGGAGATTTGGCCATCGGTGGCATTTACGGCTCAATTCTGGTTCAAATCACTCTTATTCTCGGCGTGGTTGTTGCCTTCCGCGGCGTGAAGGTTCGGCCGTCGTGGTTGAAGCGAGACGGTTTCATCATGTTCGCCTCCATCGGTTTAGTGACCCTCTTCCTGTTCACCGGGGCAGGGTTGAGCCGAATTGAGGGCGCCTTGCTGATGTCGTTGTACATCGCTTACATCTACTGGTTGCTTTCCCACAGGGACGAAATCCTCGAGGAAGAATTGAGCGGAGGCGAGCAGGTCGAACGGAAGGTCACTCGGACAACAGCATCCTACGCCTTCATGGTAACCAGCGGCTTGCTGTTGGCCTTGTTCGCAGCGCACCATTTGGTGAACGTGGCCAGCGATATGGCCTACGCCTTCAATGTCCCCCACGCTGTCATCGGCACAACGGTTTCCGGCCTTGGGACCTCGTTGCCCGAATTGACCATCGCCTTCCTCGCCGCCAAGCGCAGTCAGGGCGTGGCCATCGGGACCCTCATCGGTTCAAACATCACCGATCCGCTGCTTTCCATCGGCTTTGCCGCTTTGGTCCACCCGCTCGCTCTGACCTCAGCAAGTTTTGCTTTGACCGCCTATGTCATCATCCCTGCGACCTTTATCGGAACGGGCGTTGCCCTCTTGATGATGCGCTCGGAGTACGAATTCAAGCGATGGGAAGGCGTCATTCTCATCCTGATTTACATGATTTTCTTGGCCGTCCTCGCTGCAGAGCACCAAGGCTATCTTGTCCTTTGACCGCCTGATGTCGAGGGCTCTCATCTAATCGCTCTTAAGGGAGCGACGCTTCGCAGGAACATGGTGGACTTCCAACTCGACGAGATGCAAGCCATGTTGAAAGAACTCGCTCACGAGTTTGCTCAAGATGAAATCCGTCCCAACGCTGAACACTGGGATGAAACGGCGCACTATCCGAAGGAAACCATCCAGGCTGCGCACGAGATGGGCCTGCTGAACCTCCATATCCCCGAAGCCTACGGCGGAGCCGGACTGGGCTCGTTTGAGGAAGTTCTCGTGAACGAAGAGCTCGCTTGGGGCGACCCCGGCTTTGCCACGGCGGCCTACGCCACAGCCCTTGCCAGCGCCCCCATCATCACCGGTGCCACGGAAGAGCAGAAGGAGCATTGGTTGCGGAAAATCGCCGAAGAGGGGGCGCTCGCCTCCTACGCTGTTACCGAACCTGGTGCAGGTTCGGATGTGGCTGCTTGCAAAACGACCGCCATCAAAGACGGCGATGAATACGTCATCAACGGCTCAAAGATGTGGATCACGGGTGCAGGCTATGCTGATTTTTTCTTTGTCCTCGCCAAAACCGACCCTGAGGCAGGCTATCGAGGCATGTCGGGCTTCGTCGTGGAGAAGGACACCCCGGGCTTTTCGCTGGGTAAAAAAGAAACGAACATGGGTCAGCGCTGTTCGGATACACGTTCCATTTCCTTTGATGATGTCCGGGTACCTGCAGACCATTTGATTGGAGGCTCTGAATCCGGTGGATGGATGAACGCCATGAAAGCCTTCGACATGAGTCGGCCCAACATCGCAGCCCACGCAACGGGTTTGGCTCGTGCAGCCTACGAGCACGCTCTTCAATACGCCAATGAGCGCCAAACCTTTGGCAAACCGCTCCACCAACACCAAGCCATTCAATTCATGTTGGCCGACATGAAAACCAACATCGAAGCCTCTCGCATGTTGACCTGGAAATCCGCCGCAGAATTTGATGCAGGTGTACGCAACACCGAATCCGCCGCTCACGCCAAGCGATTTTCCGCTGACATGGCCATGCAGGTGGCCACGGACGCTGTCCAAATTTACGGTGGCTACGGGTATTCCGAGGAGTACCCCGTTGCACGGTTGATGCGTGGAGCAAAGGTCATGCAGATTTACGAGGGTTCGTCCCAAGTTCAACGCATGATCATCGGTCGAGAAATCACCAAGGGTCTTTGATCAGCGACGCCCCTTGCGAAGGTTATCCTCCAGTTGCCAAATGCGGTCCTCGTCGTGATGCCAAGGTTGTTCCACGTTGCTCACGGCCTTCTCCTCTTGCCGCTCCATCCACGAATCGAGTTGCTTGTTCTCAATCTCCAGTGCAAGATACTCAAAATGCAGAGGATCAAACACCTCTAACCAAGGCCAGTCCGGATCCATGTCTTCGACGAAGTCGTACTCTTCGATGTCGTGCTCACCGTATTCATCCATATGGACGTCATCTTCCATCACCACACCTTCCTCGCTGAACTGGTAGACCTCCTTGAGCGCGTTTCTCGGGGAGACGATGAATTGAGCCAGCAGGGGAATACGCATCGCCGTCGTTTTGTCGTTTTGGAGCGCTAAAGCCAACGCCGCCACCTGGTCACCGATGGGCAAACCTCTGGATTCCGAGCGGGGATTGATGCACAACGAAACGGCGAACGGATTTCGTTCAATGATGTCGCTTTTCCACGCCGCAGCATGAATGTCAATGTTCCAATGCACTTCTTTCACTTCTCGGTAATCCCCGTCAATCTCGATGTAATCCTCAATGTAGGTTACTCTGGTGTTGATGGAGTACCAACGCCTTGAAGCGCCCTGGACGGTGATGGCTGGTAGGGATTGAACGTTTTCTTTGAGTTCCATTTTCGGTGAACCTGCCACAATTCCCTGAAGAAATTCAATGGAGCGCGCGTAGGCATCTCGATTGGACTTCAGCCAGTGCCCCGGTGGTTTCCATGTGACCATAGGGGGTTGACAGTTCAAGTGTATATCAAGTTCAAAACAACGCAAACCCAAAGGGGAGAGTGCCTTCCTTTCACCCATGAACACCGAGGCGGTACCGGCCGTGCTGCTCGCAGCGGGCATGAGCCGCCGCCTCGGTCGTCCAAAGGCCTTGGTTTCGGTGAACGGTCGTACGCTCGTTGAATGGGCGCACGAGCGGCTTCTGGCAGCGAATTGCACCCCTGTTGTGGTGGTGAACACCGACATTGAATCCGAAATCAAGGCGCTGTTGCCAAACGCCCACATCGTTGTCAACCCTCAACCGGACTTGGGTCGGACGGGCTCCCTCCAACTCGGCCTGCGCACCGTCGTTCAGGTCCTCGGCTACGAAATTCAGCGTCTGGTGATGGTTCCCGTCGACCGGCCGTGCTGGAATGTGACCCTTCTGAAGACCCTTCTCGAGCATGAAGGTAACGTCGCTCCTGCACATGATGGCCGAAAGGGCCACCCTGTGGTGTTGGAGGGCGAAGGTCTCGCGACCGTGAGCCAAGCGCAACAGGACACGCCACTACGCGACCTCGTGCATTTCGCCCCAGTCTCTGTTTTCGCACCTTGGCTCAACATGAACATCGACACGCCCGAAGATGTTGACCAATTGCTGGCTGAAGGAGAGCACCTTTCCTCCTGTTTTTCTGAAAGCGAAGGGATATGAGGGCGTCCCGCTGAGGACCCACCATGACCGCTCATGTCCTGCAATGGGTTTTGAGCGAACTCGCCCGTCAACGCAAGGTCGTCATGGCCACGGTGTTGAACACCTCAGGAAGCGTGCCGGGAAAGACCGGTGCCCGTCTTGCCATGTCGTCGTTCGAGGAAGCATGGACGGGCACGGTGGGCGGCGCTGGTCTTGAACACAAGGTGCTGGAACGCTGCCGAGGGCTTCTTCTTGAGTCGCATCAACCCTTTGCGGAGGTGTTGACGTTTGGCTTGAACAAAGGTGCGAAGGGCTATGAGGTAACACCCCTTGATTCGCTGTGCGGCGGTCGGGTGTCGATCGCTATCGAGGTGATGATTCCAATGCCACACGTTCACATCATGGGCGGCGGTCATTGCGGTGAGGCCTTGGCCACCACGCTCCACGGGTTGGGTTGGACGTATTCCGTCCACGACACACGGGAAGAATATGTTTCTATAGAAAAATACCCACATGCAATTGAGCGTTCATCGGCCGCAATTACCGATTTGTTGAGTGGGGAATCTGCCGAATCACTTGGTCGGTTTTCTGATGTGCTCCTTCTGGGTCATGACTGGTCCGAAGACCAAGAACGATTGCTTGGACTGCTCCACCTCTTGAACACCCCCGATGCGGAGTTGGACGGCGTGAACGCACCGCGCCTTGGTGTCATCGGGAGTCGCTCAAAATGGCAGGCATTTGAGAAAACTTGCCTTGATGAGGGGCTGCCTCAATCGCTTTTGGACCAGGTCATTTGCCCGATTGGACTCAACATCGGTGCTCAATCACCCGAAGAGATTGCAGTGGCGGTGGTCGCTCAAATCATGTCGCTTCACAAAGGGGTTGACCCCAACGAGGCCACGTGGCGTCAGGATTGAGGGATGAAGACCTGCTCTCGGAAGTACTTCAACTCCTCAATGGATTCAAGAATGTCATCAAGGGCAAGATGGGCCCCCTTCTTCGGGAATCGGGGAATATCGGTGTACCATCGCCTGCTCAATTCCTTAACCGTAGAGACATCAATCATTCTGTAGTGGAGGAAATCCAACAATTCTGGCATTTCCTTGGCGAGGAATTGCCGGTCGTTCCAAACGCTGTTGCCACAAAGGGGGGCTTTGTTTTCATCCACCCATTCTCGGAGGAAGGCGAGGGTGGCTTGTTCGGCTTCTCCTGCGCTGACACCCTCCTTGCGGATTCTATCCACCAAGCCACTGCGGTGGTGGTGGGTGGTGTTCCATTCGTCCATGCCATCAATGAGGGATTCTGAAACACTGATGGCAAGGTTTGGACCTGTGGCGAGGACGTTCAACTCACTGTCGGTGACGACGGTAGCGATTTCGATGATCGATTCTCGTGACACGTCAAGGCCTGTCATCTCAAGGTCAATCCAGACCATGCGTTGCTCTCGCTTGTCCATGCCTTATTGGCAAAGGCGGCGGGTCTTGATTCTTCGCCGAAGAACGAGCGACTCACGCGTTTGAGTTGTCGGTCTCAAACGTCAGCATGATCTGGCCGTTTGGCCCGAAAGCGACGACTGGAACATACCCTTCATGCGGCGTTTGTTCAAGCGAACTGAGAATGTTCTGAACGGCATCCTTTGGTAGGCGCAATGCGAAGCCTTCGCCGGTGTCCAAGAGGCCACTGTGGGCTTTCTTCGGCTTGGGGGCTTGAACAGGCTTCGTTTCCTCGACCTTTTGGTCAACGACTGGTTCGGAGGCCGTCTCTTCTTCCTCATCCTCTGCATCATCAACAAGGTCAATCTCGAGGTCGTCCTCCTCCTCCACGGCTTCATCAAGCACTTCAAGGTCAGCATCGTCCTCTTCCTCTTCGAGATCCAACGCAGCCAGCTCAGCTTCCAATTCGTCGTCTTCTTCATCATCAACCCCTGCATCCAAATCGACCATGGCGGGGATGTTCTTCGGGCCGTCGTCGGTTGAACCTGGATCTTCATATTCAGCCATTTCATAGATGCCGTCTTCTTCGTTCATGCGCTGCATGAACAAGAATGAGAATCCGAGGGCGACCATGCCCGTTAGAACAATGCCGATGGCGTTGTAGATATCACTCTCGAGCGAATTTGCGAACAAGAAGGCGGTGAGGATGGAACCGTAGCCCCCCACGCCTCGACGCCATCGAGCGTCGGCTTCGTCGCTGAACCCTTGGATGCCGATAACAACCAGATAAACCGTGGTCAGCAAGTAGGCAATGGACTCCAAGTTGACGCTGTCGAAAGCAACGAACAAACCGATGATGGTGTAGAGTGCACCGCTGACGCCCAAGCGGTCCATGAAGGCAAAGAAGGACTCGTCGGAATCCCACTTCAACGCCTTGTAATCGTAAACCATGTCGTCCCTCGCGGAGAGGAGCGAGAGCAGGAGGCCTTGGACGGCGAGGGTCATTCCGGTGATGGTTTGACGTTGGTCATCCGTGCCGACCTCGGCTTGCACCAGCAAGTTGACGACGCTGAACGTCAAGAGAATTGGCAAAGCGATGATGCTGTTCGGACGACCGTCCTTGAGGGCGGAACGTGCCAAGAGGACCAGACCGATCACGGGGCCGATACCAAAGAACACAGAATACCCGCCAACATAGCCCAAAGCACCGAGTTGCAGGGCAAGAGAGGCCGTTGAATCAGCGAGGTTGATGTCTTCCTCGGTGGTTGGAGGCGTTCGGAACAAAACCCCGCGTTGGTGCATGATGGCCATTGCGCTACCGGTCAATCCCGTGATCATCCCGCTCCAGCCAATGGCATCCGCTTCGGTAATCGGCTGGAAGGTTTCACTGAGCGAGAACCCGATGTAAAGCGAAACAAAGAGTGCTCCGAGCATGTAAGGGAAGGTTTGGCTGTTGTTGGTGAACCAGAAGTAAGGCAGCAACACGAAACAGGCCAAGGTCGGCAGCCAGTAACCGTCGGGTATGGCGCTGAACAAGGCGATAGCCAGCCAAATCCCCATGATGAACATGGTGAAACTCGATTCCAATTCATCGTCTTCAGAAGTGTAGAGTCGGGACAATCCAAAGAGCATTTGTGTGCCAATGATCAATCCGATGAACGCAGGGAACGGTCCTGCATGGTCGTCCAAGAGGTATGTTCGCACGCTATCGGGAGCACCCTCCAGCATCGTGTTGAACAAGCCGTGCGAATACCATCCTTGGCCCAAGAACACCAACACCAAGGGCATCAAGGAAAGCAGGAGGTAGAACTTGAACTGGACAACACGCATCGTCACCAACAGCAGAATCGGCAACAGGAGCAGGCCACCAGATGTATCGAGCATGGCCAGCAGGAGGAGCATGACATAGGCGACGCCATCGCTCATTCGGTCCAACTCGTTCGTGTCAATTCCGCGCCGAGCGATGACGGTGTTGACGATGATGGGGGCGCTGACGAGAATCAGGTCCAACAACACGTTTGACATTTGGATGTCGGCCGAAGTGCCCCAGACATTGTCTCCCAGAGCTAGGGAAAGAGGTGCTGCAATCAGGAGCAGGAGCGTGACGGCCGTGGCCCGAGTTGCCGAGCTGATGCTGGCCATGGCGAGCACTTCTCGGATGAGCATACCAACAGGGATGACCATGAGCAGAACGAGGGCGGGTTGGTCGGACCAAGTGGAGGCGTTGACATTGCTCACGGAGAAGGTGAACATCATCAATGAAGAGAGGAGGCTGAACCGAGCCAAAGGCGTAAGTTCGCCATCCTCAATGACTGCATCGAGATCTTTTTCCTTGGGGTCCTGAATTTCCCAAACATTCGTATTAGGATTGTAAATGAGTTCATCTTGGTTGCCGATGCCGAACCAGTGATAGATGGAACCAACATCAAGTTCCTTGCCTGCTGCTTTTGCTGCGAGGAAGTACAGCACCAGACTCACCACGAAGAATTGAGGGCGGAGCCCCATCGCGACGATATCATCAAAGACAGAACTCGGTGGGAGTTTGAGGTTGTCCAAGGCGGCGAGAAGCAAAACAGTGACCGATGTAAATGCGAGTGCGAGCGTGATGTCTTTGCGTTGCTTCATGTTTGGCGAGGGGTACTGAAGCATCATGCTGTAGCTCATGAAGGCCATGTACGCCACCAAGAGCCAAGGCAAGAACCACTCTGGGTCCAACACGGCTCTGGATAACACAACGGAGCCAAGCATCGCCAAACTGGTGCTCGTCTGGATTTTTCCAGTCCTTCGTCCGGCCTCGGAGACAGCGACCAAGAAGATGGGGAGCAACACGTGTAGCCACGTTCCACCGTACGTATCTTGGGCGGTCAAATCTGCAGAGATGCCCATCCAGTCGGTGATGAGGTACGAGCCACTGAAGGCGAGGATGGTGATGTTGATGACCCACGCCCGAGCAACCTTTGAGATGAACACCATGTAAGGAATCATGATCATACTGAGCACCCAGGGCATGGTGGAGGTTTCAGGTGGCAAGGCCGCAAGGGCGACAGCGAGCCCCACGGGCATCCAAGGCACTCGTTGCTGGAGAACGGCCGGGAAATAGGCCAGCAGAACCGTGACCCAAAGCGCCACTGGGATGTTAACATAGGCGGCGAGCTCGGGGTAATCACTTGCTCGGAACGGCCCGAGAATGAGGTTGAAATCAGGTTCAGTCCGGGCTAGCGCAATCGCTACGACCACGGTGCCGATGAGGACGGCTGATGCTCGTTCCATGACTTCCTTTCGAAGGTCTTGCCGGGAGGCGTAGTAGCCTTGCAGGGCGATGATGAACACCATCAGGGAAAGTGCTCCACCCATGCCGTCATCGGGGGCGTTGGTGTTCAACACCTCGTAGATGATGGGGACGATGCATGCCGCAACAGCGACCACGACAAAATTGAGGGCCCGGTTTGAACGCAGGGCCATCTCCATCGATACAAAGGAAATCAAGACGATGGCAAGGCCAAGTTCCCAACTGACTACACTTTCAGACCAGCGAATCCACGGGCCGACGCCAGCGATGAGCACGGCCATGGGAGCGTAGGTGGCGACGCCCCAGCCGAAACTCGTATCACCGCTGTATCGCCTGAGGAGAAGGAAGTGGCCGAAGGTCAACAGAAGGCAGGTGGCTGTTTGGGCGTAAATGCCGTTGGCATTTGGGGACCAATCCACTTCGGTGTAAGCATCGGGTGAACCAAACCAATCCAATTCGAGTGTTCCCGTGGCGTAACCCATCATGAATCGGGTGCCCCATAGCACACCGACCGTTGAGAAGAAAAAGGCAATGCCGAGGAAATAATTCTGAATGTCCTTGAGCCTGTACCCGTTCTTCTTTGATTGAAGTTCAATCAATCCGATTGAAACCAAGAAGGATGCCAAACCACCCACGAAGAGCACCAAAAAGTTCTGATTGGTGGCGTCTTCGTCGAAAGCGACGCTAAATACACCTCCCCAGATGGCCAAGAAACCGATGCCCATCATGACGATTTGTGAGAGTTTCATCAAGAACAGGTCGTCTCGATTCATGGATTGATTGGGTTTGACCAATGTGATGCTTTCTTGGGGTGCATCAACGCCTTCAACCACGCCTCCAACGAATCCGGAGGAAGGGGTTGGTTGTGCTCGTGGTCGTACTGGGGCGACTCTTCTCTTTGGTGCTGCCATGTGAATCAGTCTAAAAATCGTCAGTCTACACTTAATATTTCACCCGCGAACCCCTGCGAGAACCCCAAGTTGAGTGCGATTCCTAGAAGGCGGAGGCTAACACGGTTACAATGACTTGAAAACCTGCCAATGGCTGGGGTGAAGTGAGGAGAATTTTATGAAACGCTCGTTGCTCTGTGTGTTTTGCTTTTTCTTGATGCTCGCACCCGCTTTTGCCATGGCGATGCCGGTGCAATCTTCGGTCGAAGAACCGGTGGAAGATGGCTGGTGGATTGACACATCCCTTGATCGAAATCAGAACAATATCGGCGATATGGTTGAAAAATATCACGATCATCCGCTTTTCCTTGATGAGGACAACACACTTCCCCTCATCATTGACTTTGACCATACGCCTACCGACGGCGATGTGGCCATGCTTGAACGAGAGGTCGGATACGTCCACCAGTGGAACCTACCTCGCATCGATGCCGTGGCGGGTCGTGTTCCCCACGCCATGATTCTCGAGACCACGACGCTGCCCGGAGTGGTTATGCTCGAACTTGACGGCATCCTCCAGGTGCAAAACGGTGATGCAGCCGTCGTGCACGAGGTTGACCTTGCTCAACAGCAAACAGGGTACGACGGCTCCGGCGTCAGTGTTGCAGTCATTGATACGGGCATCGACAGCCTCCACGTTGGGCTTGACGACCACGACGATGACAACAGCACCCACGATCCGAAGGTGATTGCGTTTTATGATCCCGTGAACAACCCTGACAAAACCAACGGCACTGAAATCCAAGCCTACGATGACCAAGGCCACGGAACACATTGTGCGGGAACCGTTGCAGGAACGGGCGCACCCACCTTCGAACACCCGGGAATGGCTCCACAAGCCAATCTTGTCGGCGTGAAAGTGTTGGATTCCGGTGGTTCGGGAAGTTTCTCTGTCGTGATGGCCGGAATGGAGTGGACCGTTGAAAATCGGTACAAATTCAACATCCGTGCTGCATCCATGAGTCTTGGAGGGCCGGGGCCAATAGAGTGGACGTCGTCTGAAGAAGACAGCGTCAACCGCTATGCTAACGAGATGGTCCGAGCGGGTATTAGTATGCTCATTGCCGCTGGAAATTCGGCAGCCCCAGGCACCATTGGAACGCCCGGTGGCGCAGAAGATGTCATTACAGTCGGAGCACTCAACAAAAACACGGCCATTGCAGAATACAGTAGTGAGGGGCCAACCGAAGAAGGCCGAGTGAAACCCAATGTGGCCTTCGTCGGTTCGGATGTGATGTCTGCTCAACACAACTCGGGTGATGGATATGTTGCCTTCAGCGGCACCAGCATGGCGACACCGGGTGTTGCGGGGACCGTTGCCTTGATGTTGCAGGCAAATCCTGACTTATCGCCCTTTGATGTGCGAAACATTCTCCAAGAAACAGCCACATATCGAGAGTGCCACTACATGGCTGCCAATCAACCGTGTGCCGAAGATTTGATTCCAAAGAATCGGCAAAACAATGTTTACGGCCACGGACACGTAGAGGCACTGGCTGCGGTCATGGAAGCGGCCCAACGGGACTATCAACTCGACACCTCAATCTCCATCACCATCACCACTGAGGCAGGAATCGACGATCGCATCCACCTCATGCCAGGCGATGCAATCGAGGTTGACCTGAGCGGAGATGTTGATACTTTCCAGTGGCGCAGTAATCATCTGCGTGATGACTGGGCAAATCTCCACACCTTTGACGAAGGCGATGAGAAAGCTACACTTGATTTGACCACCATCGTTAACCAACTTGAGCATCTTCCGGGAATCGAAGTTGAAGGCAATCACACCCTCTCTCTGCGAGGTTTAATCGCCAATGAGAGCGATGGACATTCTTCCTCGGCCCTCGTATCCGTGAATGTGATGCTGATGGACACGGCCAATGCGAAATCCTATGGCGAGAACAGCGGTGATGGTTTGTTTGGCGACCTCCCCACATGGGTTGGTCCCGTTGTCATCCTCTTCCTCGTGGCTTTGGTTATCTTTGGGATGATCCTCATCAACAAGGTCGAGGACGCTGCAGAGGTTGAGGTCTTGGACTGGTCAAAACCAGATGAGGACATTGATGCCGTTGTTGTTGGGCATCTTGAAGCCGAAATTTTGGATTGAAGTGGTCAAGCTGCTGCACTGGCTTCGTTCCACTTTTCAAGAATCGTGGCACTGTCGTCCATGCGCCCTTCGTGTAGGTAGGTGATTTCACCTGCTCCGTTCACAAAGGCAAGCGAGCCTGGTCGAGTGATGTCCAATGCCGTCGTGACATCGCTTCCTTTCATGAAGGCATAAGTGGTCAGTTCGACCCTTGTATCACCCTCTTCGTCGTCATGGGCGTTGGCCGAGTCATGCCATTCACTCAAACTCAATCCGCCTGCATTTTCTGCAGGATCGGTGGACATAACCAAGACAGGAAGTTCAGGTTGTGTTTCCCAAATTGCATGCATGGTTGTGAAACAGGGGTTGTTGCACCATTCAGCGGAGAAGATCACAATGAAGGCATTTCCCGACATACGCTCGTTGTCGTATGTTTGGTTGTCATCAGCAACCTCTGAGAAGTTAGGAAACACCAGTGTTTTTTCCTCCTCTTCGCCTGTGCAACCCGTCAGCGGGGCAGCGATGAGAAGGATGAGAATCAGCGCGTGTATTTTGGCCATGGAGTTCTTACATGTCCGTTGCTTATTCAAACCTTGCTCCCGCCGTCAGTTGGAGCGCTTATTTTGCATAACCGGTGAAAAAAGGGGGGAACAAAAGCCATTAGTCTAGCCAAGATAGGGGACTCATGAATGCATTGGGCCGAGGCATCATTCTTTTGCTTGCTTTGATTTTACTCGCCCCAGTTTCGGCTCAGTCCGGTGACTCAACAACATGCGTATCCGGAACGTCTACTGAGGACAGGCAGGGTTGTTTGGATTCGGACGGCGATGGATGGTCGGACCCCGATGAAGATTGGAACGAGAGCATGGGTGCCGACGCCTTCCCCGACAACGCTTCCGAACATAGGGACCTTGATGGTGATGGACTCGGGGATGTCGCCGACCCTGACATGGACAATGACGGTGCATTGGATGAGGTGGATGTGTGGCCCGAGATTCCTGAACTTTGGTCCGACATCGACGGCGATGGCTACGCTGACCAAGGGCTTCATCCGATGAGCGATAATTGCCCGAACATCTACGGAAAGAGCAAGATTCGATTGAAGGGTTGTTCGGACATCGACGGCGATTTCGTACCAGATGAATACGACGATGACGCTGACGGTGACGGTATTCGAAACGAGATGGAACGTTCTGCATCATCCGGGACCATTCTCTACGACCCTTACAATCCGGATTCCACGCCCCCAGATGCAGACCAAGACACCATTCCAGATGTGCTTGATTCCGACAACGACAACGATGGATGGCCCGATTACATTGAAATCGACCGAGGGTCAAACATCTACGACGATGAGGAAACGCCATTTACGATGTACTTTGGCTCAAACACCGGCATTTTCTACACGGGCGGTCTTGGTCCAGGTTCGTTCAGTTTTGAGTACGATTCAGATTACACAGAACTCTCGGTTTCCGTGATCAGTGAAATCGTGTTTGAAGAACTGGTCATTCCGCTCCTTTTGGTCCCAATTTATTTCGCTGTCTTTCTCTCGCGCCGTCGTGAATTCGGTCGTCTTCTCAGGGAGATTGATGCTGCAAAAACCATTGATGTTTTGCGTGATATTGAGGCCGAGGTCAACGAAGCGGTCAAGCAGCGCAGCATCAAGGTCTACCACGGACTGGTGTTGAGGAACGCGATTGAACTCAACGAAGCCGAGTTCAACGGAGAGTGCATTGAAGAGGAATAAGAGGCCACAGGCCCCCAATTATCAAAGAGTCCATGGACTACGGCAAGGCAGGGACGACCATGGTGGGCGATGAGCATGTTTCGATGATTCCTGCGCCCGAAGGAAAACGGTGGTCCGCCACCGTCAACGGTCAGCCATACGAGGTCCTCGCGCCAAGCAACGCTGTCCTGCTCGATGTGCTACGAGACAAGGTGGGTACGCTTGGCGTGAAGCGGGGATGTGATTTGGGAACGTGCGGTTGTTGCACCGTGATGATTGACGGGGTTCCAAAATTGTCTTGCCTCACCCTTGCGGGACAAGTTCAGGGCGCCGATATCATCACGGTTGAGGGTCTTTCAGACGGTGCACATCTCGCTCCAATCCAAACGTGTTTTGCCACCCACGGTGGTTCCCAGTGCGGCTTTTGCACACCTGGTTTCTTGGTCGCCTCGCAGGCTTTGCTCAACGAGAACGACAACCCGAGCCGAGAGGAAATTGCCTGCGCGATTGAAGGCAATCTCTGCCGTTGCACTGGTTATCAACAAATCATCGACTCCATCGAGGCCGCCGCTGCCATTCACCGGGGGGACGTTGCCGCACCTGCGCCTGCAAGCGACCCCCATCCCGACCCACACCCCTCCGGTCCAGAGGAGCCCACGATGCCGCCCGGCCATGCGAAGTGATCATCATGGGAAGTTATCGTCAGCAACCGGGCGCGTCCTCATCAGAGGTCCGTAAAGACGGCAAGCGAGTCGCAGGAAAGCAAGTCTTCCCTCCACCCGGCTCGGGAGGAAGCGAGCCTCAAATGCGTCCAAGGGATTTGGACTTCATTCCAGAAACGGTGGGTGGCAAAGAGCCCAAACCAGCCGGCGACCACATTCACGACCGAGACCGAACCGGAACCGTGGTGGGCAAGCCCATTCCGCTGGTCGATTCAAATGCTAAAGTGACCGGTCAGGCATGGTACGGCGACGATGTACGCCTGCCGGGCGAACTGATTGGCAAAATCCTTCGCTCACCTCATCACTATGCACGAATCAAGTCCATCGACACGAGCCGTGTTGAAGCCCTCCCCGGTGTCATTGCGGTTTCCACCGGTCAAGATGCACCCAATCGGTTTGGTGTTCTTCCGGTGACCAAGGACGAGCACGCTATGGCGGTTGAGAAGGTTCGGCACGTGGGCGATTTGGTCGCTTGTGTCGCCGCCGTGGATGAGGCAACCGCCATTGAAGCGCTTTCCCTCTTTGACATTGAGTGGGAGGAATTGGAACCGGTGTTTGACCCCAAGAAGGGTCTTGAGGACCACGACGAACCCATTCACTGGCGCGGAAAGTACCACCTCGCTCGAACCAACGTGCAAAAGCGTGTGTTCCAGGAATTCGGCGACCGTTCGCTGGTGAAAACACCGCATGCATCATCCCATGGCTCTTGGACCATGATGGGCGTTCACCATGGGTTCACTGAACCGCATGCCGTGGTGGCCCATTGGGACCCGAACGGACGACTTCAGCTCTACACGCCTCAACAAGTGCCGCATTACACTCACCGTGCGCTCTCGACGGTGTTGGATGTCCCCATGCACCAAATCAACGTCATCCGCACCTTCGTGGGTGGGGGCTTTGGTGGAAAATCCGACCCCTTCCCTCACGAGATGTGCGCTGCTCTGTTGGCTCGCAAAGCGGGCCGACCCGTCCGCATCACCTTTGACCGTGAGGAAGTCTACTGGATCAACCGCGGTCGCCATCCAAGCCACATTGATGTGAAGATGACGGCCGATGATTCGGGACGTATCTCAGGCTTTGATATCGATGCCCTCATCGACGGCGGTGGCTTCGCTTCGTTTGGCCACGTCACGTCGTACTACAACGGTGTACTCGCCACCGCACCCTACGAATTGGGCTCCTTCCACTACACGGGGGCGCGCGTTTGGACGAACAAACCGGCTTCAGGTGCCATGCGAGGCCACGGGGCTGTCAACACTCGGTGTGCGGTTGAGGTCGGTCTTGACGAGATGGCTGAATCGATGAACGTCGACCCTATTGATTTGCGCTTGGCCAACTTGCTCCCACCCCATAGCCGCACCATCAGCGGCTTCCGAATCACCTCAAACGGTATGCGAGAAGCCCTTGAACGGGTTCGTGAAGGCTCCCAGTGGGACAAGAAATTCCGTCAACTCCCTCTCGGGAAGGGCATCGGTATCGGCTGCGGTTTCTTCATTTCAGGCTCAGGCCTTCCCATTCATTGGGACCCGAAGAATTTCCCACACGCCACGGTCCACATCCAAGTTGACATGGACGGTGGTGTGACCGTTCACACCGGTGCGGCTGACATCGGTCAAGGGTCGACCACGGCCGTGGCTCAAGTGGTGGCAGAGGTGTTGGCCTTGCCCATCGAAATGGTTCACGTTCGCAGCCATGAGAGCGATACGAGCCCGGTTGACCTCGGTTCCTATTCAAGTCGTGTCACCTTCATGAACGCCAACGCCGCCATCCGTGCCGCCATTGGTATCCGCGACCAACTGCTCAAGGCCGCTTGGGACATGTTGGGCTATCACCCGAACGTGTTGGTCCTCAACGACCGGCGCATCTACTACAAACACGACCCTGCTATCGGTGTGTCGTACCTTGAAGCGCTCCACAAGGCCCAGGCCGATACCGGTGCGCTCATCGCCCGGGGCGCCTACCGCTCGCCCCCGATGGGCGGCGTGCACAAAGGTGCTGCAGCCGGCCTTGCGCCTGCTTATTCCTTCTCGGCTTACGTTGCAGAGGTTGATGTTGACGTTGAGACGGGACTGGTTTCATGCACCAATGTTTGGGCCGCCCACGATTGTGGAAAAGCGCTCAACCCGTTGGCGGTGAAGGGGCAGATCATCGGCTCTTGCCACATGGGTCTTGGCCAGGTGCTGACCGAGAAGATGGTCTACGGGCGAACAGGTCATCTGCAAAACGCGAACCTCTTGGAATACAAAATCCCCAGCGTCCATGAAATGCCTCATGTTGAAGCCATCATCGTGGAATCAAGTGACCCCGAAGGTCCGTTCGGTGCCAAGGAAGCCGGCGAAGGACCCCTTCTTCCGATTTTGCCCGCAGTGGTGAACGCCGTCTACGATGCCATCGGTGTCAGGCTTCGAAACCTACCGCTTACGCCCGACGTGGTCTACGCAGGCATTGAGAAGCATGTCAAACAAAACGGGCTTGAGGATGCTGAAGCCATTGAACCACCTCGGCTGAAGCACGGGCCGCTTCAGAGCGTCCTTGTTGCTCGCAGCGATGAACACCGAGAGCGCGACCGTTTGCGACAACGAAGCGAAGACACCTCGGCCTACGTGAACGGCGTTTTGTTCGGCTTCGACCCTGACCGCCCCTTGGCAGAGCAGGTTGACGGATGGCGGGAGGCGGATGAACCCCTCCCCGAACAGTTGGCTGAACTCGGCTTCGCAGGTCGTGCATGGCTCAAAAAAGAACAGCGCCACATGGGAGGTGATGATTGATGCTGATGCCTCCGTTTGAACTCCATCACCCTTCCACGGTTGACGAAGCTGTTGAACTCGCTGCGTCCCTCATGGCCAAGAATGAGGTCTTTGACTGGGTCGCTGGCGGAACGGACGTCCTTCCGAATTACAAGTGGCGCATCAATCCAAAGCCGCACGTGATTTCACTTGCCGGTATTGAGGAGGCTCACGCCCTCTCTTCACGAGAACTCGGTTGCATGGTGCCCCTTTCCTCGCTGACCACCGAGAATGACGTTCATCCCTTGCTGGTGCAGGCCGCCTCAAAAGTGGCCTCTTCCTTGATTCGCAAGAGCGCTACCGTGGGCGGTAACCTCTGCTTGGACACCCGGTGTTTCTGGTACAACCAAAGCGAAGATTGGCGCCGTTCCATCGATTGGTGTCACAAAGCCGACTGCGGAACCGGCGCAGATTGTCGGGTCATCCCCAATCAGAACACCCTTTGCGTAGCGACCTACCAAGGCGATTTGGCGCCCAATTTCATGGTGCTTGACGCCTCGGTGGTGCTCATCGGTCCAGAGGGTGAACGCACCATGCCACTCGTTGATTTCTACGAATTGGACGGCATGAAGAAAAACGTGCTGAAGACGGGTGAATTCCTTCTCAAGGTCGTGCTACCAGAAGAGGCTGCTCAACGGAAAGGGTGCTATCAAAAACTCAGGGTTCGAGATTCGTGGGATTTCCCAGAGGCTGGTGTGGCCGCATCATGGGTGCCAGGCGACGGCTCGAGCCTGCTGGTGGCGAGCACTGCGCTCGAATCCATTCCCCGCTTGCACACCGAACAAGTCGAAGAGCACCTTGCAGCGGGCGACCTTGATCCACTCGCACTGGCAAAAATCGTTCAAAAATCGGTGAAACCGGTCAACAACACAGCGCTCCCACCTCGTTACCGCCGAGCGATGGTGAAGACATTGACCAAACGAGCCCTCTTGGGTATTCTTGAGTGAGGTGAAGATGTGAGGGCAAAGGTTGCAGTTATGCTGAGCCTTCTGGTTCTCATAGGACTTCCTGCCGTTCAGGCTCAAGACATGCAAGGCCCCTCGTGGGAGATGGGGTGGGTGACCGATGTTGACCCGAAATACGTCGTCGACCTCGAAGAGGATTGGGACTTGACGGGCGAGTTGGTCGTTTACGTCTCCAACGACGGCCCGGCCACATTGAATTTGGCCTTGTCTTATGATTTTGACGAGGACGGGCCGTTCTCATTTGACGGCCCCGACAATCTTGAAGTTGCAGGAAATACGAACGACACCTTCACCATCAGCATCACAGGTGTCGACGCCCAAACTGTGCGTGCGTTTTCACCCTCCTCAAGCCTTGAGTTGACCGTGACGGGCGAGGAAAAAGTTGGTGACTCAACCCTGCGCTCTCAGGAGATATCGGCCGACATCACGGTGCCCCGGATGTTTCGGTTGATTCCAAACCTCATCGCACCGACCGACACCCTGTTTTCCGGTTCATGGGTTGACTTCACCTTGGAGGTCAGCAACCTCGGTAACACCCAGGACGCCATCACCATGGGCGAAGCCACCGTACGAAGTTGCCCTCACCTCAGCGTCACGGGCTTGGAGCAACTTGAGAACACGGTGGTCCAAGTCACCAATGCCAACGGCGATAACGCCGTGGCCTTCACGCTTCGTTTGGAGGCCAGCACCAGCCATCAAGAGCGGACCTGTGAGGTTTCCATTGCGGTGGAATCCGAAGGCGACGAGTCTCAGCGTTCGAGCACCATCAATGTGGATGTTGTGGCGCCGGAAGTCTCGGAAACGACCAACGAAGAAGAGGATGAGGAAGACCAACCGCTTGTTCCAGATTCCTCCTCCTTGCCCTGGGTCTCCATATTCGATGTTTTAACGGTCACACTGGTGGCACTTCTTCTCACTCGCTGGCGTCGTGTCTGAATTGAGGGAGAACTCAAAAACTGTAATTTTTCGTCAATTAGCGCCTTTTTACGCAGTGTCATACGGTTGACTGCGTCTTAAAAATCAAGGGATGTCCCTGCCCATCGCTGAGCAACTATTATGTGTGGAATGTGTCTCCGAAGGTTGTAAATCTGTGCATTATGTCACAGGAATCGTGGTGATACAATGGCTGAAGCCGAAAAAAGCAGTCTGAGCCTTGAAGCATGGCTCATGATTGGCTTGCTGGTTTCGGTCGTTCTTTCCACGGCCGTCATTGCCATCGTTTCAGCCGGCAAGACCACCGTTTTCTCACCCTATGAGAACGGTTCAGAATACGAGGAACAGCAGTTGACCTTCATGCGGGACAGCTTGGAGGATTTCACTGTGGCCAACACGATGTCCACGCCCATGCTTGTCAACGATTGGCAAAACCCACACCGCACCCTGTTGGTCATCGCTGCCCCCGAGAAACCCTTTGATGCAGCCGAAGCCGCTGCCATCCACGACTTCGTCACCGAACGTGCAGGAAAGGTCATCTTGGCATCAAACTCAACCAACGCCCAACTCGTCGCAGAGGAGTTCGGCGTGAAATACTTTGACGCTCCCGTACGTGATGATATCGCCACCGGACGATATTACGAGGTCACCAACGACAACGGCGACCGAATCACCCCCGACACCAAGAAACTCTGGTCGGTCGCCAGCGTCACCCGTGATGTGAGCACCATGGGCGATGAAAAGGCCGTTCCGTGCTCGGAAGACGACGTGAAGCAGGAGAACGTCCAGAACTGCAGAATGCCGGTGCTTTTCCACCGACCAACCGCCATTCAGGTGTTGGATGAGCAAGCCGATGAAGGCCGAAACGTCCACGTCCTCGCCTCCGCCTCCACCTCCGCTGAAATCGACGCTGGTAAGGGCGAATCCAATCCAACCCTTGGTGAGGGTGAAACCGGCTTGATCATTCGAATTGATTACCCCGACCAAACCGTGCTCGACCAGCGCTCGCTCAGTTTGGGAGGCGACATCGGTGAAATCAGCGCCACCGGCAGCATCGTGTTCGTTTCGGACCACTCGGTCTTGGCCAACCATCTTTGGGACCAGGACTACGCCGAGGAGACCGGGAAGCAGCAATGCGACTCTCAACTTTACATTCAGTTTGGCCACATGTGTTGGGACACCGATTCAGAAGGCTTGAATCAAGGTCTTGGCGACACCACTTGGCGTGGCAACGAGGCTTTCTTCACCGCCTTGATCAACGACATGATGGAGTTTGACAACGACGAACTCTCGGCCACCATCGCCCGTACAACTGATAACTTCAACATCGTATTTGACGAAAGCCGACACGTCTCGAGCTCCCTCTCCATGCCCTTCACAGAAGCCATGGGCGCCATCGTTCTCTTGACCAGCGACGGTGTGCTCAAGTGGCTCATCATCCTCAACCTCTTTGCGCTCTTGGCCATCGCCATCATGGTGGTGCCAGAGAAAGAAAACTGGCGTCACGTCTTTGACTTGACCCGATTCAGGGAGCGTCCGACAAAATTGGACCCCTCCCAATACCAACGGCGGACCCGTGAGGCCTTCCTCACCAAGGTTCGCAACTTCAACGACCTGACGCGTGAAGAGTTTGCGCGCAAGTCCCCTGCGGAAGTCATGCAGATGATCCGCGAACCCCGATTGGTCGAACTGGTGAGTTCGAACCGTGTCTACTCCAACGATGAACTGAGGGAATTGATCCCGCAAATCCGTCGTTGGGGAAATTGAAACAAGGAGGATAAGAAATGCAACCCCCAGCCCCCCCAGCAGCCCCGCCCGCGCCTGTTCCTGCAGCGCCAGCAGCACCGGTGGCCCCTGCCGCACCCGCCGCACCCGTGGCACCCGCAGCACCCGCCGCACCTGTTGCACCTGCAGCACCGGCCGCTCCGGCCCAGCCGAAGCACCAGAGTACCCCTGAAGTCCGAGAGCGCCTCAAGGCCGTCGGTGCGATTGCCCAGGCAATCTCCGCCGAAGTCCAGAAGGTCATTATCGGTAAGTCACACGTCATTGACAACGTGCTGATCAACATCCTGTCCAACGGGAACCTTCTCTTCGAAGATTACCCCGGTTTGGCAAAGACGTTGATGACCAACACGTTCGCCGATGCATTGGGTTGTGACTTCAAGCGTGTTCAATTCACGCCTGACTTGCTCCCCGCTGACATCACCGGTACCAACATCTACGACGCCAAGAAGGGCGAATTTACCTTCAAGCCCGGTCCATTGTTCTGTAATCTCCTCCTCGCTGACGAGATTAACCGTGCACCTCCCAAGACCCAAGCTGCACTGCTTGAGGCCATGCAGGAGAAGCAGGTGACCATCGGTACGGTGACCCACAAGTTGCCCGCTCCGTTCATTGTTATGGCCACCCAAAACCCGGTTGAACAGGAAGGTACCTACCCACTTCCCGAAGCACAACTTGACCGTTTCATGTTCAAGATGTCCGTCGGTTACCCTGACCGTGCAGACGAGGACGAAATCCTCGCCCGCCGTATCAGCCGTGGAAAGGACGCCGTCGATGTCGACGTTATCACCGACCCTGCTCGTGTCATCGCTATGCAGCAAGCCTGTGAAGACGTCTACGTTGACCCAGCCCTGCGCATGTACATGGTCGAAATCGTGTCCCGCACCCGTGAGGACCCTCGAGTTCTCGTCGGCGCTTCGCCTCGTGGTTCCCAGGCTTTGCTGAAGACCTCCCGAGCAGCCGCTGCTCTGCGTGGTCGCGACTTTGTCACCCCTGACGATGTCAAGGCCATCGCCGAACTCGCCATCGCTCACCGTATCATCTTGAAGCCAGAGCACCAAATCAAGGGTCTCGAATCAGGAGAGGTCATCCAGTCCATCCTGCGCGAAGTCCCTGTGCCAACGGTTTGAAGCTGAAACGCAAACACACTGAGGTGAATCAAACATGTGGAGTCGCAAGTCAGCCATGCTTGGCAGCCTAGCTGTTGCCATGTACTTGCTTGGCTTGACGCTCCGAAACACCCAACTCGTCACGATTGCCGTGGTTATCTTCGTGTTCCTCACATGGGCTGCACTCATTGGGAACCATGCGGATGTTGCATCGAGCGGTCGTCGTGCTGAGGAATGGAGTGGTGAGGAGGGCGTTGCCTTGGGCAACGTTGTCGCCATGCGAAAGCTGTCCAGTGCACGCATGTTTGAGGATGGAGAATTGAATGTCACCCTGCGAATGCAGAACACATCATCGCTGCCCAAGATTTTGGAAGTGCGTGACCGTGTTCCTGAAGTCATGCGAATCAAGGAAGGTGCCAACTACATCTTGATGGAACTCGGCCCTCGCCGAGAGACCTTCATCGAGTACACCGTTGAATGCCCACTGCGAGGCTTCTACAGCCTCGGGCCGGTTACCGTCCGTATTCAGGATGCTTTTGGCTTGTTCCACAAGGAAAAGGAATTGCACGTTTACAACGACTTCCTCGTGTTCCCCAAGATGGAGGACCTCAAGGAGACCTTTGTGAAGTCCCGTGTTCCGAAGATCTTCACCGGTGCCGTCAACATTCGACAACCCGGTCCCGGTTCGGAATTCTACTCTCTTCGTGAGTACTTTGAGGGTGATTCCTTCCGTGCCATCAACTGGTCTGCCTACGCACGCTCGGGCAAACTCATGGTCAACGAGCGCGAGCGGGACGCTGTTTCCGACGTCATCATCATCGTGGACTCCCGCGCTGTTGCTGAAACAGGCCCGGTTTCTCGCAACGCTTTGGTGTATTCCACCCGAGCAGCAGCGTCGCTGGCCAAGTACTTCCTTGGCCGCCGTGACTCCGTTGGTGTTATCGTCTACGGTGATGAAGTGGTCAGCGTTGACCGAGACACCGGAAAGAAGCAACTCTACGTCATCTTGACCAAGTTGGCCGGTGCCGTCGCCCGTGGAAACATTCCGTTGCAGGTTGTGGTGAACCGTATTCTGCCCCACATCAACAAGGGCAGCCCCATCATCTTCCTCTCAAACTTGGAAGATGACCCGACCATCGTCAATGCACTGCGAGACTTCCGTGCACGAGATTTCGATGTCACCGTGCTTTCACCATCCTCACTTGAGTTCGAATTTGATGCCAAGCGCATTGACCGAACCGGATACGAGGTCATGAAGACCGAGCGAGACGTCCTCATCGGCGAACTCCGTGGTCTTGGCGTGAACATCATGGATTGGGAGCCAGACATGCTCCTTTCCACCGCTCTTGCAGGAGCACGAGGTTTCTGAGGTGAAGTTATGGCCATCAATCGACCTTCAGCCGACACCTCGCATCTGTACGATGGAAAAACGGTTCGTTCTTCAGCACCGTCTCGCAAGAAGGCCGCTGGCCAAGTTGGCGCCGGGAGTGACATCCCTAAGGACGCCATTCCCACCGTTGAGATTCCATCCTTTATCGAGAGTTTGCTCGGCGGTCCCCTTGTTCCAAAGATGAAATTCCTTCCACCCGATAAGATGGTGCAGAACCTCCAAATCGGTGTGTACGGTGTTTTGGTTGCTCTGGCGTTCTTGACCTACATCATCTCGCCTCCACAAGGGACGATTTGGTACATTCTCACGGGCAGCCTCGGCCTGGCCAACATCATGCAGTTGACCATCATCGCAGCCGCCACCGTCCTCGGATTCATGGGGACCTTCAAGCGTGATGCACGCTTGTCACTGGGCAGTAACCTGTTGTTTATCTTGGCCATTTTGCGATTTGCCTCTTCCACGACTTCCCTTTCCAACAACCTGCTTAATTTGCAAAACAACCCGACCATGCTTTCGGTTTTGGTGGTTGTTTACGCCGTGTTGCTCATCATGTACTTTGAACTCAGCAACGGTGTCATTCGATACTCGATGCTTGACACGAGTATTCGAACCAACGAAGTCTACGTGATGAACCCCAAGAAGATCGTTTCCAAGTATCACCGCTCACTGGTCATCAACCCAGTTCTTGCCACCTTGTTGGCTTGGTTTGTGTTGTCGGCGAACACGATTCTCCCGTGGATTGTTGGCATCTTCTCAGGTGATACGGCGAACCGTATGCGTGAATCCGTGGAGCTGACCTCAGTTTACGGCGTTGCTCTCGGTACGATGTTTGTGTTCATCACCGTCGGCATCTTGTTCGGACTCAATCTCCCAACCCACCTTCAGCGATTCCGAGAAAAGCAAGCAGAGTGATTTACTCGCCGCTTTTTGACACGAGCGCCATCATCTCGTCAAGCATCCGAGAGATATCGGCACGCTTTGACAGCATGTGAATGGACGTGACCGACTGGTAGAGTTGGCTTTCGTTGACATCGTGGTATTGAGTAAGTTTTTCCTGCAGGTAATCGATGTCCCTGCATCCGATGAAAGAGAGCATGGCGGCATAGTATTCGTAATCCACCACCGTGCACCGCTGCTTGATGATGTGGACTCCTTTGGAAACCTCATGCTGAGGGAACACAAATCGCCATTGAGCATTGGTGGTTTCAAAGGAACAAATGCGAACGTTCGCCTCGTTCAGTTCCTGGAGCAGGTCGCTCAGTTCCAACGCAGCATCTTGTACATAGCGGACCTCTGCGTTCACGCAGGCGACACGGGGGATGCAAGCGATGCCCTTGATGTTGGGTTCGGTCTCAATGTCAGGGCCAATGACGGTCTTCAGCCCGTTTTCTTTGTAGCGAGACAGGTGGCGGATTTCGATGGGAATACCCATTTCGTAAACGGGTTCCACCGTTGCAGGGTGAAGAATGGTCGCGTCGGCGTTTGAGAATTCAATGGCTTCACCGTAGCCGAGGTAGGGGATTGGAGCGGATTGTATGCCCCAGCGTGGGTTCACTGGATAGATGCCAAGCACGTCCTTCCACAACACGACGCGTTGGGCTTGCAAGAGCGCAGCCAGAGCGGTAGCCGTGTGGTCGCTTCCACCCCGCCCAAGCAGGGCGATGTTCCCATCTGTTCCTTCTCCAAACCAGCCGGTAACGACAGGCACGCCGTGAAACGCGTCTCGGTCGAGTTTCCTTTGAGAACCTGCGAGGTCAACTTGGGTGGCTGATCCCTCGCCGTTGAGTTGCAAGCCGATGTCTTCAGAGCCAAGCGGGTGGGCGTCGATGCCACGAATCGACAAAGCATGAGCGATGACGAGGGCGGATAACCGCTCACCGGACGCCAGAAGCTGATTGTACGCTTGACGATCGTCTCTATCGGTGGCCAAAGCGCTCAGGGACTCCTCAATTCCGTCCAGCACCCGCTGAAAAATTTCGTAGAGCGGTGATTCGATGAGGGCCGGTGAAAAACGCAAATGATGACTGGCAAGGTCGTTGACCAAGCGTCCAGCATAACGTGGTTCTTGTGCGGCACGCATCAAACGATCGGTGGTGCCCCAAAGGGCGGAGACGACGAGAACGACCGGATGGTCCGCTTTGGTGATGATCTCTGCAATGTTTTCCAAGTCCGATGCATCCCGCAGGCAGGAGCCTCCAAATTTGTGGACCACAGGGAGTTCATTCATCGTCAAAACCTCCACGAATCATCAGGTCAGCAACCACCAAGATGGCCATGGCCTCCACCACAGCGACCGCCCGAGGGCCGAGGACAGGGTCGTGCCGGCCTTTGACGACCAACGGTTCTTGCTGGTTGGTTTTCATGTTCAACGTGTGTTGGACACGAGGAATACTGGAGGGGGGCTTGAACGCGACACGCAGGTGGACGGGTGCACCGGTGGACAAGCCTGCAAGAGCCCCGTCTGGGCGCTCGCCCAACAGCACCGGGTCATCAGAGGAGCCACCCCACGGGTTGTTGTGCTCACTTCCACGCATGGTTTGGACACCAAAGCCATGACCGATTTCCACTCCTCTTGCAGCAGGTATGGCCATCATGGCACGTGCGAGCGCCGGTTCAAGTCCGTCAAACCAAGGCTCACCAAGGCCGAGGGGCAAGCCGAGAACCTGAAGGTCAACCCTTGAGCCGATGGAATCCCGGTCTTTGCGGGTGGTTTCGACCAAATCAGCCATTTTCGCTGCGGCTACTGGGTCTCGGCACCGGAGTGCTTTGCACGTTTCGTCAGCCCATCGTTCAGGGCAGGAATCCAGCGGTGCTGATTCGATGTTTCCTATGGCACCGAGATGCGCTTCAACATCAACACTGTGCGAGGAAAGCCACGGGCGCAGAAGGGCGGCGACCGCGACCAAGGGGGCGGTCATGCGAGCACTTGAGGTTCCTCCACCGCGAAGGTCGGCTTCCCCCTTGGTTCGCTTCATCATCACCATGTCTTGGTGGCCGGGTCGGGGATGGTTGGGCAGAAAACTGTAGTCCGAGGAACGAGCATCCTTGTTGGCGATGTGAACTTCAATGGCCTCACCGGTCGTCTTGCCGTTGGCAACGCCCGTTCTCCATTCAACTTGGTCGTCCTCCTTCCGCTTACTGCTGTAGGCTCCACCCGTTTTGCGCAGGGCCATCGCGGCTTGGATTTGCGCCTCGTCAACGGTCAGTCCAGCAGGCATCCCTTCAACCAGCGCGCCGACAAAGGGGCCGTGGCTTGAGCCACGGAGTGTTACCCGCAAAGCCTCACCAAGACGCATCTGCATGATTCTACGGAGGAACGAACGGCTGGCCCTTTTAGAAGGTGTTCACTCGAGTTCGTCTTCAATTTCACCAGAGAGGAAGGACGTTTCAATGATCTCAGATTCAGGATACCTGGTGCTGTACCACGATTTTATCCGTTCCACCGTGGGTTTTTGTTGCGCAGGCACCACAATGACGAGTGCTGGACCTGAACCTGAAATGCCGGCTGAACGAGCGCTGTTCATGAACGAATCATTGGCCATCTTTCTTCCCTCAGCGTCACGTAGAGCAGCGACGGTGCCACGTCCATTCCACGTCAGCGCCACGAGAGGTTTTGCATCTTGCAGCGCCATCAGGGCTTGTTGAAAGGCCGTTACTTGAGAGGCGAAATCCTCCAGGGTTGGTTGGTGTATTCGTGGGCCACGCAGGACCAACAAGACCGTCCAATCGTCGCCAGAGAGCCCCGGCTCGTCCATCAACACGCCTTCGGCAACCGGCGCTTGGACATCAATGAGTTTCCATCCTGGTGTCATGCAAGCCCACGCATCATCGATGGAGCCAGTGAGTGACACACCCGAGGATGTCTGCGCTTGAGCTGCTAGGGCCACCATTTCGTGGGGTTCGAGTTGGGTATCGGTCGCTTGGCAGAGGGCTCGCAGCGCAGCGATGCAGGTCGCTGCTGATGATTTCAGCCCCTGCTTCTTAGGGATTTTCGAGTTGACGCCCCAATGCAAGTCGTCCCGCTCAAAACCGTCCGGGAGGGGATGATTGGCATCCATCCACGCCGAGAGGAGCGCATCAAGAACGCCGTCCTCATCCTTGACGTCGCGTTTGCTGGGGCGGTCAAGAAGGCGAACCGTGATGGGAAGGTCAAGGGCCATGTTGGCACCGTAGCCAAGGGCTGCGGCGTGGAGAAGGCTGCATGCACCGTGTGCGCTACCCTTTCCGAGAACAGCCATAAGCTCACCTTTCTTCGATCTCCCCCTTTACCGGTGAACCGACATGCCGTGCAGCATGACCAACCCACCCCAGAACGATGTCTTCGGGGGCAAGTTCAGTCACGGATACGGCTTTTGGCTCATCGGAAAGCAGGCGAACGGTTTCTGCTTGTTGCATGAACACATGAGAATTATTAGCGTTATGGATTGCACGGCTGGTCTCTTTTCCCGATAGTTTGAGCATGGGACGTTGTTCTATCTTTATCCGACCGAGCACAACAGGGCGAGTGTTTCCTTGGTTGTCAACGGCCAGAAGTTCATCCCCCGCTTTCAATTCTGACATGTATTTCGTTGACCCATCGGCCATCATCACGTAGGAATGCGGCGCTCCAGCGTTCACCCTGAACGGCCGTGTAGGAACAAAAGTGGAGGGAATGGTCTCGCTGTGAATGAGGTACAAGACTTGGGCGCTCGACCCAACCAATAACCCCTCCAATTCATGGAATTGCGAGAGGAAATCAAGGCAAAACCGGTCGCCAAGACCTGCCTCTTCAACCGATTCGAGCACGATTGACACCAGTGAAACGTGGTCGGTCTTGGTTGCTTGAATGTCTTGGGTTTTCGGGGCTTTTTCAAGACGTTGGGCTTTGACGCTGAGCGCTGCTTCCAGTATGGCTGGTTGAGATGAAACGACAAGGGCGTCAACGCCTTCCTCAAGTGCAAAACCTGCGCCTTGTGCTTGAATGGGCGATGAAATCACGGCGGCGATTTTTGTGTGGCTACCGCTTCGGTGGGCGACGAGGTTTTCCAGAGGGATCATCGACCATGTTTCGCAGTTGACCACAATCCAGTCTACCGTGCCGATATGGGCCATGCCGACTTGCTGTGTTTCCCCGTCCTTGATGTGGACGTAAGCACCGATGACGCGGTCGCCTTGGAACAACCGGTCGCCTTCCACACGAAGGTGGTCCGGGTGGATGTCGTCTGCCATGATGCGGTCAACACCTTCGGGCATTGGGATGGACGGCGAACCTTCCACCTGCATCCAGACTTCCATGTCATCAACTCACAGGTTGCAGGCTTCCATGGCCGAGGAGGCCGAGGCCCCGTTGTGAACCATCATGACCAAAGCCTTGGCCATCGCTCCAGGATTGGGGTGTGCGAACACTTGGCGCCCCATGCAAACGCCACTTGCGCCTGCGTTAAGTGCAGATTCCACCATGGTCAGTACGCTTCGTGTATCATCGTTGGATGGGCCACCGGCCATCAGCAGAGGAATTGGGGCACTTTTGGCGACCTCGGTGAATGAAGATTCGTCACCGGTCCAAACGCACTTTGCTGCATCGCAGCCCAGTTCAAAAGCCAATCGAACCGCATGCGCCTGTGATTTGGTCTTGTCACCTTCCTGGTGGTTGAGGTTGGGTCCGCGTGCATAGACCATGCCAAAGGCAGGGAGGTCAGCGTGGAGAGCCTGGCGGTTCAATTCGCCCATGCGCTGAATCATCTCCGGTTCGCGTTCGCTTCCCATGTTGACTTGGCTGGAAACACCGATGCCGCCCCTGGGCAGCGTTTCATCAGCATGGCCGACGAGCACCTTGTTGTTGGACTCGGGGCCTGCGTGGCGGGTGGAGACGGAGTAATGCACGACCATCCCTGTGGAAGTGCCCTCACACAGATGAGCGTACGTGCTCACCACGCCCTTTTGGGCGACGATGGCGTTCACACCAGCATCGATAAGGGATTGGATCAAGTTTTCCAAATCTTCGAGTCCGGGATTGGGATAATCCGATGCCCCGTGGTCGATGGGGATCCACACACCTCGTCCGTTCGGCAGCAGCGTTGCCAGACGCTGGGCTTTGTCCATGCTCTTCCGAGGTTGCCGCCTTCATCAAAGGTTTGTATGCAGAATGAGGCCTCTAGAGTTGGTCGCCAGCCCACTTCAACACCTCGGCTTCTGCAGTTTGAAGGTGTTCTTGATACGTTGAGCGTGCAATACCCAATATGTCTGCAAGTGCTTGGATGGTGATGGATTTCGGTTCGTTGTAGTAGCCGTGCTGGGTGGCCAGACTGTAGCATTCATGCTGCCGTTGGGTCAACACATCAATCAGTGAGTTGCCCTCTTCACGGATGTCCCTGACCCGAATGTCCGCAGGGGGAAGGAAGACCTTGCTCAATTTGACAAAGGAGGAAATGGCTTGGGGTATGCCCCGGAAGGTCAGGGTCAATGTTCCGTTTTCAAATTCGGTTGGGAGCATGATGTAGATGTTTTCTGTAGTGGAAGCCAAACACACCAAGGCATGGGTGTTCCAGATGACGAGCGCACCCCCCTCCCGTTCGTTGACCTCCTGTTCAACGGTGATGTACGGAATCGCTTCAAGGTCCTTCACCGATTTCCCCTCTCTGAAGACGGGGAGGATAATCTGTCGAACCCCTTCGGGTGTGATGAGAAGGTTGCCAATAAACGAAAGGCGTTGAACAACATCACCAAGAAGTGCGAGGTCGGTGTTTGCGAGGGCCTCTCTGTCCCACGATACGGAGACCTCTCTCATGAGTCATGGCGGTTTCTCCACCTTGTTAGAACTTTGGTGATTATGAACGGGCAAGAATGCCCATCGCATGTTTCAAGAGGTAGTTGGTCATGGATGAAACCATGGAATTGGCCGATTATGTTCTCACCATTGCCCTTGGGGGAGCCTTCCTTCTCGGTTTGATGTTCATCGTCATGCGCCGAGAAGCGCAAGTCAATCTTCAGAGTGGCATGAGTGCAGAGGGCTTGTTGCAACAGCAATCTGGAATGGGCTTTGGCAAGGCGAAGAAGAACCTTGACCGCAAGTTGGCGACCATTCAAGACCTTCTCCGACAGCAAAACCAAGGCGACCGGCAACTCGCAGAGGAGCGGTTTAACCGCCGCCGGCAAGAACAAGCTAGTGCCGAGGAAGAGGCTCGCCGTCAGCGTGAATTGTTGGAAGAGCAGCGCCAGTCTGAACTTGAAGAGGCTCGCCTCCGCGAGGAGGAAGAAGCTGCTCGAAGAGCCGCTGAACGTGATGAGGAAGAGGCTCGCCTTGCGGAGGAGCAAGAAGCAGCCCGTCAATCCGATTTGGCAGCCGCTGAGGAAGAACGCCTCTCCGAAATAGAAGCTGCTCGGCAGCAAGAAATGCTGGAATCCAGAGAAGCGGCCCAACGCGCCATGTCCGAACTTCGCGCTCGGTTGGAGCGTGAAGGGGCCCAATCTTCGGACGTGCAGATTTCGCTGATGTGGAACAACTACAACGATTTGGACCTCCATGTCGTCAGTCCATCCGGTGAACGCATCCACGGTGGCAACAAGAAATCCGCTTGCGGCGGTGAACTTGACGTTGACGCGAACGTGCGAGCAGAGACTCGCAAACCGGTCGAAAACGTGTTTTGGGAAGAAGGAAAGGCACCCGCAGGGCGATATCAAGTGTACGTTCACTACTACAAGAAGCACAAAAAGCGACGCAGCAAGGACCCCACCAAGTTCCAGGTCATCATCAACGAAGGTGGCGACCCACGAGAATACAACGGTGAACTCTCGATGGGCGACCCCATCATGCTGGTTGCAGAATTCAACCTTCCATCCCCCGAAGAGCGAGCCGCTCGTCGAGCAGCCTTGGAGGAGGAACTCCGCGCTGCCGGCATGGATGTTCCGGAGGCCGCAGCGGCCATTTCGGAAGTTGAGGAAACCCGTCAAGCGGAGATGGAGGCTGCTGAAGCAGAGCGCCTCGCTGAGATTGAAGCGGCCCGAGAGCAAGAGGTGCTTGAGGCTCAAGCGGCAGCTCAACGCGCCATGTCCGAACTTCAAGCACGTTTGGAGCGAGAAGGCGCCCAGTCGTCAGATGTGCAGATCTCTTTGATGTGGAACAACTACAACGACCTGGATTTGCACGTCGTGTGTCCATCCGGAGAACGCATCCACGGGGGCAACAAGAAATCCGCTTGCGGCGG
>DAGF01000067.1:52501-52915 GCA_002495645.1 Euryarchaeota archaeon UBA549
GAGCCGAGACTCGCAAGCCGGTCGAAAACGTGTTCTGGGAAGAAGGAAAAGCCCCCGCAGGAAACTATCAGGTCTATGTTCACCACTACAAAAAGCATCAGAAGCGCAAGAGCAAGGACCCTACCAAGTTCCAAGTCATCGTCACTCCCGGCGGTGAGCCTTTGGAGTACAGTGGTGAACTCTCAAGTGGAGACCCCATCATGCTGGTCGCCGAATTCAACCTACCCTCTCCTGAAGAGCGCGAGGCACGAAAGCTTGAGCTTGAGGCTGAAATTGAAGCAGCATCGAGAGCGTTTAGCGACCAAAGCACCGAAGAAAAGGTTGAGGCCTCTGCAGACGCCGATTCGTTGCTGGAGACGTTGGAGGACGAGGTTGAGCCCGACATGAACGTTGGTGATGATGTCGAAGGTCAGG
>DAGF01000120.1 GCA_002495645.1 Euryarchaeota archaeon UBA549
GCGCTTGATAGAAAGCAGTGGGTCATTTCTTCCCAAAGCGCAGTTCCCGGTACTTTCGTTGCATCCACGGGCTGTTCATGTAAATGAGGCCGAGAATTACGCCGGGAACGGAAACGGCGACGGCGCCAAGAACGAGCACATCCATGATGTTCATCTCCACTTCTTCCACCGCTGGCGTGAACTTGATGATGTTGCCAAAGTCCGTGATGATGAAACCGCTGTGCCGTGTGTTTTCCCAGACAACCGGAAGACCCCGCCCCGCAATCACGGGGTCCCAGGTCGCTGCGTCTTCGGGGAGAAGCACAGAGAAGGCCTCGCCGGTCAATGGCGTGTATCGAACCAATCCGAGCGGTGCGAGGTGAATCAAACTCGTACCATCATCACCTCGGGAGACATCGACGAAATCACCGGTTGGGAGGTCCCACGGGTCGCCAGATTCTACAGTGGATTTGAGAGCATCAAGGGTGTTGATTCGAATGACCTTGGTCTCGAGGCCGCTGGCGAAACCCACGCATTCATTGAGGACCGAACTTGCACAATCCACACCAACCCACGTCAAGGCGGCCGTCTGCGTCAACCATCCCAAGGCGTGACCTTCATCGATGACGGCCAAACCCTCATCCACCGTTGACATGAAACAGACATTGTAATTCCGATGACAGGAGAGGCCGGTGACCCTGCTCTCGCCGGTGTTCTCAAGGAGTTCAAAACCGGTATGTTCGGCAAATTTCCAGACCTTTCCCTGGGAGGAGGCAACGTAGGCAAAATCGCCACCCGGGCGCCAAACGACCGATGTCAAATCGTGGCCAAGAACTGAGAAGGTCCCGTTGACATAGGTGATGCTGTGGTCATAGGTATCGTATCGCATGGCCATGCCTTCGTCACCCACCAAAATCGCCGTGTTGCCACGGGGGTGCCATGCGATGTCGTTAACCGTGGAATTCCTGCCCGTCACCAATTCAACATCCAAGGCCCGATTACCCGCATCATCGGCCGAAAGGAGACGAGCAAAACCATTCATGCCACCGACGAGGATGTCTTGGCCGTCCGGTGAAACCGCGCCCACCTTGATGCCGAGATCGCTCTCGCCAAGTGCGCCTGCATCCTCTAACTCAATCCGACTCACGAGGTCGGCCGAAGCCAGCGGCGCAATCAGGACCAAAAGAAGCCCAACCGTCAGCCAAGTCTGCCTTCGCATGGTTTGGCGACCAGCGCTTGCATCAAAACATCTCCCATAGGATGGCCACAAACAAGCGGTTCGGACGGTGGTCTTATGAGACGCTGACCGTTGCGCAGGACATGGAGCGATTTGCTGTTAAGCGTGGTCTGATTAAATCAATGGGTGGAAACGCCGGTCTTGCCAAATTAGCAACCAATTACTTTGAGAACATCAACGTTGACGCTGATGGTGTCTTCACGGGCTCCTACGGCTTATTGACCAGCGTTCAGGGCTCCTACGATGACAGCGGTAAACTCGCAGTTGACGTTGTCCAACTCAAAGGAGGCGACCTCGCCGAATTCCTTGACAGCGACGAAGGCCCTGCTAAAGCCATGGAATCCCGTAAGCGCTGGTCTGGCTTCCTCGATGAAGCCACGGGCTACAACGCCAAGCAGCGCGGCGACAAAGCCAAAGAGGAAGCAAAGAAATTCTCCAAGGCCAAGTCAGCCATCAAGATGGCCCACAAGTCCATGGAACTCATGAAAAATCTTGACCAAGCCACGATTGACCAAGCCAATGAGTTGATTGCAAAGCTCGAGGCCATGATCGAGGCGGGCACTCCACCTTCTGAGACGCAAGTGAAGAAACTTGACAAGTTGTTTTGAGGGGATTGGATGGCCACCAAGCAAGACATTCCTGCCTTGCTGGCATCCAAAGACGGGTATGCATCGTTGGATGAATCAGCCTTGGAGCGACTCCATTTGATGGTGAATGACGTCGAGGAAGTGGTGGGTGTCGATCACCTCATCGACGCCCTCCAAAACGGCACTTCACACAGCGGTGATGATGTTCTCCGATGCTATGTTGGCTTTGAACCGAGTGGGAAAGCCCACATTGGATGGAAGGTGCTGGCCCTCCAGTTGCGGCGCATGCTCGACGCCAACGCCAACGTGATGGTTTTCTTGGCAGACTGGCACGCTTGGGTGAACGACAAGTTCAACGGCGATATGGAGGCCATCCAAACGACCGGCATCTACATGCAAGAAACCTTCCGAGCCCTTCTCAATCACCCACCCGAGGGTACCGGGCCCGGCGAACTGCAATTCAAGTGGGCATCGGAGTTGATGGAATCCAGCGATTACTGGGCCAGAGTTCTGCGCTGTTCCAAGGGTGCAACCTTGGCCATGGTGAGGAAGACGTTCACCATCATGGGCCGGGACGAGGCCTCTTCGGACCACGACCTCTCCAAGTTCTACTACCCGGCCATGCAAGCCGCCGACATCTTCGAGATGGACATAGACATCGCCATCGGTGGAATGGACCAGCGTAAAGCGCACATGTTCATGCGAGACGTGGCCTCAAAATACGGTTGGCAAAAGGCGACGTGCCTCCACACCTCCATCATCTCCTCGCTCAAAGCATCTGGAGCCAGAATGGAGTCCTTTGACCACAAAATGTCAAAATCCGACCCTGGTGGCGCCCTCCTGCTCCACGACACACCCGAACAGGTTCGCAAGAAGATGAAAGGCGCCTATATTTCACCCGATGACCCGAACTCGCCCGTCTACGAACTGGCTGAACATATTGTGTTTCCAGAAAACGGCGTCATCAAGGTCACGCCCAACCCGAAGTTTGGCGAGCCAAGCTCATGGACAAGTTTGGAGGATTTTAGGAACGCCATCATGGACGGCACACTCCACCCCTTTGATGCGAAAATGGGCGTTGCTGACGGTTTGGCCAAAGGTCTTGAAGGCCTGGCTGCACACTTTGAGGCTCATCCAGAAACGCTTGACAAGGTCACAGCACTCATGCAAGGTTGAGTTCAATCCTCAATGTGCAGTTCCTCTACGCTAAGAATGTCAATGGAAAGAAGACGGCGGGTGTCCTTGGAGAACGTTCGGTCTGGCACCGGTTGAACCCTCACGATGCCGTTGATTCGCATGTACGTCGACGGCCGGAGCTGGTCGACAAGGTCGTCAGTGAGCGTTCCGAGAATTTGGTTCCGGGTCGAGCAGTTGATGAGGTGATGTTCACCGTTGTAGGTGATTTGGCTCATGCTGATGTCTTGAACATCCTCGTATTTACATTCCTCAACGATCATCAAGAACTCACTGTCGGGGCGAATGAACCTCTTCGGAATGTCGGTTTTCTGGTAGTTTTCCATCAGTTCTTGGAGGCAGGTGCGACACAGCGACGGACTTTCGCGCTCCCTCGCTCGCCGTTGAGCCACCTCAACGCGCGTCTCGCAGTCCATGCATTCGTAGACGGCCGTCTTGAGCCAGCCATAAGGCTGAGAGACCTCGTTTATTTTGACATCGAGGCAAACCAAATCGTTCCGGTCGCGCATCCTCAACTCATCAACGCGGTTGAGGTAGTTCTCGGAAAGGCCGACCACCCGAAGGACCGGACGAGTTGGAATGTTGTGGTTGTCGAATTGTTCTCGCATGATCCTCGAGCCCAATTCCAGCGCCCGGGTTGGATTCTCATGGAAGAAGCGCCGGAGCGTGTCTTTCTGGTCCATGAGTGCATGTTCGACATGAAAACCGTGAACGCTCTCCTCCATGCCTTCCAATCGAGCAATGTCTTTTTCGTAATTCTCAACGATCAATTCGCGCCACTCGCGAAGGACAATTTGCTCGTCTGGGTCAACATCAACTTTCCTCGGTGGCGACATGGAATTTCCCCCCAGATACGACGGTTCATAATACTAACCAGTCCGCAGAAATTCTCCCTTCTGCGGAAAGCGCCCATGTGGCATCGTGGCAAGGTTCATGAATGGACTTCGGGTGCGTTTAGTCAAGGATTCAGGTTGATTCACATGCCCCACATCATTGTCCTCGTCAAACAAGTTCCAGATACCAACGCCAAGATTGTGGTCAGTGGCGACCGGGTTGACCTCTCAACGGTCAAGATGGTCATGAGCCCCTACGACGAGTTTGCTGTTGAGACGGCGCTCCAACATCGGGAAGCCTCGGGCGGTGAAGTCACTGCATTGACCGTAGGTGGACCAGGTGCAGAAAAGATTCTCAAGGACGCCAAGGCCATTGGTGTCGACCACATTGTCCGGATTGACGCTGATGGCGAAATGGATTCCAATGCCTTGCAAACCCTCATTTCACAGGCCGTTAATGACCTGGGTGGCGAAGTTGTCTACTGCGGGAAATCTGCAGCCGACACCGGTGCAGGCTCAACAGGCCCGGGCGTTGCCGAGCGCATGGGTTGGCCGTCCGTTTCCAACATCATTGGTGCCACGTTTGATGGGGGCCTTTCGGTGACCACGCCAAGCGGTGGAGGCAACGCAAAAGTCAGCGTTCCCCTCCCTGCCGTCGTCTCTTGCGACAAGGGGGGTTTCAAGGTTCGAAAACCCAATGTCAAAGGCATCATGCAAGCAAAGAAAGCAAGCGTTGATGTTCGTTCTATAGAGGCTCCCGCCTCCTCTGTTTCCGTTGTCGCCCACGCACTTCCACCAGCAAAACCTGCTGGAAAGAGCTACGAGGGTGGCGCAGCCGCTGCCGAAGTGGCCAAATTGCTTCGAGATGAAGCCAACGTACTTTGAGGTGAAAACATGACACAAACCATCGTTATCGCAGAAATGAGCAACAACACCGTCCACGCCAGCACCGCAGAACTCGTGAGTGCCGCCATCGCTCTGGGTGGACACCCCACACTTGTCGTCCCGTGCACCGACGCCTCGCAGGCGGATGGTGCAGCGGGCATGGGCGCAGATAGCATCCTCGCTGCCAAGTCGGGCGCCTTCTCCCATTACGACGCCAGTGGATGGGCGGCTGCGCTCGACGCTATCGCCCCCCATGGAACCGTCATCACCGGTGCCAGCCCTCAATCAAAGGACCTGGCTGCACGCCTCGCTGCACGACGTGGCCTTTCCGTCGTGCAAGACGCCATCGCCATCGATGGCAACAACATCACCTCTCCCGTCTTCAGCGGAAAGGCCATGCAGACCGTATCAGCCACCGGCCCCGTTGTCGTCTCGGTACGCTCAAACGTCTTTGAAGCCGCAACCGGTGGCGCCACTGACGCCAGCGTCGTCGCCACCGATGGCGATGTTGCCACATCGGTTCAAGAGTTCATGGCGCGCGCATCCGAGCGGCTGGACGTCTCCGAAGCCAACATCATCATCTCCGGTGGGCGAGGCATGGGTTCACCTGACAATTTCTCCCACCTCGAAGCAATCGCTGATACCATCGGGGCCGCCGTTGGGGCCTCCCGAGCAGCTGTTGACACCTGGGAGGCCATCCCCCACTCAATGCAAGTCGGCCAAACCGGTAAAACGGTCAATCCGAACCTCTACATCGCAGTAGGAATTTCTGGAGCCATCCAGCATTTGGCCGGCATGCGCTCCTCAAAGTACATCGTGGCCATCAACAAAGACGCCGACGCTCCAATTTTCCAACACGCAGATTACGGCATCGTAGCGACCTGGGAAGAAGCCTTGCCGGTGCTCCACGAGAGCCTGAAAGGCATGATGGGATGATCAGGCATACTTGCCAAATCCAAAGGTTCCGCCTTCACCCGCTGGCTCGCCAACAAACGGGTTCGTCCGCTTTTCGTGACCGATGGTGGTCAGGGGACCGTGCCCCGGATGTACAATCGTTGTCTCGTCCAACGGCCACAGTTGCGTGTGAATGGAATTGGCCAGCAAATCAAAATCGCCACCCGAATTTGCAATATCCGTTCGCCCGACCGACCCTGCGAACAAGGTATCCCCGACGAACACATGGTCTGGACCCTCTTCAACCGGGAGCAGGAGGCAGCAACCCCCAAGGGTGTGTCCAGGGGTATGGAGAACTCGAAGTTCGATGCTTCCAAAGGTGTGCGTTTCCTGTGCTTTGAGTGGATGGTCTGCCACCGCAGGTTCTGGCAAGTGAAGGCCGTATCGGCGCCCAGAGGCCTGTGCGAGCGTTTGCAAAAACGTGTCATCTGGGTGAAGGTACCACGCTACACCGTAGTGCTCGCGGAGGACGGGAATGAATCCGCTGTGGTCGAAATGGGCGTGTGTGTTGACGAGTGCTACGACCCGACGAGGGGGTAGGTTTTGTTCGTCGGCCATGGCCTGCGTTTCTGGACCTGTGGTCCAATTGGGCCCTGGCCCTTCGTAGCGATCTATCCAATCGATAATGCGCTGAGGTTCATCGCCCCCATCCACGATGATGGTGTCGCCATTGCTTCGGTCGGTAACCACCGAACACCGCATTTGAAGCGGGCCGACGAAAAAATGCTCAATCCATGGTTCCGTCAGGGCCATGCCACTTGGGAGCATGGACTCCTTCATGAGGTTGAGCCATCGTCCACATGAACGACAAGTGAATCCGTGGTCCACGAACCCTGTCGGTCGACGACTCGCAACTCAAAGGCATGTCGCCCAACCGGCAGCCGAAGTTTGAGTTGCGGCGTGTTCGAGAGTTCCCTTCCTCGCTCATCGAGCCATGACCACTGAACGATTTGGCCCTGCGGGTCGTAAGAGCCACGTCCGTCAAGCAGGACAAGGCAGGTGCCGTCGTCCTCGCTTTGATGGCGTTGGTCATCCCCTGCAATGGCCCTTGGTGGATGCACTTCATCCACGGCAGCAGAGAGTGCATCAAGCAGGATGCCCGTTTCTTCAACGCTCAATTCCTCCGTACTGTTGAGAGCGTTCATCAACTCTTCTTCATCCAGTGTGGCCTCAATTGAGAGGGAGGTGGACTCAGCCGTACCCATTGCTGCGAGCAAGGAATTGGTTGGTTGGTCGGTTGGTATCCCTTTTTCGTAGGAGGCACGTTCATCCTCGGTCAAGTGCATCAATATGTCATCGTCGCCCTCGCTGTAGAGTTGCTCGGCCGTCAAAGCAACACTTGCGTTTGCATTTTGGAACCATCCCGTCAATTCTGCCGTATCCGTTTCCACAACCTCGCCCTTGAGGTCAATGCAACCGATGGGTTCAGGCTCAGTGTAATCGTTTTGGTCATCCCCTGCAAAGAGAACAACATTCTGTGTGGGATGGCCGCAAAGCATGGAGGGCATGCCCTGATGCTCAACCTTCCATACGCGTTCATCGCTCAGACCGTGAATGTAGAACCAGGAACTTGCCACCACGCTGGATTGATGTTCAAAACACGAAAAAATCGGATAGCCAGTGGATAAGACCTCCTCCATCCCACCGTCTTCTCGAAGCTGGTGGACCGTTCCATCATCGAATCCAAGGACCGCCCCAAGGTTCGATGGCGAGGAAGTAAGCATCCGCGTACGTAGGTCCTTGCGCACTGACAAGGTACCATTTACCCACATTTCGAATTCAATGGCTTCTTCTTCTCCGGCCACCAAGGCGTGGCCCTCACGGGTCAAGAAGAGCGAACCGTTTCGGGTGACGCCCATGCAGGTAATTCGTTCACCATGATGTCCACGAGCAGGGCGCCTCCAGTAAACGCCTGAATCGTTCATGGCCAAGACAGAACCGTCTTGTTGAGCCAGGTAAATGCTGTCCTTTGAAACCACCATCTGAAGAACATCGCCCAATCCAAATTGTTCTGAAAGGTTCTGAGAAGGTCGTTCAAATTGAACCAGGTGGGCCGAACCCATGCCGCTAACGACGGCCAATTTCAGACCCATGGGCTGACAAGATTGCACGCCCCCGTCCATATCTTGGGATTCCAGCAGGTTGCCTTCGTGGTCGTAGAATGAAATGGAACCGATTTCATCCCCAATCACCAAATGCATACGATGGAAGAGCATGAAACTCACTTGATGAGGCACTGTGAATTGAGACACGACGGCAATGCCCGTCTCCTCCAGACGACCCAATGAGACCGTTTGGTTGGATTCGGCCCAGGCCACCAAATCATCTTCAGCCTGAAGACAGAGGTGCTTGACTTTGTTTTCAGGCCTGACCAAAGCGTGGACGTGGCGAGTCAAGACCATGTTGGGAGGTGATGGACGATGTTCAAAAGTGCTCGCCTATCCTGTTCGGGAACATCAAGCATCATCGTTGTGAAGGTCAATAACCGCATCATCAACATGCGCTCGTCCCTTGGCAGCATCGTTTCGGGCGTCCTCCAATTTGTGCAGGTAATCTGGGCTAATATCGCCAGTTATGTACTCGCCGTTGAAGCAACTGGTGTCAAACTGAACGACGCTCGAGCTGGGTTGCTGAGTGACTTCAACCAAGTCGTCCAACGTTTGATAGAACAATCGGTCGCTCCCAATCGTCGCATTGATTTCCTCAATGGTGCGGCCGTTGGCGATGAATTCCTTCACGGCAGGCATGTCGATGCCGTAGACGTTGGGGTGACGGACTGGAGGGGCTGCTGAGGCGAAGTATACTTTGGCTGCGCCGACATCTCGTGCCATCTCAATGATCTGGGCGCTGGTGGTGCCTCGTACGATTGAATCGTCCACCAATAACACGTTCTTACCTCGGAATTCGTGCTCGATGGCGTTGAGCTTGCGGCGGACAGATTTCTCACGCAAGGCTTGGCCGGGCATGATGAACGTCCGCCCAACATATCGATTCTTCACAAAGCCTTCTCGATAGGGAAGGTTGAGCGCTTTGGCCATTTGGAGGGCGGCAATCCGTCCAGAGTCGGGAATGGGTATGACGACATCGATGTCGTGGTCGGGCCAGGATTCCAGCAAGCGTTCGGCCAGGCGTTGCCCTTGGTTCAGGCGAGATTGGTACACGGACATGCCGTCGATGACCGAGTCGGGCCTTGCAAAGTAAACGTGTTCAAAGATGCAGGGCGAATAACTTGCGGGGGGTGTGCATTGGCGTGAGAACAAGTGGCCCGAGGAACTGATGAAGATCGCCTCGCCGGGGGCAACATCCCGAACAATTTCAAAACCCAAAGCGGTGATGGCCACGCTTTCACTGGCGACGATGTATTCGCTTACGCCTTCGACCTCTCGCTTGCCAAAGACCAGAGGCCTGATACCGTTTGGGTCCCTGAATGCAAGCAATCCATAGCCAGAGATAACGGAAACGCAGGCATAGCCTCCATGAACACGATCGTTGACCGCAGAGATGGCACCAAAAATGGTCTCAATGTTGATGTGGGGGTCGCCTTGGATGCGAAGGGAAGACGAGCGCTCGCCAAGTTCGACGGCGAGGGCATTGAGGAGAAGTTCGGAATCGCTGGTGGTGTTGATGTGCCGCATGCACTCATCGCGAAGGTACATTCCGAGTTCCTCGGCGTTGGTCAAATTCCCGTTGTGTGCAAGGGCAATGCCGTAGGGCGAGTTCACATAGAAGGGTTGGGCTTCGGCTCTCGAAGAAGAGCCCGCTGTCGGATAGCGAACATGTCCAATACCAACATTGCCCTCGAGGCGGAGCATGTGGCGCTTGAAAAACACATCAGAAACGAGACCGTTTGATTTTCGAAGACGAAAGTTGCCTTCGGTATCGGTCAAGATTCCAGCAGCGTCTTGCCCGCGGTGTTGAAGCACGGTCAACCCGTCATAGAGCAACTGATTCACATGGGAGCCGTGTTGGCCAACAATCCCAAGAATGCCGCACATGCGTTCGCCTCGTTCAAACCAAACTCAGGTTGCTTCTTATCGTTGCGATGAGAATGCTTCAAGCCTTGGGGCGGTGGGTCTTCTTGGACCAATTGTACTTTCGAATCCTTGAGGATTCGCCGTAGCCACAGGAAGCGCAGACCTTTTTCTGCTTGTGGTAAGCGTTGCGCCCGCAGCGTCGGCAACGAATGTGGGTGGTCTTTTGTCGCTTACCCATGGACGGTGTACCTTTGGACATGCGCTCACCCGAACGACTTGGCCACCGACCACCCCCTTATGAAATCAACGGCAGGCGTTTTGCCGTCCATTATTCCTCTTCGAATTGAATTCTACGAGGAGGGGTGTTCATCAAACTGGCGAACAGCGTACCGGCCACGACCATCACACCAAGGCCAACCCCGATGAGCGTGGTCCCCAGACGAATCAAGTTGGAAAGGGCTTGAGCGCGAACAGAACCGTTGTCTTCCATCAAGAGTTCGCCTTGTGAGAGGAAATAAACGGTCATCCCAGCACCGAGGAGAACACTCAGGACCATCCCCAGCAGCGGGGCAACCGGGCGTTTGCGAGCATCCCCGTAGACAAAGAGCGTCATCAGTAGGATGAACGAGACAAAAGTGAAGGATGTCAGAAGTGCGTTGGAGAAACGAACAAGCGTTCCTTCCGTTGAATCAACGGAGAGCCACCAAACAAGAATCAGGACAGCCGTCATAGGCAAGACGGCAAAAGCACCCAGCCGAGCGAGGGAACGCAGGAGTGAGGCATCACTCATCTTCACCTTCACCTCCGACATGTTGGGCGATGATTTGACTCGCTTGGTTCAGTTGCTCTTGGGTAGGCGGATCAAGCCGCTTGGGAGCTGGTTGTTGGGATTCATAGACCGCGAGGACCACAGCGAAGAGGAGGATGGCGACCGCAGCCCCGACCATGGCACCAAACACATCCGCAGCCGCAAAGAGCAGTTCTGTCGCAAATCGTTGATGTTCGACATTCGGCCCATCAAACAACGAACCCAACACCATCAAAACGATGGCCAAGGCGGCTGCTACCAACATCAACCGCTGTTCTTGTTGACGTTCTTCACCCACCAGGCCAACAACGGCGTAGCCGGCGGATGAACACGTGAGCACAGCCAGCAACATGGTTGGCCAGAAAATGTACCAGTACTTGTTCACCTCACTCGGGTAGGTCGGCGTCAGAACCCACCAGTGCATCGCTTCGAGCCACAACACGCCGACCACGACCATGACGATCCCGACGGTGCGGTCCGTACGGCTCAGCCGGCCAACGGGCACATGACCCGAGAAAGCGATTTGATACAGTCCAACACCCAACAAGACCACAGGACCAACCAAACTACCGAGGAGATGCCCGAACGCGCTTGAAGGAGAAAAGGGCAGGGTCCAGGGCGTTAACATCAGCGAGAGCAGTCCGGAGCCGAAGAGCGCACCACCGAGCCGGCGCTGCCAATGAACTTTGGAAAAGAAGGCCAACATGGCGCCCAAAACAACGAACAGGCCTGCGAGCCAGAAGAAAACGAAGGCTTGCGTCGCCTCTTCCATAGGGGATGCTGTGCGCAGAGATTTATAGAGAATCCCACCGAGGGACTCGCAGTGTCCCGAACACACCAAAAGCGGTGGCGGAGGGCATAAATACCCCCCCTCTGTGGGCTGAACGCTTAGGTGTTCACATGGTGAAGCGACCCCGTCAAGTTATGCGCTACAGCCCGTCTGCTGGCAAGCACACCCTCCACACGGTTGAGCGTGTCAAGAAAAAGCGAGCATCTGAACTTCGCTGGGGTCAGCGACGTTTCCGCCGCGTCATGGCTGGATACCGCGGTTTCCCTCGTCCAAAACCAGACGGTCGTGAGAAGCCCACGAAGCGCGTCAACATTCTCTACCGGTGCACCGAGACCGGCAAAGCACACTACGCTCCTTGCAAGCGTGCCAAGAAATTCGAACTTGTCGACCGCTGAGGTGAACCCCATGACCAACTATTTCCTACGAGTAAGCTGCCGTGATTGCGGAAGCGAATCCATCATCTTCTCCCGCGCCACCACTTCAATCGCTTGCGGTGTTTGCAGCGCAACGTTGACCAAGCCAGCCGGCGGTAAAGCCGACCTCGTGGGCTGCACCGTTGTGGAAGCACTGAACTGAGGAGGCTGAGCCTCCATGTCAAACCAAGACGGTGCAACACCCGAAGAAGGGGAATTGGTGGTCGCCACCATCACCACCGTCAAACAAAACGGTGCCTACGTTCTTCTGGATGAGTACGAGGGCATTGAGGGCTTCATCTTCATTGGAGAAATCGCCTCTGGTTGGGTCAAGAACATCCGTGGATTTGTCCGAGAGGGGCAGCGTGTCATTTGCAAAGTCATGCGAACCCGACGCGACGGGACATCGCTTGAGTTGTCCCTGAAATCGGTTTCAGAAGAACGCCGCCGGGACCGCCTTCAAGAATGGAAGAACGAACAGCGGGCCCACCAACTTCTCAAGGTTCTCGGTGAAAAAGTCGGGTGGAATGAAGAACAAGTGGCAGAGTATTCGGTTGAATTGACCGACGCTTTCGGAGGCCTCTACACCGCTTTCGAAGAAGCGGCGATGCAAGAAGGTGCACTGCAAAATGCTGGCTTTGAGGGAGATTGGCTGGCCGCCTTCATCGAAATCGCCGTGGAGAACATCATCCCGCCCTTTGTTGAGGTTCGTGGTACCTTGACCTTGAGCATCAATGCCACCGACGGCGTTTCGGTGATTCGCTCGGCGTTGGAAACGGCTGAAGCCCTATCAAACGAAGCCGAAGAAATCGATGTCAAGTGCTTCTATGACGGGGCACCTTCCTACCGTCTTGAACTCCGTGCACCGGATTTCAAGGTCGCCGAAACGATGTGGGAAGAAGCAACTCAAGCCGTTGTCAATCACATGACCGCTGCTGGCGGTGAGGCAACCGCAGAGCGAGAGTGAGCACATGGCAAAGCAGCGGATGCAACAATGCCTCTCATGTGGAGCATTCTCACTCAAGACAACCTGTCCATTGTGCGGAGGCCGCGCTCAAGCCGCCGCTCCGCTGAAATGGTCGCCTGAAGACCACCGAGCAGCTCTCCGCCGAAAGATGAACGGGGTGGAAGAGCCAGATTGGCATTCACAACTCGCCACGCTGCCAAGCCTTGAGGACATGAAAACCCAAGTTGCTTCAGAAGAAGAGTGAAACGCGCAACTTCAGAAGGGCTCCAAATCAGGTTCCTTCGCCCCCCTGGCGTCTCAAACATTATACTGCGAGTTGCGTGGATTGGCCGATTATGTCCATGCGTATCGAATGGCGAGGCAGCACCAACAAACTCCCACCCGCTGCCACAGCCCTGGTCGCTTTCCCTGGCGTGGGGAATATTGGCAAGATGGCTGTGGATTCGGTATGCGAACTTCACGAATCGGTTGAACTTGTTCGCCTCCACCCGGTTGGCTTGCCACCGCACGCTCACCTTGACGAAGACGGCTTGCTCGCTCCACCTCATCTCAGCATTCGCCAAATACAAACGCCCAATGGAACACCACTCATCACCCTGACTGGAAAGACCCAGCCCACCGAACCAAGTCAGCAGTCCGTGCTGGCCGCCGAATTGATGGCGTTCTTCCAAGAGCAAAAAGTGGCCACGGTTTTGGTGCTCGCTGGCATGTTCGACAAGCCAGAGAACAAAGAGACCTTTGCCGTTGCAAGTTCTGCTTCATTCCGTATTGACATGGAGGCCATGGGCGTTGATGTCAGGCGAGACAAACCCAAATCGGGTGCCGTGGGCATGCCGGCCTTGCTCGCATCAATGGGTCCACTCTACGAACTCAACTCGGCCTGCGTCATCGCCACCAGCGTCGGAACAAGTGCTGACATCATGGGCTCACAACGGGTGATTGAACACCTTGAGCGGTGGTTTGGCTTTGGTTTGACGGTCCCCACGAACGGTGGCGAATGGTTGCGCGAGAAACTCGACGCCATGGCCCCCACGGTCAAAGAAGACCTCGTGAAGGAAATGACCGCATCACACGATGCATTCTACATGTGAATTGGAGCGCCGAGAGAGGGATTTGAACCCCCGCGTCCAAGGGACAGTGGATTTCGAATCCACCGCAATACCGGGCTATGCGA
>DAGF01000098.1:0-8276 GCA_002495645.1 Euryarchaeota archaeon UBA549
GCTAACCCATTAATTGATAAACAAAACAATTAGAGAATAGTTTGATTCAAGAGGTGAGTGAAAGGCTAGCGTTGTGTATGACCCACTGCAACCCCTCTAGTTTGCAGAACCATAATTCAAGGGTTTTATCCATTAACCGATTAATTGACAAGTAAAATAATCAAATTTATTTGAATGAAAAAGTGAATAAAAGGCTAAGGATTTATTGAGACTACGGAAATCTCTTGTTTTGAGATTCGTTTTTTGCATGATTAATCTGTACTTGCTTGTGAACTATTTGTTATGATAAATCTGCAATGTAATTGTGAATCGGAGAAACTAGTTTATTGATCGTGGCTCGTGGAATTGACCTATAATTGTTGAAAGTTCATTCCAAGACTTCGGATTATGCTCAAAAATACTCGATAGTTCACTTTTTTTATCCAATTGAAGATTTTCTCCTGAATTTAGTAAACAACAATATTCAAAAAAATCTTGTGCATTAGAAAAATTTGATGGATCCCTAAATTTCTTTCCATTTGCCAACTCTAAAATTGATACTAAGAATGAAAAAACTTCCATCGACTCACCATATTTTTGAGGCGAGGTCAACGACTTCGGATGTGCATATCCCCAATGGCCTCGGATTGGTGGAGAATTCCAAAATTGCTCTTTGAAATTAAAAGAACAATATCGCTCCCAGTCGATTAAAATGATTTTTTCCCCAGAATGACAACGTAAGTGTTCCGGCCGGATATCACCGTGATACGACCCTTCTCGATTTAATCTAGCCATAAAATTACAAAAGTTGCTTAACAAGTCTAATGACAAATTTTCGATAGTCAATGCGTCCATTTTTTGCGAGTACAACTTGCTGTGTTCGAATTTGAATATCTCCCTATATTCTGGATCGATTTCACCTGCAGCAGAAATACCTAGGTTTTCGCGTTCTTCCCGTTCCGGGCAGGAATATTTCTTCTCAAAAATGGAACCATTGAGAACAACACTTGAATCTTTGGACTTTCTAATTCCTTCCACAAGAGAAGCGTAGTTTTTGCTCATAATATTCGATTCGAGTAACGTCTCGAAGCCAGAGAACAGGCCTGTTGGATTGATATCAAGGAGAATATATTGATTTTCCTTTTTAATAAAATCAAAAGCCGCTACGTTGAGTCGCAAGTTAAAAAGAAGAAGGCGGCATTTCTCTGCGATATTTTCCGGGAGGTCACAAAATGATGCTCGAATCTTTGAAAAATCGTAATAACGTGAGTCAATATGCTGTGTACCGGATGTATAAGATATTGAAATATGGAATTTTTCAGAAACTAAGGAACGAATGTTCTCTCCAATTATTGTTTCTTGAATCAAGACTGGAGACGAACCTTTGAATTGGTCTCCAAGCTTCTTCAACAAATTATCGAGATTAGTTCTGTTCACGTAAATTGTTTTTGATGATGAACCAGAACCTTTTCTGTGATCCCGCATTGGTTTCAGAACCACATCCTGAGAAAGTGTTCTTACAATTGAGTTATCTGTATTTGCGACGATTGAAGCCGGAACTTGGAATCCGCATTCAATCATGGTTCTTAGAATAGATATTTTGTTGTTGGCCTTTGTGATTGCCTCTGGTTTACCAGGGATGAAATTAACATTTTCAGAAATCAGAATTTCAAGAATTCCGTCAATACTTTTTCTCCATTCATCTGTAGGCATATCTTTCCCTTGTTCCGGCAATCCTCTAATAACGACCCAATCAATTTGATTACTGGAGTATTTACTACCTACCCTTGGAGACACCGTAAAATCTGGTATGTTGGGTGAAATTACGACGTTTGGCAACAAACCATCAATTGGGTTGGTATGTAACCAAAATGGAGTTTTCCCGCATCTCTTAAGCTCCCGCTCTAAGGAGATTAATTGCGTATCTGATGATTCGCCTACGAGTAAAACTCCAACCTCATTAACTTCCATGATATCAATCGTATGCGTCATAGGAACTTGACCAGGCCTTTGACATTTCAATAGGTAGGGATGCATCATCTCCAAGTTCAACAATTGAAAAGTTTTCCCAAAAGAGGGTCAGAATTGAATCCATGCTTAGGCCTAGTCATTTTAGCATATGAATATATTGGAGATCGAACAAACACTGTTTTCTCATAGTTTTTGTTTAACCGCTATAGGAACGCATGGATACATTCGAATTAATATGTATACAATGAAAGAGATGGTTCTGAGTATATACAAGGGAGACCCACGTATGCGTATACGCATACATCGGTACCCTTGTGTTCACCCACGAGTGCAAAGGCATCCATTGTAAACAAGACCAGAGGTCAAACAAAATCCCTCTCCCTTAAGGGCGGTAGACCTTGGGCCAAATCATGGAGCATCAAACGAAGGTGGGCCTCCTGCCCTCTTCCCAACGTATCACCCACCTCGATACGGTTCGAGGCGTGGCCGTCATGGGCATCCTCATCATGAACGCTGTCTCGTTCTTTTTCGTAGGTGCGGCTTACTTTGACATCTCCAGCCCGGAAAACAGAACGATCCTGGATTGGTTGGTTGGTGGATTTGGCGAAGTGTTTGCTGACCAAAAATTCATGGCTCTTTTTTCACTTCTTTTCGGCGCAAGCGTGCTTCTCTTTTGTGAACGTGCTGCAGCCAAAGGCCATTCGCCTGTGAGGCTCAGCTTGTGGCGAAATTTCCTCCTTCTCCTTATGGGGTCGTTCCATGCATCAATATGGGAGGGCGACATTCTCTTTGTCTACGCTTGTTGCGCGCCGGTGTTGTTGCTCTGCAGAAAACTTCCACCAACTCTGCTCATTTCAGTTGGCACCCTGTTGTACCTCTCGCCGATCATCGTTAATGCATTGGTCGTCTCTGTTGTTGACCCTGCCGCTTTCCTCGAGGTCTGGGGGGATTCGTCCATCAAGACGACTCATTTGGGTGATGTTGATTTGGTGTTTCTTTGTTTGATGTACGACGTATTTGCTCGGGCCATGGGCATGATGTTTATCGGCATGGGCTTGTACGCAAACGGGGCGTTAATTCGCGCCAATGCAAGCGATGCGTTGTTCAAGCGCAGCCTGGGTCTTGTCACCCTTGGCGCTCTTCTTTCAGGCGTTGGATTGGCATGGACTGCCACGCAAAACTTCTCACCCACGGCCATCGTTCAGGGGAACTATGCCAACACGGTGGGCACGGTCCCCATGGCTTTGGGCTACCTTGGCTTGTTGATGTGGTGGAATGAAAAGACGAGCGGGGTGCTCATCAACCGGATTCGAGCCCTTGGGAAGACGGCGCTGACAAATTACATCGGCCAAACCATTGTGTGCGTGGTGCTCGCTTCACTGCTCCCAGGGGAATGGATGAGTCGCACCACGGTGTTTTTGCTCATCATCGTCATTTGGTGGGCACAGCTGTACCTTGCTGAAAAGTGGCTTGAGCGGTACAGATTTGGACCGTTGGAATACCTTTGGAGATGCGCAACATACCGTCGCATGGCGGCCTTTGTCAACAAAGAATCCGCCCCGAACCGATTATGAACGGATGACCCGTGAACAGCCTTGAGGGGGAGGCATGGGGGCCACAAAGCCAGCGCAAAACATTGCCTTGACGCCCGGAAAGCGCGTGCTTTTTTTGACCAAAGACTTGGACCTCATCAAGCAACAGCTCTACGACGGGCTCAACCTTCGCATGGAGGATTTGACCGTCGATGACCTGCTCGACGACATCAACACCGACGTCATGACCCCTGCGTGGGTGTGCTTTGACCACGACCCTGCTGAAATCGCCAAGAACGCCTATGCGGGCTTGATGCACAACGGTCTGCGGGTGTTCAGAGAAAACGCCCTCAAGGACGGAGGTTTCGAAGTCATTGTCTCAGGCCAGCGCAAAGGCACCGGCTCGAGCCGTGAAACGGCCGCCCAGTGCGAACGGTGGGCCGGCATCAGCATCGTCATCGCCGCATCCTTTGCCCCTATTCACGAGCGCAACAACATCAACCTCGGCCAGTTGATGGGCGACCACAGCATGCTCGAGCGATTGCAAAACGGAGAATCCATCCCCTTGGCTGAATTCACCGGACAGTACGACCCGGTCACGCAACTCATCGTGGAACATGGGGGCCTCTTCCCCTTTGCCAAAGCGCTCAAAGCCGGCGAGTTGGACCTCGCGCCCCTCAGCACGACCCAGCGCCCCATGACGATGGCCGAGCACATCATCAGCCGAAACTTGGTGGGACAACCCGAAGGTCAGTGCGTCAAACCCGGCGACCCCGTCATCGCCCAGGTTCAAGGCGGCTATTCCCACGAATTCACCACCGCACAAGTCCACACCTTCTTGCAAGAAGAATACGGCGAGGATTACGCCCTACCCAACCCGAGTAAATTCGCGGTGTTCGAAGACCACTTGCTCTACGCTCAGCACAACCCGAAGTTTGTTCCCTTCATGCACAAAGTGCAGACGTTGCGCGACCTCCAAGTGGCCTTCCAACAGCACACGGGTGTACGGGATTACTCCGCCGTCGACGGCGTCTCGCCCGGCATCTGCCACCAAGTGGCTCGTGAAGAGTTCATTGAAATTGGCGATTTTATCCAAGCCACCGATTCTCACACCTGCATGGGCGGCGCATCCAACGCGTTGACCTGGGGCGTGGGAGCGACCGAATACGCCAACCTCGTCAGCGCTGGCTTTACATTTGTCAAGGTCCCTGAATCCATTCGTTTCGAACTGGTCGGTGAACTCCATCACGGCTGCACGGCCAAAGACGTCATTCTCGCCATTTTGGCCGACCACGCTCGCAAGGAATTGACCCTCAACCGAAGCATGGAATTCGGTGGCCCCGGGCTCACCTCCCTTTCCGTGGACGAGCGAGCGACGCTTTGCAACATGGCGACAGAGTGTTCGGGACGAACCGGCATCTGCGAAGCCGACGATGCGCTCATGGCATGGATGCTCAAAGCCCAGCCGCACCTGTCCGAGGATGAACAGCGCGCTCGCATGGTCGCCCCCGATGAAGGCGCTCACTACGATGGTGGTGTCCACACCATCGACCTCTCCTCCATCGTCCCCATGGTGGCCCATCCTGGCAACCCCGACGAAGGCATTCCAAGCGACCCAACCAACGGCGCCAACATCAGCGACATCGGCAACGTGGCCGTGGACATTGCCTACGGTGGCTCGTGCACGGCCGGAAAGGAAGACGATATCGCCTACTACGCTGAAGTGTGCCAAGCGGCCAAGGACGCAGGTCTTTCCGTGAAGGAGGGTGTTGATTTCTACATCCAGTACGGTTCAGGTCAAGTCAAGGCCTTGGCCGAGCGCATGGGTTGGCATGACCTCTTCCTCGAGGTGGGTGTGAAACTCATCGACCCTGGCTGCGGCGCCTGCATCGGTGCTGGACCCGGCGTCTCCATCACACCCGACCAAGTGACCGTCTCGGCGATCAATCGAAACTTCCAGGGCCGAAGTGGTCCTGGGAAACTCTACCTCGCCAGCCCGCTCACGGTGGCCGCCTCTGCGTTCACCGGCCACATCAGCATCTGGACGCCGGGACTGTTCGCTTGAGCGGTTTGGGAGCATCGCCATCAATTTCGGCGTTGTTCATGCCGTTTCGCCTAAGGAGATTATAATCCCTCAAAGGACGGGGACGGTCATCTGTCGGCCCGACGTCGTCAAGACGGAGGAGGACCGGGGGAGGTGAACGCCCATGGCAGGCACAGCAGAACGCATGGCAAAAAATCAGAAGCAAGTCGCGATTTCAGAATTTTTTGAGAAAAACAAGCACTTTCTCGGCTTCGATTCCCTCACTCGTTCCCTCATCACGGCGGTCAAAGAAGCCGTTGACAATTCGCTGGACGCCTGCGAGGAAGCGCGCATCTTGCCCGAAATCAAGGTCAAAATCACCAAGATTGACGACAAAAAGAACATCATTGAGCTTCAAACCGAAGACAACGGTCCCGGCATTCCAAAACGCAGCATCGAGAAGGTCTTCGGACAGTTGCTCTTTGGTTCGCGCTTCCACGCCATTCGTCAATCACGCGGTCAGCAAGGCATCGGGATTACCGGTGTGGTCATGTACAGCCAATTGACGACCGGACAGAAGACCCATGTTCGTTCAAAAATCGCCACCGAAACTTCAGCGGCCATCGTTGACATCGGATTGGACACTCGCAAAAACAAGGCGACGAAGACCAACGAAGGTCGTGAACTCTGGGAGAAAGCCGATGGAACCCTGAAAGAGCACGGGCTGGAAATCACCTGCCGAATGAAGGCCAAATACCAACGGGGACGTCAAAGCGTCTACCAGTACTTGCGAATGACGAGCATCGTCAACCCGCACGCCGACATCACCTTCGAAGACCCGGACGGTGAAGTCCATCATTGGCCACGTGTGACCGAGCGCCTGCCTCGGAAGGTCGAGAGCATCAAACCTCACCCGCACGGCATTCATCTCGGTACCCTTCAGCGCATGTGCACGGAATCCACGGACAGCCGAATGACCTCCTTCCTGTACAAGAATTTCTCAGGGGTCTCCTCACGAGCGGCCAAGGAATTGCTGGCAGTAGCTGAAATTGATGAGAAGGCCAAGCCGAAATCGATGAAGCCCGACCATATCCGAGCCTTGCTGGAAGCCTTCCAAGGCGAGCGGCAACTCAACGGGAAGCCCGTCAAATTGCTGAACCCGCCGACAAACTGTCTTTCGCCCATTGAGGAATTACTCATCAAGAAAGGGTTGTCAAAAACCATCGATTCGCGGTTTGTCACCACGATGACGCGTTCACCTACTGTCTCGCAGGGCAACCCCTACCAGGTCGAAGTTGGCCTCATCTTCGGTGACGGCATGGCGGCTGACAAGCCGGTGGAAGTGCTCCGATTCGCCAACCGTGTGCCATTGATGTACCAGCAAGGCGGTTGCCTGCTGACCAAAGCCATCGAATCGGTGGATTGGCGCCAATACGGCCTTGACCAAGCGGGTGGACGAGGCGTCCCGAAGGGCCCTGCTGCCATTTTGGTGCACCTCGCCAGCACCAACGTGCAGTTCACGTCCGAAGCCAAGGAAGCCCTGGCCGATAACGGCGAAGTGATGGACGAAGTTCGCAAGGCCATGCTCGAGATGGGCCGAGGGCTTCGCAAGCACTTGGAGAAGAAGAAAAAGATGGTCAAGGTGCAAGAGAAATTCGAGTTGGTCAACGATATCATTCCCGCCATCGCCGCCAAGTCCGCAGCCATTCTCAACCGACCCGTGCCCGACCTTGCTGGCTCCATCACCAAAATCATGGGAGCCGTCATCGCCGAGAGCACCACCGTTTGGAACAAGGAAACCAAGCAAACCGATGTGTCCATCACGCTGTTCAATTACACCTCGAGGGCCCGCGCCTACACCCTGCTGGCGTCGTGGCCCGAAAGGGAAGGGGCCACCATGGAGGCCAACACAACAGGAGGTCGAAAGGAAGCAACCGGTGTGTGGGCTTGGAAACTCGAGACGTTGGAGCCCGGTCAAACTTACACCATCACGTATGCACTCTCTGGACTCGAAAAAGGCGACTGGACGGAGACCGACGTGTTTTACCGCGGAAGTCAAGAGGTCATTGGCGCCTCCAAGATGGACGAGAAATTGCTTGAAGAAATTCGTCGCCAAGAGGCTCGGGCTGAAGACGACCAAGTCGGTGATAACGCCCCTCAGGACGAGGCGGAAGCGAACGAGGACACGACAGCCGAAATCGCTGCTCCTCCCCAAGAGGACGAACCGCCCAGAAGCGGTGGGCAACAAACCCTGATGGGATACGGGAGTGATGCATGATGTCAGCAAGCCATACGCCGGAAGAGACCAAGGCGGCCCTGCACGAGGTCGTTACCGAAATGTACGATAAAATCGTCAAGGGCGAACCCCCGACGATGACCTTGCCCGTGCGAACCAAGAACAACATCGGCTTTGATGACAAATTGGGCGTCTACAAGTACGGCAAGAAGCGTTCGGTTCGGGATGCGACGAGCCTGGGCTCGGCCAAGCAATTGCTACGAGCGCTCCACGTCGTGGAGTTCATTGAGGAGATGATCGACGCTGGAAAATCGTCCACATTGAGAGAAATGTACTACATTTCTGAGGGCTGGGGTCTTGGAAAATTCTCCTCACAAAACGAGTCCAACAACCTCGCTGAAGACCTTGAGGTGGTCACAAAGTGCCTTCGTGAGGACTTCAAACTCCGACCGGAGGAAGACGGTGCTCGCATGATTGGAAACTTGACCTTGCGGGAGCGAAACCGACGAGGCGAATGGATGCGAATCAACGCCAG
>DAGF01000098.1:8614-21128 GCA_002495645.1 Euryarchaeota archaeon UBA549
GACGATGTGGGCGATTCAGGATACGGCGTGCCCTACAACGTGGAGGAAGAGAAGATTGAGTTGCTTGAACACGACATCAATTTCATCATGGCCATCGAGACGGGTGGTATGTTTGACCGTCTCATCGAAAACGGATTTGATGAAGCGTTCAACTGCGGCTTGGTCCATCTCAAAGGCCAACCCGCTCGGTCAACACGACGTATTCTCAAGCGCATGAGCGAGGAATGGGATTTGCCCGTCGTCGTCTTCCTTGACGGCGACCCGTGGTCCTTCCGTATCTTCGCCTCCATCGCGTACGGCGCCATCAAGACGGCGCACATCTCCGAATATTTGGCCACGCCTTCAGCCACCTATCTTGGTATCACCGCTGGCGATATCGAAGCCTACGACCTGCCCAGCGATGACTTGTCAAGCAGGGATATCGATGCACTGAAAGCCGAACTTTCTGACCCGAGGTTTGCAGATGGATGGTGGCAGGAGCAGATCAACATGATGCTTGAACTCGGCAAGAAAGCTGAGCAACAATCCCTCGCCAAATACGGTTTGGATTTCGTAACCGACACCTATCTGCCGGAAAAACTCGCCGAGCTGGGACTTGCGTGAGCCCATCAGCGAGCCTTATGGAGGAAGAGGGTCTGGAAGACCATGATGCAAGCACCTGAGCCTGCCAAGCGCTCGCCTTGGGCGCTTCGCCTCGCCATTGCAGGCGGTGTCATGCTCTTGCTCGGCGCCATCTTGATACAAAGTCAGGCCTCCACCATCTCAACGGTGATGGACCCAAGAGAAGAACACCACGGAGCCTATACGGGTGCCGGGACCTACCAGACTGAAACACTCAATGACACATGTTACCGTTTCTATCAGGATGCTGATGATGAGGTCATGTCGGTTGAACTCTACCGTGTGGAAGGTTCTGCGATGGTCGGAGATGCCCTCGGTGAGAAAACCTGCATGCTCGACTGGCAACCCATGACGGCCGATGGAGCAGACATGGTTGAACGAGCGGCATGGACGCTCAACGGGTCCGGCGAGTATGCTGTGGTCATCACTTGCGAAGAGGATTGCAGCGAAACGACCGGTTGGTTCGTGTCCGTGGATGACATGCCCATTGCCTTGATGCAGTCAACGAGTTTGGTCTTGGGAGGTGCGATGTGTTGTTTGGGCGTGTTAACCACGCCCATTGCCCTCATCGTGTACTACGCTTCGAAGCCAAGCCGAAGTCCTCGAGTGATGATGGTAGGCGAAGATGGGCGCCTCGTTCCCATCACGGACCTCAATCCAGACCATCCGACCCTGTTCAATCAACCCGACCCGTCCGTGCCCACCCAGCCGTCGGTCGCCCCGCCCTTCGCTGACACCGCTGAGCACCAGCCTTCACAGGAATTCGTTGATGGTTTGAACGATGTTGCGGCTGGCAGCCTGTTGACCACCGAGCAAGTCTATGCATTGATGCGGGGCGACGTTGAGGGCGCACAAGAACATGCGAAGACTGGGCGCTACCAAACGACCAGTGCAGAAGAGGCCATCCAAGACGCGGCCAATGCGGCCGCCATCGCCTCGTGGGACGAAGGTGTGCCGTTGGCCGAACCCAAAGCCGTGGAGCGAAAAACGACCTCTCCTGCTCGGAAAGCAAGTGCTGATCAATCCGCTGCACCGAGCAATGCTTGGAAAGAATGGGACGAACAATGAAGAAACGGTGTGTTCATAGAGGTCGGGCCACTACCCAACCTCGAGTTGAGAAGTATGACTGACCTTGATCAAGCCTTGTACCTCTTGCAAAACAAAACACGTCGCCAAATTCTCGAGCGTTTGGCCCGTGAACCGCACTACCCCATGCAACTGTCCGAATTGATCGGTGTCAGTCAACCGGCCGTTGTGAAACATCTCAAAGAATTGGAAAAGGGAGGCATGGTTTCCAAAAACAAAGTGCCCTCAGAAAAAGGGGGGCCGCCCCGAACCATCTACGCCGTTGAACGGGCCATGTCCATCCAGGTCGATATCGGGCCGGATTTGTTCCGATGCGAGGAGCGAAAACTCCCAGCTGGTGGCCCGATGAGGTTGTCCACCAGCCTTCCCGAAGCATCGGTGCCCATCGCAGAGTCCCTGAGTGGACGAAAGAAAATCGCCGTGGCCGAGGGTTTGTCACACATGCGCACCCTTGCATCGGTCATGGAAGAATTGGACGCCCAACGGGACGCACTCATCTCCTTGCACCAACATGTACGACAGCGCGTTTCTGCAGCGGTGGAAACCGACTTTGAGTCCTATGAGGAACGAAGCATCATCCAGACCATGGTGGAAGCCACCGGAAACCGAATTGACCTGACTTCGCTGGTGCAACAAGAACTTGCAGGTAACCACAATGTGGCTGAGGTCATCACGACCTTGCGCGCACGGCTTGAGAAACAGATTGCGCGCCGCTCCGGTCAAGTCATCGCCGCTCCGCTCGATACGGAACTCCGCTGGTACCTCGGGCCGAGGTCCAAGTGAAGACGTGCTCAGTTGTTGGCTTCATCAGCCAGAACGGAGACCAACGAGGACTGCTCAGCGAGTCGCTTGTTCACCTCGTCGCGGCGTCCCTTGCCAACCAGATAGACCACGCCGAGGAGGGCGATGGTCAACACGATGACGGCAAACGGTAGAGCGGTCTTTCCGACAACCTCCTTCGCCAAATCGATCACGGGGCTGTTGGATTCAAGCTCTTCTGGAATTGGCCTGACGTTGTCTTTCTCGTCGGATTCAACGATTTCGTTCATCGGGTCAACAACCACGTAAACGCCCTTGCTTCCGGCTGTAACCGGGTAGAGCAGGTAAAGTTCGATCTCCTTGGCGTCTTCGGTGTCATCTGGGGCCAACAAGGCACCAACCACTTGACGCATGACCACGCGTTCTTCATCACAGCCGTTCTCGCGAATTTCCTTTATGATGTCAGCATCGTTTGCGTCATCGTATTCACAAAGAACGATTTCAATGTCGGTTGCATGGACGTTTCCTGTGTTCTGCAAAATGATGCCGATTGGGATGGTCGAATCCACTTCGCTGGATGTGGACGGTGGCATGATGATCTCCTTGATTTCGAGGTTTGGTGCTCGCAATCGGAGGGTGACGATGAACTCGTTGGTGTCGTAGTTGTCGCCGTCCCATTCGGGGGAATCGTCGTGGTCACCGTCGTTGTCCATGTCACCGTACATTGAGACGACCTTCAGACCAAGGTTGCGCGTCGTGAGTTTTGCATCGGTACCGATGGCAACGGCAGCAACGGCGGTGATGGTTTCGTACGGAGCCATCTCAGGAAGGCGCCATTCATCGATGTCTTGGAGGTAAACACACTCGTCCTCAGGGAACGAGGAAGCGGTTGATTCCATGTAGATGCATGGCTCCTCGACGACGAGGTCGGCGCTGACTTGGCGCATGATGAACCACGACACGTCCCATCCGGTCAGGGTCGGCATGCCAGGTAGCGTGTTCCAAACCAAGGTGTCTCCATCGGCTTGAGCGGAGTGGTTGTTCAGCGTTGGCACATCTGCAACGTTGCCGTTGTTGGTCACGTTGAAGGTGAAGCGAACGATCTTTCCAGGTGCGGAAGTCTTCACGGCGTTGTCAACGGTTGGGTCCATCGAGATTTGCATGTCGTGGAATTCGTCAACGGTAACCGCCAGCACGATGGTGTCGCGGATTCGCGTTTCACGGCCGCTGGCATCGGGATAGACTTCCTCCGAGAAGGCTTGCAACACCACGGTGTATTCGCCTGCTGGCACTCGGTTTGGCACGTTCATGGTGACGTCAAACTTCTGATAAGTGTCCGGGGAGAGTTCCTGCAGCGTTTCTCGTGGAATCTCGATATCCCAAATGACATCAACGCCAAAGGCATCAGTGACGCGGGCGAGGCGGAAGTCAAAGCGGTCCGGTCCGTTTCCGTCGTTGGTCACCGTCACTGGTAGCGTGATCTGCTGACCTGGGTTCACGTTCATTGAGGTACCAATCGATGGGTCGATGCCCGCATCCAAATCAAACACGTGCTCCACGTTGGTTGACAGAATGGCCGAATCGGAGATTCGGGGGTAGCCGTCTAAGTACCCCTTCAGCGTGATGGCGGGGCCAAGTCCTGCGGTTGCATTCCGCGGCGCACAGACATGGACGGTGACGCGCTTGGTAACCTTCTCTGCTGCACCTGGAATGGTCCAAGCGATGGGGTCGCCAAGGCCGTCGCCAGCATCTGCGGAGCCGGTAGCGTTGGCGAAGTCAACGAGGACAACCCAGTTTTCTTCTCGCCAAGCATCCATAGCGACGCCGTCTGGCTTGGCATCTGGTGCACCTGGCGTTGCGAACACAAGTTCACCGGAATCGAAGTTCTTGGTGACGTTGATGTTGTAGGATGCACATTCACCCGGCTTGACTTGCTCGGTGCGGTCATCCACGGCAAACACGATGTTGCCGGTTGAACGGATGGACACGAACACGCCCAGCTCAAGGATGTCGTAGGTGCCTTTCTCCACCGACTTGATGGGCTCACCCTCAGACCAACCCTTCACGTAAATCACGAAGGCTCCGGGGTCTTCTGAGGTCGGAACGAACACTTCGAGGTTCTTGGTGACCGATTGACCCGGGTCGAGTTCAACGCGAATCGGGAAGTTCACCTGCCAGCCGAATGGAAGGAGCCATTCCTGCTGCCCTTCGAGACTGTTCGGGTCCCAGAAGACAAAGGCGTCGTGGACGTTACCGGTGTTGGTGATGGTGATTGAGAAGATGGCGGTGTCGCCCTGTTCAATGTCCGCCATGCTGTGGGAGGTGTCGAGGTTGATGCCGTGAACGACGTCCATCAGCGTCAGCGTGATGAGGTCGTTTTGAATGGCAGGGTCCTTGTAAGACTGAGCCGTGACACGAATCTCCGCCAGTTCATCGCCATTGGCCTGGTAGATGGACGGGGCTTGCACTCGCACGTAGAACCGGATGAATTCGCCACCTTCGAGGAAAATCGGGGTGTCGGGGAAGATGCTCGAGTGGTTGGATGCGAAGTAGAGGTTCGCCGTCCAGTTCATCGGAACACCGGAGATGTTCAAGCCGTATGTATCGGCAACCAAGTCCTTTGGTCCGGGTGTGGAGTTGTTCATCGTCATGTTGTAGATGGTTTGTTGGCCCGGTTCAATCACGTGGTAGAAGGTCTCGCCTTCGTCAAAGTCAACATCCACTTGACCGGTCAACACGTGTGAGTAACAAATGGTGAATCGGTTGTTGTTGCCGTTTTCATCACATGTATTGGTGTCCGACCACGCTATGTGCGCGCCGCTTCCCAAATCGTTGGAGAACGCAGGCGGCATACCGATGGCCGGCTGGCGACCGCTGTTTGGCCCGAGTTTATTGGAATTCCACGAGGTCACCGGAACCGCCTCCCACGGATCGAGGGCCGTGAGGCCATCGCCGGTCAAGTCGGTCTGGTTCAAGCGGGTGTAGAGGATTTCTTCGTTGGCCGAGAGGTTTCCAGAATCAACCCAAGCGATGTGGACGTTGTTCTGGTCGTCGGTCAACAGAGAGGGGAAAACGGAATTGCCCGCATAAGGTGAAGCGGGTGGCAGACCGTTCTTGCCTTCCACGTTGGAAATGGGGGTGTCGTTGATTTTCTTGATGGCGTAGGTGGAGAGTCCTTCCTCGGCACCGTCCCAAGCACCGGCTCCTTGGAGTCGGAGTTTGGTGTAGTACACTTCGTAGTTCACGTCCTTCTCAAAGCCGTAATCCCGGCCGTCCATCCAAGCGATGTGGGTGTTGCCTTGGTTGTCCACACCAATGGAGGGGTGGAAGGAGTAGGCGTCGTCGATGGTGACACGGGTGTCGTTCACGACGACCAAGTGGCCATCAGCACCAGCGCCAGTGTCTTCGGTGTAGCCGCCGCCCTGCGAAGAGTGGCCTGGCAGACCGGGCGTGAAACCTGGGTCGTTGTTCATCTTGGCGTAGGGGTCAAGAACGGACATGTAGATCTCGCGAGAGTTGTTGGTGGAGATGTAGACCATGGCTTCCACGAGAAGGGCCATCTGGTTGTTGCCCGAGCCCGACGGGAATTCGTAGGCTTGACCACCGGCATCTGTGTTGGCCAGGGTGTTACCCGGGCAGTTTCGTGTTTGGGTCGAAACGATGCCGTTGGGGCACTGGACGAGGTCCATGAAGTGGGACTGGATGTTTCCAGCGCCACCGTAGCCTTGGCCGTACAGACCGACTGGGACCACACCAGCCAACAAACAGTTGTCGTGCGCTTCTTGGATGGCGGCTTTGTCGTCGGCTTGTTGGGACGGGTCGCCGTCCTTGGGGCCCTCGTCGGAGACAGGGATGACGATCTTGGTTGCGTTGGGGTTCCAACGGTGGTCCGATTGTGTTGGTGGGTTACCGGGCACGTTTCCTGCTGAGTCCTTCCAGGAGAGGCAAGCCCAGTTGGTACCTGGTCCCCAGTCTTCACCGGAGTAGCCGGAGTAGGTGTTACCGTTGTAGATGGTTCCGGGGAGTTTGCGGATACCGCCGGAGTCGTCGCCTGGGGTTTGGCCCAGCGGGGTGGTTCGGGGGCCGGTGTTCTTGTTGTAGCCCTGACAGTTTCCGGAGCTAGCAGCACCAGGGAGGGTGTTGCCCAAACCATAGATGGTTTCGTAGACGGTCATGTTACCTTCCTCAAGCATGGGTTTGATGCCTTGGAAGTAAGGGCCGGAAGCAAAGTTTCCGCCGTAAATAACGGTGCAGATGTCAGCCCACTCGGTGTACATGGAACCGGATGTGTCGACGACGAAGGCCAATTCGACCTTGCCGCCACGGGTGTCATCCCATGCGACTTGGACGTAGTCGTTGGCGTCAACGACCACATCGGGGTGGCCCTTGTGCCCGATGATGGGCGTCAAGAGGGTGTCATCGAACAGGGTGACAACGGCACCTGAGCCGATGTCAGGCTGAATCATGGAGTAGTAGATTTGGGGTTGGTTGAAGAAACGACCGAGTTCGTCGTAGTTGTCCTGCCACACGATGTGGACGTTGTTTTGGCTGTCGATATCAAGAGCAGGCCAATCTCGGTTTTGAGAGCGGCGTGAAATGATGGTGTCGTCGATGGCGGTGATGGTGCCGTCATCGGAAGCCATGCCGTCCAAGGGCGCAGCCCATGGGGACAAAGCGGTGTACATGATGGCGTGCTGGCCGGCTTTGTCGGCCCAGACAACGTGGATACGGTCGTACTCGTCAACAGCGAGGTCAGGATGCCAAATCTTGTGAAGTCCAGAGTTGGTGATTTGGGTGGCATCGATCAAGGTCTCACCTCGAGGCGAAATCATCGAGTAGTACAGGTGGAGGTTGTTTCGGGTCCAGACGACGTGGACGTTACCGGAGCTGTCCGAGCCGACCGCAGCCTGCGAATCGGAGGACGTACCGCCATCCACGATCTGGATGGCTTCGGTGATGACCACCGTGCTGGCACTCACCGATACGGAGGCGATCAAGAGAGAGGACATCACGGAAAGGACCATGATGGACGCTAGGCTGACGGATTTGATTTTCTGGTTCATAGGCATACCCCGGACTTCAACACTTTTTGGAGACTTTAATCATACTTAACCGCGCGCCCTATCGGTCATGTTTCGGGCGATTGCGGCGTAGGTATCAAATCCGATACCAAGCGGTGAAAAACGGCGAAAATAATGGATTTAAGCCCATTCCGTCGGGTCAAATCCTGAGCCAAAGGACATCTTCTCGTCAAATTCAATTTCAGCCGTCGGATGAGGCTCTTCCGCGACCGGTTGCCCGTCGTTCATCGGCTTGGATTTGGCCCAATCGTCAACCGGACCAGGTTTGCCCACGCCTGGGCCGTACGAGTACTTGATCTCATGAATCAGTGCGAGTTTAGCAAGCCACAAACGACGAAGGCTGTTCATGAATTCATGCTTTGTGAGGCCGTCAAACCAAATCGGTAGACTCACGTTAAAGGCCTGCAGAGGCCCAGGCTTTTTCTCACCTTCATGACCCATGTGAATCACCCAGTCCACGCCGGTGCGAATCAGGTGAAGGCGGCTTTCATGAATCCATTCGGACCAATCGCTGTCTTGGTCATCCATGTGTTCCTTCATCTCCTTCTGCTGACCTTCGTCAACCCTTGTCATGCTCGAAACGGCCACCAAGTCTCTGCCCTTGGGCACGACGATGGCAAACATGTGGCCTTGCTTTCCACTTGGATAGCGAACCAAAAAGTGAGCGTGGGCACGGGGGTCTTTTTGCGCCTTGGCTTGAAGGCGTTCTTCCGTGAGCCATTGCTTGAGCAAATCAACGGTCTCATCGGGCGTCATGTAGCCTTCCAGTTCTTCATCCCGTTTGAATGCACCCTTTAGGAGGAGAGTTCGGAAAGAAGCGTTTCAAGACGGTTTTTCGCCTGAGAAGGGAAACGCCAACGCACCCAAGATTTCCGTGTGTCAACCCAAACATCCCATGCCGAGGCGAAGGATTTGCCGCTGGCCCAAAAGAGGGGGAAACAGAGCAAATAGACGGCGAAAAGCCCGGCGAACGCCGTTCCAGTACCGAGGCAAAGCCAGGTGTCGCCCCATCCGAGGAGGTTGCCGATGGCCCCTTGATTGAACCACACCAGCGCCGTCCAGCCCAAGGCGACCACGGGCCATACGAGTAAGGAGCCGAAAAAGGCCGCCAAAAACTGGTAGCTTGTTCGTGCATCCAATCCCTCGTCGGTCGAGTCCCCAAGCAAGCGCCCCAAGGCAATTTGAAGGCCCAAGGAAGTCAACGAGAACGGCAACAGGATGAGGAAGAGAGCCAGAGAAAGAATGGCCGAAGGAAGTCGGCTGAAATTTACTCGACGAAACACCCTGTCCTTTGGCCCGAGGTCGCGTCCGTCCAAACCGTGCGCTTCGAGGATCTCTGCGGCTTCTGAAGCGCGCTCGAATCGCTCACCAGTCAACGGTTCGGGAGGAAACGTCGCCTCACGCCCCGGCCATTCATTTCGGACCGTTCGTGCAGCATGCACTTCTGATGGCCAATCGGGAAGTCGTTTTCCTTGCGAGCGCGCTTGGGCGTGGGCCAGCAAATGGAGCGCTCGATGCTCTTCCCAAGTTGAGGTGTTGGGCGTCATATCGGGGAGACGGTCCCGCAGTTGGTCCCTGATTTGATGCACCGTTTCCATCGGCGGCTCTACCCAGCCGCCGTCTCTCACGGCGTTGACCATGACTGGCGGAATCATGTCGTCGGTGAGGTCGATGGGGTCACCGAATTCGATGTACTGGTCGGTGCGAAACTTCTCTCGTTTTCGGAAATGGAGACCCACGGGGACCAAGTGTGGGAGTGGAAGGTCGTTGGCTTTGGCGAGCGCAGCAGCGGCAAGCACCGTTCGAACGGGGCCGGTTTTGAATCGGAGCATGAAAGACTGGCTGTGGCTGGTTCCTTCTGGAAACAAAACGCAACCAAAGCCATGGGCGATGCCGCTTGAAAGCGCAAGAAGCGAGCGGCCGTTGAGGTGGAGTGCTTCCTCGTCGGTGCACCCTCCACGAAGAAGTTCGGCTTTGCGAACAACCGGTTGAACTGCCAAACGTCGTGTCCACCATCCCAGGAGGGGTCGAGTGACCAAGTCATGTCGTGCACCGACGACGAATTCTTTGGGATGGTTGAGGAAGATACCGAGCGGGTCCATCAGCCCGTTGGTGTGCCACCCGCAACACATGGCACCGGCACCACCGACCTGAAGTTCGGTCGTTGAAGAGGACGCCGTGGTACGAAACTGGGCGCTTGATACGCGGCGGCACATCCAGAAGGCAATTTTGGTCCAGAGATAGGACCCCGGTACGGAGGATTCGTAGGTTGGAAGTGGTGCGTTGAGCAATTTATCGATGTTCATCTTCTTCGCCGAAGCAGAAAGAATTGGCAAGGCTTCGCCGTTATGCACCATTTCTTCTTCATCGGTGACAATCTTCGCCATCACTTCACGCCCTGAAGATTTGCTGAAAGCGAGGCGAGTGCCCCGTGGTCCGGCTCGGAAGACATCGTTCGAGGCCACATGGCCATCAAGGTTGACCCTCCGTCGTTTTCGGTTCTTGGAAGCACATGAACGTGAACATGGGGGACCTCCTGTCCAGCCAGCGGCCCGTCGTGAACGCAAACCGTGAAATCCGTGGTGTCAAAGTGCTGGCCCAGCACCTTTTGCACGTAGGTAACGCCCGCCATGAGTTGGGATTGTTCTGTTGGCGTCAAGTCGGCAAGCCGTTGGACGCCGCGATGAGGAATAACCAGGGTATGGCCCTCTCTGCGAGGAAAAATATCGAGGAAGGCGTACCACCCTTCCCCGCTCGCCACGGGGTGTGAAGGGATATCGCCGGAGAGAATCTTCTCAAACAGCGTGGTCATAACGGGTCGGTGGCCCCCGATGTCTTTCTTCATTGTGGAGGAAGAACCCAGTGGCCGCCAGCTCCTTTCTTGATGGCCAAGGTTCCGGTGTTGCCCTCTCGGTCGATGGTGATGTGGTGCAGGAAGTCATCGTTGGCCTCTGGGAAGTCCTCTCGGGTAAACGACCCTCTGGATTCCTCTCGGGCCAATCCACTCTGAACAGAAGCCAAAACCATGCGGACGGCCGCTTGCGTTCGCAAGACTTCCAAGAGATTGGTGTTGGCAATCAATGAGTGCTGATCGAGGTGGAGGGATTCTGCCGTGATGCTGAGCTGTTCAACCTTGGCTTGGAGGGTTGCCATGGACTCTGCTGAGAAGGTGGATGTTGATGCCAAAGCGCTGTGGAGGCTGGACATCACCGTGCCGCAGCGAACCACGTGCGTGGCCTCCTCCGATTCCATCATGGCGGAGACATCGGCCTGTGCGTCTTCCACCGCTGATTCGAGACCGGCGGCCGCACTGAATTTGCGGTCAGCCACCCACTCGCCGGCATGCTTTCCTGCAGCTGCCCCGGACGTAAGAGCGTCGAGCAGGCGGTTGCCAGCCAAGGGTGCTGCACCATGAAGCCCCGTACAAGCGGCATCGCCAGCAGCGTAGAGGCCTGTGAACCAGCGGGACCATGCACCCACCACGCAGCGGCCGTTTCCATCGACGGGAAGTCCGCCGAGGGTGTGGCCCACGGTTGGCTCCAACGGTACGGTTTGGCGGTTCATGTCAGTGCCCGTTCGCTGCTTGACCAAGCGGAACAACGAGCCCCACCATGATGCGCTCAAGCCCATGTTTCGAGCATCCAAAACAGGTTGAACAGCAGCCAATAGTGAAGCAGTGATCTCGAGAGAAGATTGCCCGTCGACATCAATGGCCGCCCCTGAGGCTTCGTGAAGTTGGGCGCCATCAAGGAGAAGTCCTGTCGGCAAGAAGACGTTGGTTCCCTTGATGGTTAGCGGGTGGTGGGTCATGAATTCCATGTCTCGCAGAGCGATCCCTGTTCGGAACGCCATGTCCATGCCAAGGCCTACAACGCCCGATGAGAAAGCACCCTCAAAGCCCTCGTCAGCGATGATGAGCGCCTTGCATTGAAGACCGATGATCTTCCCGTTGACCATGTCAACAGCCACCAATCCCTCAACGGATTGCTTGGTGTGAACGAGGGTCAGTGGAACTTGGTCGCCTCGTCGGATGACGCCGTGGCGCATGCATTGTTCCTCACCGAGTTGTTGCAAACCGAGGGCCGTAGCGCTACCCGCGTCCACGGTCCGAGGTTGCTGGTGACCAGCCGCCTTTCGAACCATGGGCAGACCTTGTTGGTCTCTTCGGAAGTTGAGTCCTCGACGCTCAAGCAGGTCGATGTGCTTGATAGCGCCCGCTGTGGTTTCAGCGACCATGTCTTGGTCGCACAGGAAGGCGCCACATCGAATTGTGTCCTCTCGATGACTGCGATTATTCGATTCCTGAATGGGGGCCGAGAGGCCCTCAAGGGCGCTCATGCCCGGGTTGCCCAAACCGGTTGACGACATCATCAGGGTGCTTGCACCGGATTTCGCTGCTTCAGCAGCGGCGTGGAGTGCAGCGGGTCCGTCTCCAAGCACAATGACATCCCATGCTTCCATTCTGAAACTCCCCTGTGGCTGGCGAAGCAGAGGACCGCCATAAGGTGCGCGCTTCCATCACAAGCACGAATACACGCCCTGCGGCGAGGTTTCGGGTCTCAGGCCTTCGGCAGTGGGCGGGTAGCCCAGTTGCGTGCTCGTTCAAGGGCGCTGTGTTTTTTCCGGGCTTCAAAGCTCGATTTTCGCTTGACGATGGTGCGCAGAACGTGGGATTCGATGACCACACCGTCCTCATCGCGCAAAATCACCTGGACATAGCGTTCACTTTGTTCATTGGGCGGCCACGCCACACCGAGCCAAAGAACGACGCCCTGTTGGAGGTAGCGAGGCACCCAGTCCAGCGCGTCATCTTCGCCTTCGGCGTTCAAACTGACCGCTTGACGAGGGGGTGGACAGGCTTGCAGGTCAAAGCGGTGGTCGCGGGCGAAGGGTTCACCACCAGGACAGACGACCTCAATTCTCGCAACGGCTTGCTGGAATGTTTGGTTGTTGAGTGCAATGAACAG
>DAGF01000098.1:21516-26319 GCA_002495645.1 Euryarchaeota archaeon UBA549
GAGCGCAACATGCTGGGTGTGCCGGAAAGAAGGTCCAACTGAAGTCGTTCAAGCAGGCGGAAGGCGCTGGGTTGCCAAACACGTGCATGGGCCAGCAAACGTTGCAAAGAGCGCCAGTTGAACTTGGCTTCTTCGTCCAAAAGCACGTCCTTGATGGCGTCGGGGCGAATGAATTCGCTCAATTCACTCATGGCGATGCTATCGCTCAAATCGCCCTTGGCGTTGAGATGAAGAATGTAGAGGACACGTTCCCAAGACTGGTCTTTATCGTAGCCTGGGAGGACACTTTTCCTGAAATCATCAAGCCACGCGCGCCAATCAAGGTAGAGGTCTGGGTCCAAATGGAGGACGATAAGTTCGCCCAAAATTGAGCCGAGTTGGGTGGGGTGGTGCGTGGGGGCATGATGCACCAAACACGGCATTTGGTCTCCCTGTTGTCGAACCGAATCCGAGGTGAAAAACGAGTGGAATGAATGAGCGAACCCAAGGGTCATCGCCACCAAGAACGACAGGTTCCAAACCAAGGAATCTTGTTGCAAAGCGGTGCCCAAACCCAACAGCATGACCGCACTCAGCGCCAACAAAATGTTGACCGTGTTGTGTCGGCGCACATCGGTCAACCCTTCCAAAATCCGGTCCATGCCGGGTTGAGAACGCAGAGAGAGTTTACCACCATGGCCGTGGTCATCGATCTCTCGAAGCGAAATACGAGCCTGGATGGCCTGCCACATGGATTCGCCGGCAAGAAGTGGTGGTACTGTTCCAACCAGCAAAGGAACCGCCCAAAACAAGGCCACATAGCCTGGGTTGGCTGGAGCGAGGTTGGGTGAAATCACGGAGAGCAGCGCCACAATGGCGACGCTTGCGCCAAAGAGGAGGCGAATTCCCATCGTTGCAGAATGGCGAGCAACTGTTCCAAACTTCATCCGAAGCATTTCTTGCTGCTGCCATTTTTCGACGGTTCGCTCAAGCGGATTCTCGACCCGGGCAAAACCCTGGCCGTAGGGGTCGGGGAGAACCGTGTTGGCGTCGGCGGCGTCGTCGGCCATGTCATCCCCGTACGTTGGGGTGGTGCGCCTGATTATGGCTCTTATCCAAAAAATGGCGGGCGTGGCAGGATTCGAACCCGCGATCTTCGGCTTAGGAGGCCGACGCATTATCCAGCTGTGCTACACGCCCAACCTTCGCTGATGTGCGACCTTTCAAGACGCTTGCGTTGAAGCACCTCGGAGGTGAACGGCACCCACTTCTGCAAACCGGTGAAGTAATTCCTCGAGTTGAATCCGTTGCTGAGCGGAGCGTTGCAAATTCATGTCGCAGGCGGAAACAGCGGACAGGAGATCGGCCAAGAGCGGTTCTGGATAGTGGGTGCGTCCAGCGACGAGAAAATGGTGCAAGCGGTCAACCACACCTCTTCCGTCGAGGTCGTGGTTGGCCATCATTTGGTCCATCGCCCCCATGGCGCCTTTGAGTACGCGGGTGTTTTTCTCACCCTGGCGCTCCCATTTCCATTCGTGAACCCGACCGCGTAGCGCTTCCTCAATGACCAACTGAACTTCCCTGCGACTGGAATTGGCCATGAGCAATTGGACATTCTTTCGGTCCTTGAGGAGGTTGCGTTGGGTAAGAAGTTGGAGCGTGAACACCGCTTTGCGCAGATTTCCACTGGCCACGTGAGCGATGTCGCCCAACACGCCTGTTGCGGGTTGCAAGCCTTCCTCGTTGGCGATGTGTTCGAGGCGCTGTTCAATTTGCAATCGAGTGAGCGAGGGCATACGAACGTGTTGCGTTCTGCTCCGCAAGGCTTCGATGATGCGGGAGGGTGTGTGGGTGGTGAACAGAAAGCGAGCACTTCGGCTGCTTTCTTCCATCATTCTGCGAAGATAGGATTGACGCGCATGGCCCAAGTAATCAGCGTCCTCAATGATGATGATGCGTGAAACGGCTGCAAACGTGCCGGCTTGGGGTGCAGCGGATTCTTCGCCGGCCGGAGGCGGTGAGGCGTCGGCGGTCGCGCTGATGTTGTGGTCGAAGGCATCAAGGCTGGTGCGGCCGGCGAGTGTGTCTTCGGAGCCAGCACCTTCGGGGCGAAGGAAGGCTTCGAACTTGGCCATCGCCCCTGCCGTTTTGTTCAGGTCGCGCGCTTGCAAGATGTGGGTGGTGGCTCGCCATGAAGGGCCGAGGACCTGACGGCAGACGAGTTGGAGGGCGGCGGTCTTGCCGCAGCCAGACGGTCCAGAGAGGAGGAGATGTGGGGGATTGGCTTGGAGAGCCAGATGTTTGAGTGATTCGATGACCTGCGCTGATGTCAGTAAATCATCAAAGAACACGGGCTTGTAATGCTCAAGCCACACGGTCATGAACGGTTAGACCGGTCCATGGTCTTTGAACTCTGCGAGCGATTTGGCTCACTCGGCGCTGAGGCGCTTGGTGCCGTGTCGGCGGAGTTTCATGAAAATGCGGGAACCGCAAGCCTTGCAGCTGATTCCGTTGCGCTCTCGGTGGAACGATTCGAGGTTTCCGCAGTTGGCGCACTTGTAGTCAACGAGTTCAACCATAGTTCTCTCTCCAAGGCTGGCGACTTCGCATCCTGTTTTCAACCTTTCATTCCCCAATCCGTTTGACCAAGACATCAAAAGTGGCCCCCGCCATGACGACGATTGAACCATTTTGGTAGAGTTGGACCATTCGCAAAACAATGTCGGACGGCGCTTTTTCGAGCACTTCGGAAATCAATTCGAGGTCGTGACCGAGTTCGAGGTTCTCAACCAGAAGGGCTTCATCGGCGGATGACCAATGGCCCATCATGGGATTCAACAAGCACGTCCACCAACGAGGCCGGGCATCAAGCGAATGCGGCTGCCTGCTTCCAAATTCATGTTCGCAATTTCTGCGGTGCTGACGAGTTGGTTGTTGACAAACACCCAGGAACCTTGAGTTTGGCCTGCCTTTTCGACGAGTTCGTCTTGGGTCATCTGAACGGTGGAGTGCCCGGTGGCGTCGGCAATTTCCACATCGAAGGTGGGGGCGTCTTGGCCGCCGATGAGACCGGGGGCCATGCGGACGCTGCTGCCTGCTTCCATGTCCAAGCCGACCAGGTCGGCGGTGTTGACGAGTTGGTTGTTGACAAACACCCACAACTCGTTGTTTTGGGTGGCCTTTTCCACGATTTGGGCCTTGGTCATGACGACTTCGGAATGGCCGGTGCCGTCAGTGATTTGAACGACAAAGGTGGGGACGTCTTGACCGCCAACGAGGCCGGGCATCAAGCGAATGCGGCTGCCTGCTTCCAAGTTCATGTCAGCGATGTCAGCGGCGCTGACGAGCTGGTTGTTCACGAAAACCCAGGAACCCTGAGTTTGGGCGGCCTTCTCGGCAATTTCATTCTGTGTCATCTGAACGGTGGAGTGTCCAGATGCGTCTGCAATTTCAACGTCAAATTTCGTATTGTGGTCCATGTGTGTTCACCTTTGAGTGAGTGATTGTCCTACAGTATATGAAGAAACGACTTTTTGTTCCCCTAGGAGAAATTTGTCGTCGCCGCAACTGAAACCGGACACTGCGCTCACTTCCGATATCATACACTCCTGAGAGTATATGAAGTCGTCAAGTTTTCAGGTTCGCTTGTCGAGCAAGAAGATGGATTTGCATGCTGTGTTCAACCATAGCGGCGTTGGCCCAGGCTTGGTCGAAATCTGCGCCAACGGCGTAGGCACCGTTGCCACGGATGACAACGCACCGCATGCCGCCCTGATTGAGGGCTTCTGCGACTTGGCGAAGGTAATCTTCGGGATGTTCGGGGTCGGGGTCAACGATGATGATCTTCCCAATGTGCTGTTTGCCGATCTCATCGATGGGTGTGAGCAAGACAAGGTCCTTCTCGCAGCTGGCCGCGGTGGTGTGCGGACCATGCATGTGAATCACCGCAGCGGGGCCGCCGGTGACCATGGACACCGAAGCAAGGACGACCTCGAGCACGTGCCAGTCGGTAGGAGCGCCCCGTGGAGAGGTGGAGCCGAGAGGGGCCGCACAAAGGCTGCGTTCGTTCATTCGTGGAAGCGTGACCATGTGACGCGTGGAAATCATCACGCCGGGTTGCTCGGGATGAATCATCGCCAACGAGCCCATCGTGGCCCGTACCAAATGTTCCCGGTCGAGTTGGCGGCCAAGACGAACAAAGTCCGAGACGATGTAGGGTGGGATGACGATGTTGTCTTCAACCAGGGGCGGCATCGGCGGCTCCTCCAATTCTTCGATGACTTCGGTTGCACCCACCACGGATTGGCGCAAGCGTGCGTTCTCCATGTGGAGGCGTTCAAGTTCCGCCTCTTTTTCTGCGAGCAAATCAAGGGTGGCCTGATCCGGTTCAGCGGTGGGTGCTGCTTCCTCAGCCGCTTCAGATGTTGCTGGTTCTTCCTCGGCGGCAGGGGCTTCGTCAGCGGATTCAGTTGGCGTTTCCTCGGGAGCCTGTTCGGCGGCCTTCTCCAGAGTTTCGACATCCGGTGCTTCAGGTGCAGGTTCTTCTGCTGTTGATTCCTCATCGGATGCTTCAGGAGCGGCTTCTTCTGAGTTTTCGGATTCTGAAGTCTCCGCTTCGTCGTTGGGTGCATCTTGGGCTTCCTCTTCCGGCGCTTCCTCCGCGGGTTCGGCTGGAGGAGGTGTTGGAGGGCCAGAGGGTGGACCGCTTGGAGGGCCAGTGGGGGGACCGGAGGGTGGACCTGATGGAGGACCGCTTGGAGGTCCGGTGGGGGGACCGGTTGGGGGACCGGATGGAGGACCGCTTGGTGGGCCAGTGGGGGGGCC
>DAGF01000098.1:26663-31076 GCA_002495645.1 Euryarchaeota archaeon UBA549
CTTGGTGGGCCGCTTGGTGGGCCAGTGGGGGGGCCTGTTGGACCTTCAGTCACATCTGTTGGTTGATTCTCCTCCTCAGCGGCTGGACCTTCGTCCACGGATTCGGTTGACGTTTCCACTTCTTCAGCCGGCTTCTCAAGGGATTCAATGTCCCCAAATGCGCCGCCCAACATATTGTCAAGTTGGGATTGTTCTTCATCATCCCGTGCTTTTTCTGCAGAAGTTTTCCGTTTGGCCATGGTGGCACCCATTTCACCCACATGGCGCGGCTTAAATAGCGGTTGCGTCCCCGGAGGGATGCAACTGCCCGCTTGGTGTAGAGGTTATCATGCAGGATTGTCATTCCTGCGACCCGGGTTCAATTCCCGGAGTGGGCGCCACCTCATTCGTCTTCCACACCCACGAGTGTCTTACGCTGCTGGCGAGGGTCAACAGCGGGCAAAAGATACCACATCGCAGGCAACACCAGAAGAATATCGAGGTTCTTGCCCAGCTGAATTTCAAACGTTGATTCAAACGCAATGAAGGACGAAGCATCTTCACTCCCTTTCTCGGGAACTTGCGCTGCGACCGTCGTTCGGTTCTCGGGTTCAACCAAGCCCAGATCATACCCCGAAAAGTCGGCCTCCAACTCAATGCCCAACCAAATCAATGAGAAGTCGGAAGAGGCGTTGGTGTGGACAAAGGAAACGGTCTCGATGTTGGCCCCTGGTGTATTGGTTGCCGTATTGTCACTTTCTTCCCCCTCTCCGCCGCTCAACTCCAACATATAACAAGCAGGAAAGACGACAGCAAACGCCGTAAGCGTTGCCAAAAAGGCGAGCGTTCTGACATGATGGCGCCATTTGAAGCCGGAAAGCATCAGGAGTTCACTGAGCACCAAGGCGACCAAGGCGACCTTGATGGATTGTCGCCCGGTTGAAAGCCAGTCTTCATCGCCCCCGACACTCTGTTCATCATCGCTGCCTCCATCCTCGTCGCCGGAAGTGTCTTCCGTGGTGTTCTCTGATGAAGAAGAGGAGTTGACGGGCACGCTTGCATCACCGTCCCGTTCGAGTGTGTAGAAGAAAAACGACGTCGCTTTCTTGATTTCTACATCGATCATCGTGCGGTCTTTGTCGATGGCGACCAGTGAATGGGCTTCCGTAGGTGCTGGCTTGCCTTCGGTGTAGACGCCTTCAACAGTGGCGACCAGCCAAGCAGAGATGAAGACATGAACGGCAAGAAAGGCCGTCACGCCAAGGCGAATCACACCAAAGGCGCGATGCGGCCGTGGCCGTGGTAGCACGGCGTTCCGTCCCCCTTCTTCCTTTTGACTTCACTCGTTCTCGCTGCCTCGGCGGTTGCCAGCCAGCGCAGCAAGGCCGATCATGGCCATCACGGTCAGTGGAGAGACAAAGGGAAGCAAGCCACTGTCTTCAGCGACTTCTTCAGCCGTTGGTGGCGTGGTTTCGCCCTCATCGGTGGTTTCGTCAGTTGTACCGTCGCCAAGGCCGAGGTCAGAGGTGTCGGCGCCTGCCGCTTCAAGGTCGTCAGCCAATTCTGAAAGGTCGTGGTTTTCCACGTCAACGATGTCTTCGAGGTCATCAAACTCAGCCATTTCTGCCTGTGCTTCCTGTGCCGGCACACCGGTGATGTAGCGGATGCTGGTGAAGGTCATGGGCAGGTCCTGACTGTAGCCAACCGTTTCCGGTCCTGCGATGACGTAGGCGCTACCATCTTCGTCCCAAGCGTACACACCAACACCAACGATGGTGGCGTGCTCGTTGCTCCAAAGTGGCGCCCACATGCCGTCGGTGTAAGGGAAGACGGGGACTTCGTAGTCCTCGTCAAGCTCTTGGAAGGTCGTGTTAAGATTGCTGGCAAATCTCTCAAAGACATTCTGGAGGCCGGACTCTGCAAGAGCGCCCCCGATCTTTTCCATGCGTTCACTGACTTGCGGACCGTCTTCAACGGTCATGCAAGTTCTGTGTGTGTCAAAGGCATCGGCCTCACCGTTTTCAACCAATTCAATGTCCAGACAGTATTCGCCCTCCCCTGGAATGTCGATTAGCGCACTGGCTGATACCGAAGATTCATCCATGAAGAGTTCGCTGCCCTGGTCAAGAATGGCGTTGTCAGCGTCGGTGACGGTCCAATGCATGGTGACGTCGTTGAATTGATCGCTCCAGTGTCCTGCACCGGCGGAAACATTGAGAACATTGTCGCCGTTATCGCTGAGGCGGCTCTCCCATTCTCGGATTTCGGGGCCAGTCCACATGCTCTTGCAGAAGTCGTCAGCCGTCATGAGGAGGGCTCCATCATCTGCGTAGAGGGTGGCCCCAGCACACATCGTGCTCGTTCCATAAGGAAGCGTTGCATCCACCTCTGTACCATAAGAGAGGTGTCCTGAATCAACGCTAATGGTCACGTCGCAATCCCATCGTGCACAAACCATCAGGTCATCCGCCGATACAAGTACCCCGCCCTCGCCGTCGGTCATGTAAGCGTCCATCATGAAGAAGATGGCCTCTCCTTCGTCTTTGCCGTCTGCGCATTCGGCCGTACCGTCGTTAACGAGGGTAAAGTCCAGACTCGTGGTGTAGTCGTCGCAGTAGAAATTACCTGACTGGCGAGTTTCGTGCTCATCATCGCCATCCTCGCAATGCTGCGTGCCGTCGTTGATGTACTGCCATGGAATCTGATCATAATTTTCACACATGAACCAATCGCCTTCGTGGTCATTGGGTTCATCGGAACCGTCTGAGCAATCTTCAGTGCCGTCGTTGACAAATTCAAAGGAGATTGTTGAACCGTCCAAGCAAACATAGGTGGTTGTCACGCCGCTATCAAACTCGTCTGAGTCGTCGTCGCAATTCGAATAGCCGTTGTTAACCTGTTCAATGCTCAGGTCGTAATAATCCTCAGACCAGTTGCTGAAACAATCAACGGTTGGGTTGGGTTCAAGGCCCAAACTGGTTACATCAATATTTCCTGAAAAGTCATAGTATTCATCTCCGCTTTGCCAGTCTTGCGTTGTGGATGGGCGAAGGTAGAAGTCCCACTCATCTGAACCATCCATGCAATCCTGATTGCCATCGTTCACACTCGAACTCGAAATCATCTCACCGCTGTCACAGGCGTACATGTCCTCACTGTCGTCGTAATCCGAGTTGCCGTCTTCGTTAAGACCAAACCAGTTCTCGATAATCTCTCCAAAGGAGTCTTCAATTTCGGCTTGGAAATCATCTGCCACCGCTTGACCGAAGGATTGGCTAGCGTGGACCAGAACATTGCCCATCATGATGAACATGACGGGGTTGCCGGGCGGGCAGGTTTCGCAAGCCATAACGTCAATGGTCGCTCCGTCGCCAAGGTCAACCTCAAGCGGCCTTTCCGCGTTCATGTTGAATTCAACGTCTTCCATGCTGATGGAGTTCTCATAATCGCCCTCACTGGTGAGTTCGTCGCTGATGCTAATGTCGAACTGCCCAGCATCAAAGCCGAACTCTTCCATCGGCAATCCGGTCAAGTAAACGTTGTAGTCGGCCGAGCCAATGTAAGACCCGTCGGCCATGCCGCACAAGTCTGCAACATACTTGTCACCCTGGTCCATGTCGCTCACACCGACTTCTGTAGCCTCATCGGCGCACCCCCACAGTGTGCGGTCGTTGGCAGCAGCGGTGACGTAGATGGGGCTTGGGTTGCCAAGGCGCCATTCGGCCTGGGACTCGATGGAGTAACTGAAGTCCATTCCGGTGTCAAAGTCAACGTTGAGTTCCTCGCCGTCGCCCTCAAGAGTGATGTCAATGCCAAGGTTCATGTCATTGCCCACGGTCATGTCAATGTCCATGTCTGCGCCAATGAGTTGAGATTGGTCGTTGAGGTACTCTTTGTAAATCATGTCAACGGTCAGCACGTTCTCCGCTTCGGCGATGACATCGATGTCAAACCCGGTGGTCGAACTCCCAAAAGTGGTCTCCGACCAATCGGTCATGATGATGGCGTTGGACAAAAGTCCGTGGCGAAGCACCACATCGCTGGTGCGGCTCCACACCTGAACATCGTTGCCGTCCAAATCTTGAATGGTTTGAGGCGTGATGTCCTCGGTTTGGTGGACGTAAATGTTTGAAGCGCCCGTGGTCAGCTGACCGATGTCAAGGTTGAAGCCCGCTGCATCGGCGTCCGCCATGATTTCGGTGAACAATTCTTGGATGTCCAAGCCGGTCACGTTTTGCACGTCGCTGTCGAGGCTGGACCAGTCGTATTCCACGCCATAGTAGTATTCTGAGGCTTCATCGGGAACGGCTTGCACCGAGGCAATCGGTGACAGTGCCGTGACCAAAAGCAGGGTTACAAGCAGGCCAGAGGGGGTTCGTCGCATGGCGGACATTATCTCTTGGGGGTGCTTTTGTTCATATTAACTCTATTCTA
>DAGF01000116.1 GCA_002495645.1 Euryarchaeota archaeon UBA549
GAAAGCGTTCACTCTTCTTCCATGCTGTTGATCGTGATGTACGATGGCAACTGCATGACTTTCTCGAAGGTGCGTGAAAGGACGACTTCATCAAGGCGCTCACGGGTTCGTGCCAGGGCCGTGATTGGAATGCGGATTTCCTGGTCGACGCCGAACTCCATCTGCATGCGCATGCGCGTGGTCACGATGACGCCCTTGTAGGTGCGCTTCACACGGAACAGACCGGTGATGACGCCGATTTCTTCACCTTGGTTGTCGAGCACGGCTCGGTCCAGCATTTCATCAGGTGCGTACAACTTCTCGTCGATGCGCACGGTGTTTCGCCAGCGGCGCTGCAATTCTCGCATGGATTTCGACAGCTTGACGGTCCCGTCTCCTCGGATACTGTGAACCAGTTCCTTGGGCAGTGGGGCCAATTCGGCCGGCTTTCGCATGTATTCGTCAGCAACGTCGGGTGCCACTTGGATCCGCATGGATTGCACACGGGCCTCGTTTGGGTGGTGTCGCTCACCCACAATCGTTCCTACTTTCTTATCGTTGACATAGACATCCCGGTGTACTAATTCCTGGATGTTGTAATCTGTGTTTTTCATTTCCCATCTCTCCTGCCGATTTTCTTCGGCTTACCCTCCTGTCGCCCTCGGCCCCTAATATATTCTTCGCAGAATAAAATATCATTTCCAATTACATTTGACGCATAATGCATGGTTCAACCAATTGAAATATAGAAAATAATTCATTTTTCAATGTCGCATAACGCGTCAATCTGCAGTTGAAATGTTTGCAATCAATCCCGTGAATAGAAATTGCTTTCCAATTGAAAACCTCTTTCTGCATCGAACGGCTTGGATTGGTCCTGGAAGAATGTCCAATTCTCCCTAATTCTAGTAAATTCCAATTGGAAATTTAGAAAATTAGCCTCTTTTTTCAAACTTAACGCGCCTGAACGAACCAAGATATGAGGCAAGGAGTCTTGATGAAGAGCGTCCTTCTCGACGGACCATGACCGTCGTGGCACTGTTCGCTGACCCCGAGCACGTGCTGGTCTCAGCCGTGGTCGAACGCGGCATGATGGAAGGATTGACATTCAGTGTATCGCCAGAGATGGTGCCAATACTTCGAAAACGCTACGACGCCTCCCTGCAATCCTTCCCAAATGCCATTCAATCCAATGAGCCCGCCTCAGTCGCCGATTGGTCGCTCGAAATGACAGGCGCCTCCCCTTCATTGACCGTACCAGCACAACGACGAATGAAACTCGCCTTTGATGGAGAGGAAAGCAATGAGGAGAATGACGGCACCCTAACGGTCCACATTCACGATATGCTTCCTCCGGCCAGAAAATCAAGTGCAGAGGACCTCTTTCGCACGTGGTTGGAAAAACTGGATGCGGACACTCTGCCAAGGCTTGACGGGCAGCCTCGGCATTGGTGCGATTGTTCAGACATGGCGTACGCCATCGTTGAGCTGCTGAAAAGTCAGCCAGAGGAACGTTCGTTCAATTTGGCTGGACGGCGGCAGTGGTCGCTTGAAGAAACCTGGAGCGAATTCAGTGAACTTGCGCATCGAACGAAAGCCGGACAGACCGGCCAGTTCAACATCACCCATCTTGAAGCAAAAGGTGTGCCGGTCATCAAAGCCGTGAGCGTTGAAGCAAGCCCTCAACAACACAACCGGCCATCTCTAGGCGCCATTCACCGTTTTTTGGAACAACACGACGGCGAGGGGTGGCGGCCGAAAACGCCGCTTCGCCAGAGCCTGATGTTTGTCATCGCCATGCTTGAGGAGCCTCAAGACTCATGAGGCTCGCTGAAGAGGTCGGCTCCCAAGAGAGGAAGCAGCAAACTTGCATCGCCCTCCACACACACGTGGGGTGCCTCGGGGCGCATCTTGCCCCACGAGATTGCTTCTCGAAGTCGAGCCCCCGAAAGGCTTCCATCGTGCTCGGGGGCCGTCGTGATGTAAACTGCGCTGTCAAGTCCTCCTCGGTATTGATTCCACCAAATCACGTGGTGCTTGGAAATACCGCCGCCGACCATGAGCGCGTTGGACGTTTCAACATCCCAGGTCAAATCGCTCATGATCTGCTCGTCAGCCAGGGTGTCAAGGTGAAAATCACGGTGTTTTTGCCGGAACATGAAGAGTTGAGCGCCAATGGACCCATCGGTAATACCGGGTATACAAACGGGGATTCGGTGTTTTGCAGCCCAATAAATCAGCGTGTCCGGCGTGCCAATACGCTCACCAAGTTCCCAAACGAGATGAATTGAGCCAAACCCAATCCAAGCATCAGCGCCCGTTTTTTCCGTTTGGGCGAGGCGGTCGTTGTAGATGTCTTCGAGGACGGGGAGAACCACGGCTTCAATGATTTCTCCATAGGAGGCATTGGGGACGATCACGTTGCCCAGACGCATCAATTCGTGCTCGCCCAATTCAACATCATCGAGTTCAAACGAGCCGTGGTAGTAGTGCTTGTAGGCGCGGGCGATGTCGTGGTCAAGGGTGCCGCAGGTGGTCGAAACGACGTTGAACATCTTTCGCTTCAAGGCCTCCACAAAGAAGCCACGGGTACCGGTTGCACACAGACAGGCGGGGAAGGAAAGCCAGTTGGTCACCTTGGAGGCATCAGCACCCACAGCGTCAACCTCGTCCCTCATGTCCGAGAGGATGGTTCGTGCTTCAGCAAATTTGGTGGCGGTGAAGCCACCTGCCTGGGCCATTTGTTCAATCAGTGCTCGAGGCGTTGTTGCCTTGGAGAAATCATAGTCCACGACGGGGACGTCAAAGGCGTCGGGGTCAACGGCCATGGCTTAACCTCGCGGCTTTGCTTCATGAAGGTGGCCCTCGCAGCCCTTGGGTTAGTCGTTCCAACGTTCCAATTCATGAAGCCGGTCTCGCAAGCGTGCGGCCTCCTCGAAATCGAGCTCTTTGGCCGCCTCGTTCATCGCTTGGCGCAACTCTTCCATCAGAGCAGCACGTTCATCCGGCGAAAGGTTGGCCACAAGGTCGTCGGGCTCGTCATATGTCAATTGAGAATTTGAATTTTCAATTGAATTTTCTTGTTTTTCTGTTGACCCCCACGAACCCGCTCCGAGGCGCAGGCGCTGCGCCCAGTCGCCGTCCTTGCGTCCACCTTTTTTGGCGATGAGGCGTCGTTTTCCGTCTGTGGACGTGGTGGTCCCCGTGATGGTCGCATCTTCGGTTTGACCCATGACAGGCAAGGCCTTGACGATGGTCTTGGGCGTGATACCCAAAGCCTCGTTGTTGGCTTGTTGGCGTTGTCGGCGTTCCAGCGTCTGCCGAATGGCCGCCTCCATGGCGGGCGAAAACCCGTCAGCGTAGAGGAGCACTTTGCCGTTTTGATTACGTGCGGCTCGCCCAATGGTTTGCAAGAGGCTGCGTTCGTTTCGGAGGAAACCTTGACGATCAGCATCAAAGATGGCCACGAGGCTGACCTCTGGAATGTCCAGGCCTTCTCGGAGCAGATTGATCCCGACAATGACATCGATATGACCGTGACGCAAGGCGTTGATGATCTCGGTACGCTCGATGGTGTCAATTTCCGAATGCAGGTGATGAGCCTTGACTCCCATTCGATTGAGGTAGGCCGCAACCTCTTCTGCAAACTTAATGGTCATGACCGTAACCAAGCAACGCTCCTTCTTTTCGATGCGTGCGTTGATTTCCGTCAGGAGGTCGTTCACTTGACCTGCAGTGGGTCGCACTTCAATCTCAGGGTCAAGCAGCCCGGTGGGGCGCAGTTCCATCTTTGCGATGCCCTGGATGCTTTGGAGCATATCGTACATGGATTCAGCCTCAGGGTGCTTCTTCGCCAAATCGGGCTCACCGGCCCCACCGCCTGAAGGAGAGTGGAGCAAGCCGTTGGGAACCGTTTGGCCCGTAATTTCGCAGAGGTGGCGCAATTCACGCTCACCCGGCGTAGCTGAAACATAGACCATTTGGGGCACCAGACTTTGGAATTCAGGAAGTTTGAGCGGCCGATTGTCCGCTGCAGTAGGGAGCCTGAACCCGTGCGTGATGAGGCTCTCCTTGCGCGAGCGGTCCCCGTGGTACATGCCGCCGACCTGTGGAAGGCTGACGTGGGACTCATCCATGATGACGAGGTATTTCGTGGGGTCGCCATGGAATTGATTTGCACAGGCTGCAAAGAAATCCAGCAGACAATACGGGCGCTGTCCGGGTTCTCGTCCGTCAAAGTGCAGAGAATAATTCTCCACCGATTGACAGTGCCCAATCTCTCGGAGCATTTCCAAATCATATTCGGTCTTCTGCTCAAGTCGATACCGCTCCAATTCCTTGCCCTGCTTTGCAAACCACTTGCTTCGCTCGTTCAGTTCCTGCTCGATGGACTCCAAGGCAGCCTCAAAGCGTTCAGGGCTGGTCATGAAGAACTCTTTCGGATGAATCCATGCTTCCTCGAGGGTGTCCAACGCATCCCAGCTGACCGGGTCACAAATCTGGATGCTCTTGATGCCGTCAAAGTCGAAGACGATGCGCAGTGGGTCATCACGACTGGGCATCCAAATGTCCACCACTTCACCCCGAACCCTGCACTCACCTCGCTTGAGGTCGGTCGTGGTTCGGCGGTACTGAAGTTCAATGAGCTCGCGCAGCAGGTCACGGGTTTCGATGGCCTGACCAACATGGCAGCGCAAATGGTACTCAAGGAAGGTCTCCGGCGGGTTGAGGCCGTAGATGCAAGAAACCGACGAGACGACGACGCAATCAGGACGCGAGACCAGTGAAGCGACCGCTGCAAAGCGTTCTTGCTCAATGCGTTCATTGATGCTGAGTTCTTTGTCGATGTACAAGTCCCGCTTGGCGAGGTAGGCCTCGGGCTGGTAGTAGTCGTAGTGGGACACGAAGTATTCCACGGCATTATCGGGGAAGTAGCCCACCATTTCCTGATGCAACTGGCGAGCAAGCGTCTTGTTATGGCTCATGATGAGGGTCGGGATGTTGAGTTTCTCAATGATGTGCGCCATCGCAAACGTCTTTCCGCTACCGGTCACGCCGAGTAATACGCACCGTTCTTGTCCATTTTCCAATTGAGAAATCAATTCTTCAATTGCTTTTGGCTGGTCACCGGCCGGGTTGAACTCCGCATGGAGATGGAATCGCTTCACCTCGGGGTTGAGAGATTCTAGGGCGGCCCCCTCAAGCGCTTTGGAGAGGTCAAACGGATTGCGCTGCGTCAGGTCGACATCCTGCAAAGGCTGGTTCGCCAGCGCCTCAAAGGAGCCGTCGTCATCCCAATCGTTCACCATGGACTCACCCGTGAACTTGCCCGCATCAGGGGAGATAAAGTCCCCCGTTCACATGGAGAATGGCTCCGGTGATGTAGGCTGAGTCCGGACCTACGAGGAAGGACACCGTCGCCGCCATGTCTTCGGGTGAACCGACGCGTTGGAGTGGGACTTCTTGTTCTCGTTGTTGTCGCTTCTCTGGGCTATCGCCTGCCAAAATGTCGGTGTCGACATAACCCGGAGCGAGAATGTTAACGCGCTTACCTTCAGGCCCGACCGATTGTGCAAGCGACCGCGCCCAGGTGGAAAGGGCAGCCTTTGAGGCTGCGTAATCAGCACCGTGCGGTGAGCCTCGAGTCCCAAGTTGAGAGCCCACCACGACCATGCGTGCGTGCGCCGTCAAGTGAGGCTGCACCGCTTTCCAAACGGCCACTGCACCCTCAAAATTGGTCTTCATGGTCGCCGTCAAATCGTCCAGCGTCATGGCGTGTCCTTGAACACGCTTGTACACGCCGTGATTGAGCACCAAGACATCGATGCCTCGCTCCATCCACGGGTGCTGACCGAGCAAGCCCACCTCACCACCGTCGGCGCAGTCGACCTTTACGGCGAGTGCATCATCGCCTCGGTCTCGAATGGCGTCCACGATCATCTCAGCGGGCTTGGAAGATTGGTTGTACGTTAGGAGGACGTCATAGCCATCGGCGGCTAACCGGTCGGAAATGGCGGCACCAATGCCTCGGCCACCGCCGGTCACAAGGGCTACGGGACGGCTCATGGGAAGGGCTGGGCTTCATTGTTCATGAAACCATGTGAACGGGTTTACGACCCGTCGGGAAGGAACTGTGCAAGTTGGGGCGGTTGCCAGCCTTCGGGCTTGAGCACCTTGCCGTCCTCTCGACGAATAACCTTGCCGTCCACCAACTTGGCCATGTTGGAACGGTGGACTTCGTTGAAGGCATCGTCGTAAATGTCCTGCATGCCGTGGTTGATGATGGTCCCAGCGAGGATGTAGCCAATATCGGCCAGTGCATCCAAGACTTCGACCAAATCACCAGCCCGTGCGGCCTCGGCGTACTCCTGCACCTCCTCGGTCAGCAGCTTAATTCGCAGCTCAATGAGTTCGTCCGGCCCGAGCCCAGGCGTGTTCAATTTGGGAATCTCAAAAGCCTGATTGAATTCAAGCAGAGAGGCGACAATGGGGTTCATAGCCCCTGTTTCTCAAGTCGGCTCAAGAACCTTCACCAACCTCCAGATGAGGTGTCAAAACATGTTCCTCTCCTCGTTGTCAGCAAAGGACACGCTCTAAGCCACCTTACAGAATCTTATGTTTGAAAGAATGACTGGCACAACTCCACAAACGGGGACGGCATTGGAATGAGTTCACATGTATCGGGGATTTCTGTAAGATAGCCAATCAGAAGCGCCCCAAAGAGGGCCCAGCCAGTCAGCATGGACACCCGAAACAGAACCGTTTGGAAGTCAGCAAAGTTGTTCATTCGTAGCACCACGTAAATGTTGGCCAGCGCCATACCCGCCGCGGCTGCAAGGAACCAAACGCCGTCCATAGGATCCGAGATCGCAAAGCATGCGAACCAGAGCAGCGAAAGTTGCACCGTTGTCCGCGTGGTGGCCTTCTCGCCAAATTTCGACGGGAAGGAATGGATGCCATGTTCCTGGTCGCTCTCCACGTCCATGCGGGCGTAATTGATGTCGAAGGCGGCAATCCACAACGCGACACCAATGGAGATTGGCAGGATGGTCGGCGCCCACAGGAATTCGGTACCGCCCGGCAACATGCCCGTGATGGCCGCCCAACCGTGAATGTCAGCAGCAATGGCGACCCAAGCACCGGCGGGAGCGAGCCCCAAACAAAGTCCCAACCAGAAATGGCAACCCCACGTGAAGCGTTTCATGTACGGATAGATGACGAAGGTGAGCACGGGCAGCCACGCCATCATCAGGGCGACCTTGTTCAGCAATCCGGCGCTGATGAGCAACATGGCCAAAAACACGGCTGCAAGGCCCCAAGCCGTTTGCATGCTCATGCTTCCGGAAGCGAGGTGGCGTCCCTGCGTGCGAGGATTGGCGGCATCGATGTCGCGGTCAATGATTCGATTGAGGGCCATGGCCAACCCACGGGCCCCAACCGCTGCCAGCAGAATCCAAAGCAGGTCCATTCCAGGCTCGACGTTGAACTGGCGAAGAGCGATCATGTAGCCCATCAAGACGAACGGCAGGGAGAACAACGTGTGCTCGATTTTGATGAAGGACAAGACTTGCTTGACATCCATCACTCGGGGCCCCCAAAGGAAAGGTGGGGTGGCCATTCGTATTTACTGAGTTCGGGATGTGAAGCGACCTTCGCCAGCGTTTCCTCGTCGTGAAGGGTAATTGCGGGCCAGCGGCGCACGCCGTGTTCCTCGGAGGGAATCGGTGTGGTGGCGTCCCAGCAAAGTCGGGATTTATCATCATCAAAGGTTAATCCACGGCCCACGTCAAAGCGTGAGGTCAACTGCCAAAGCAGGCGGCGGCGGGCTTTCGTGTGCGTCATGTCCAAGTCGTCGTTGGTGATGAATAACCAGCGCAGGTTCTTTTCAGAATCCAATTGCCAAATTAAATTTCTCAATTGAAGAATTTGGTCAATTCGCTTCCCTTCTTGCTCGTCATTCCCTTCGTGCTCGCCCGTCCGAGGACTGGGTGTGCCTTCGATGGATGTTGAGACCACCAGCATGTTGTCTCGGAGCATCCGTGCTTGCCGAACTCCAGGCAAGGCAGTCACTGCCTCAAGGCCGGTGAAGGGCTCGGAGGGTTTGGAGCCTTGGCGCCATGCGGGTGTAGGTTGATTGTAGGAGCCCTCAAGCGGCTCGTCAGAAGAGCGAGGGTCGGTGGAGACCAATGTGGTGGCATCGATGAGGAGTTTATCGTGGACGTTCTCAAAGGGCGAGGCTGCTTCAAGGGCATCAGCCACCATACCCGGAAGAACCACGACGTCCTCGCTGATCTCAACTTTGTCATTCAAGGCATCCAAGAAGGCTTCGAGGTCCTTGGGGTTCTGGTCGGGGTCAATGGCCACGATGACCTTGAGGAACATCATTTGACCTGCACCGAGCAAGCCGAGGGCAGTCTTCCGACCTTGGCGAGGATAGCGTTGTTTGGAGGCGACGATGGCCAGGTTGTGGAAGCCTGTTTCCAGAGGGAGGTGAACGCTTCTGACGTCACGATGCTGGAACTGAAGGACGGGCGAGAACTGCCGGCCAATGGCTTCACCCAAGAAGCCGTCCTCCATCGGCGGAAGACCGACAATGGTGGCGGGGAGGATGGCGTCCTTTCGGCAAGTGATGGCCGTTACATGGAGGACGGGGTACTGGCCCGTCAAGGAATAGAAGCCGTAGTGGTCGCCAAACGGCCCTTCTAATTTGGTTTCCGTGGGGTCGCAGTAACCCTCGATGATGATGTCAGCCTCTGCTGGGACCCAGAGGTCTTGTGTGAGGGCTTTGGTGATGGGGAGGGATTTCTGGCCGAGAATACCCGCGAATTGGTATTCAGATAGATTGTCAGGGAGGGGTGAAATCGCTGAGAAAATGAGTTCGGGGGGTCCACCAATGCAAACCGCCACCGGCATCCGCTCGCCTTTGGCGGCGTGTTCTGCACCGTGCTTGTGTATCTGCCAGTGCAAACCGAGTTCGGTTTCGTTGTGAACTTGGGCACGGTACATGCCGAGGTTATGCTCACCGCTCGAGTCCTTGGTGACCACAAGAGGCAGGGTGACGAAATGACCGCCGTCCATGGGCCATGTTTTGGGGATGGGGAGTTTGGTCAAGTCGTTGGGCAGACGAACACGTTGGCCCTTGCCTTTGCGGACCTTCTTCGGTGGCATGGCCAGGGCGTCTCGTAGCAGTGGCAAACCCTTCCATGGTTTGCGCATGTACAGGCCAATATCGGGTTTCATCATCGCCACCATGCGGTCGCCGATTTCCGTCTCATGGGTGGCGCCGAGTGCCCGCAGCGTTCGGTCGTGACTGCCAAAGGCGTTCATCAGCAGCGGAATGGAGGAGATCGTCCCGTCGGCCAGACGAGGTTGTTCAAACAACACCGCTGGACCGTTGTTCTTGACCAGGAGGTCTGCGATGGCGCCGGCTTCGTAAACCACGTCGACCGGACGGTCAATGCGAAGCAACTCATCCCGTTCATCGAGATGCTTCACCCAACGCCTCAACGTCTTCCAAGCCACAACCCGCCCTGAGGGTTCTTGGCTTTGAACCTCCGTATGACCGCCATTCCCCTCAGAAGGCTGGCATGCTCGCCCACCGTTTCCTTCATGGGCTTCCATCCCGTCGTTTTGGTCAAGGGGGGCTTGCATGCACGACGTCGTGGTCATCGGAGCGGGACCTGGAGGCGGTTCGGCCGCCCTCCATGCTGCGCGAGCAGGCCTTTCCACCCTCATCCTCGAAGCGGACCCTGAAATCGGCACGCCGGTTCACTGTGGAGAGTGCCTTTCTGAGCTCGCTGTTCAGAACTTGGACCTTGAACTCCCTGACCATGTCAAAGCCCTCGACGTCAAGGGCATTCGTGTCATCTTCCCCGACGGTACGGAGAAACTCCTTACCGAGGAGGGTTATGTGCTTGAGAAGCATCTGTTTGAGCGCTGGTTGGCCGATGAAGCGGTTGCAAAAGGGGCAGAACTTCTGCTTCATCATCGCGTCACCGGCATGGAACGAGTTTACAATTCAGAAAATCAATTTTCCAATTGGAAATTGACGGGGCGGGGCGACGAATTCCCACTGGAGTGTCGAGCGGTGATTGACGCCTCGGGTGTCTCGGGCGCTGCGGCGAAATACTTGGACATGGGCGGTGAAGTGGAGGTCATTGCGGGCTTCCAATACGAGATGTTGGACGTTCCCAACGACGGCTACCTTGATTTCTATCTCTGGCCCAAATACTCACCGCACGGCTATGTGTGGATGATTCCAAAAGAAGGAGGTAGAGCCAATGTTGGCCTTGTCACCACCGACAAAAAAGGTGCCATCAAGTACCTTGAATCCTTTATCGAAGACACCTACCTCAACGGCAAACCCACGGTGAACCCCCCGTGGCGAGCGGAGGGCGTCAAGATCCGGCCGTTCGGTGGCACCATCCCCATTTCGGGACCCCGGACAACCACAGTCGGAGATGGTGTGATGCTGGTGGGCGACGCTGCCGGATTTACCTCACCGCTGTTTGAAGGTGGAACACACTTGGCGTTGTGGTCTGGACGAGAAGCAGCACAAACGGTGGCTGCGGCGCTGAAAGAAAACGACCTATCGGCGCAACGACTCATGGCGTACGAGCGAGCCTGGAAGAAACGATTCCCCCCCTATCACAAGATTCTGAAAGGAAAAACTGCGCTCTACGAACTCACGGATGAGGAGATGTCGGCCATGGCTCGGTGTTTGCCCAACGAATTGGGTAACATGAGCCCGCTTGACAAGGCCTTCATCGGCCTCAAAATCCTCGTGCGTCGTCCGTTGTTGCTGACCAAGCGTGTGATTTCCGTCCTGCTTTCCTTCGGTTATTCCCGTGCGAAATTCTTTGGCTGGTAGCGCCACAGAGGACCACGGAAAATGAGCAAAGGCCATGAGGGTCGCCCCTCACCCAAGCACCATGTGGGGGCTCACAATGTGGTTGGCCCTCGCTGCCACGTGCTGGTTGTTGGCAAAACCTCGACTGCATGAAGAGAACGCCCCGCTTTCGATGGCGTTGCACCTTGCGATGGTCGCTCCCTTTGTCAGCCTCGCCGGTCGCTTTCTGGTCAACGACACCTCCATCTTGCACGTTGCGGCGTTTGGTGGCGAAGACTTGCCGCTGAAATACCGATTCGCGGCGACGTGGGCGGCCCGAGAAGGTCCGCTCTTGATGTGGTTGGGGTGGATGGCACTGGTGGCCTGGTTGTGGCGCAAACCTCTCCCGGGGGAAGCAGACGGCGTCGCTCACGACTGGCGTCTTCGATTCATGCATCTCATGAGCCTCACGTTGTTGCTTATCGCCTTCTCGCTGGACCCGTTCAAGCCAACGCCGGCGTTCTTCATCGGGGCAGGGCTCAACCCGCTTCTCCAAACCGACCTGATGGTCATCCACCCACCACTGATTTTCCTGACCTACGCCCTCTGCCTTCATTTGACGGCCATCGCCCTCTCAGCGGCCTACACGAACGAGACCGAAGAGCTGGGACCTCGCATGCTCCACCTCGCTCGCCCTGGGCTCTTGATGGCCACGTTGGGCATCGGCTTGGGCGGTCTGTGGGCCTACTTGATTCTCGACTGGGGTGGCTACTGGGCTTGGGACCCTGTAGAGACCGGTTCCTTCCTGCCGTGGCTGGCGCTGGTGATGATCGTGCATCTTCGCACCCGGCCGGGCAAGGTCCGCCCCGAAGTCTGGATTGGAGGTGGACTTGCGACCGGTGTTTTGGCGTTGTTCGCCACCACGGTCACCCGCGCAGGCGGCGTCTGGGCCTCGTCGGTTCACACCTTCGTGACCTCCGACAACAGCACGCCGCCCACCGATGTTTTTGGCCGACTCATGGTCCTGAGGGACGATGCCGCCGCGACCGAAGTCATGACCTACGTTGCGTGGATGTTCATGCTCATCGGCTGTTGGTTGGCCGTTCAACGGGCAGCCAGCAACGCTCGACCGTTGGCGCTGAACTCGGCATGGCCGGTTGCCATTCCAACGGCGGTGACCCTGCTTGGGTGCCTTGTGTTCACCGGTAGCAACGGCGAAGGGTTGTCCTGGGCCGCCGTTCCCGATGTGGTTTTCGTCGCCCTCCTCTTCGTGCCACTGGCCGCCGTTCCTCGGGGCGGGAAAGCGGACGAAGACGCAGAAAGCAGCGTCTGGACCTACCACCAACTCACCCCTCTTCCCCTTGACGCCGTGGTCGTGGGCGTCATGTTCGCCTTCACCGGCGACGTGTGGATGGCCACAGCAACAGCGGTGCTCTTCGTACCGCTCTACCGCTCGAACGACACCTTGGCAGCGTGGCCCTGGGCCGCTGCAGGGGTGATGCTTGGTCTCGCCCTTGCTTGGTCGCAAGCCATGAGCATCGGCGTGGCGGCCTTCCTCCTGCTCGCCTTTGTGTTGCCGTGGCTCTTGGCGCCCCAAGATGAAGACGGTGGTTCGTTGAAAATGACGGAAAAGCGCAGCCAGCAACGCTTGGCTTTGTGGGGCAGCGTCATCGTGGTCAGCCTGTATTTGGTGCTGACCTGGGTGCTCCTCCTCACCAGCATTGACGCCGTCAATTTCGAGGCTCACGAACTCTACGGTGCGCCCTTCCTGACGGCTGTCGCCGCATCGCTCTTCATCTACACCAGGCGCAAGGACGACCCGGTGCAGACCTTGTGGTTGGTCGGTGGTGCTGCCGCCGTGTCCGTCCTTGGATTCATGTACGCCCCCTCAGCCTTCGGCGGGGACGCTGCCACGATGGTCTCGGACCGCATGACGCGCGGCCACATCGTCTGGATCTCTCTTCCAATGCTCACCTTGGCCACCGCTCCCGTGGCGCGCGAAGTCGTCCGCCAGTGGACCACAAACCGAACGAAAAACACCGTGCTGCGTATCCCCTTTGGCGCCCACGTGGTTCACCTCGGCCTGCTCTTGCTGCTGCTTGGCCACCTTTCCACCACCGTGTTGGTCGACCGTGGTGATGCCAGCCACCGACTCTCCCTCGTGAAAGATGAGGTCATCGTGCACGAAGGTATGGGGTATGAATTCACGGCTTTGGTGCTTGAGAGCGAGGATTTGGAGGTGGGTGATGGCTTCATCGGCGTTCAAATCAATGTCTACACGATGGATGGGAGCTCGGTGGGCGACCTCATCGGCACCGTAACCCCCGGAACGCTGAGATTTGACAGCCAGGGCATTCCAAGGTCCGAAGTGGCAACGCTGACTCGCTTAACTGGCGATGTTGTCTTCATCTTTGACGGCAGTCAAGCGGGCGCCCTGATGAGTTCTTCAAACGGTGGTGGCTTGGAAAGCATCGAACTCGTTCGGGTCACGGTGTACGACCTGCCTCATTCTCATCTGGTTTGGGCCGGCTGGACGATGATGATGGGAGGGATGGCGTTGGTGGCTCTTGCAGGGGCCAAAAAAGCAACGGCGTCCCCCGAACACCAAGGCAAATTCTCCTCTGAGGAAGAATGAGCACTTCCAATGCAATTATGAAGGGGGGGCTGGTCGCCGAAGCATCCACTTGGAGGTAATACCATGGAAGAAGGAACAATTGTCCACGTTGATTACGAGCTCTACAACGGCGAAAGCGGCGACCTCATTGAGACCACACGAGAAGATGTGGCCAAGGAGCACGAAGCGCACCAAGAGGGTCGCTCCTACACCCCCATGGTGTGCGTTGTCGGCGGCGGCAACCTCATCCCCGGCTTTGAAGCAGCGCTTGCCGATGCAAAGGCCAACAAGGAAATCGAAGTGGTCATTGAACCCGCTGACGCTTACGGAGAAAAGGATCCTGAGCAGATTGAAACCATCAGCATCGACAAGTTGATTCGAGCCGTCAAGGACCCCAATTCGCTCTACATCGGTGCTCCCGTGAGCATCGGAAACCGCCAAGGCTACCTCTCCTACTTGGCCGCTGGCCGAGCCCGCATCGATTACAACCACCCCATGGCAGGAAAGACCCTGAAGTACAGTTTCAAGGTCGTCAAGGTCGTTGAAGGCAAGGAAGAGCAAGTCATGGCCCTGTTGGAATCCAACACCGGGCACAGTGATTTCGGCGTGGCGTTTGACGGCGATGACCTCAACATCACCATCCCGCAAACGATGCTCTTTGACACCAATGCAGCCATGATGAAGTTCCGATTGGTCACCATCATCCGAGACGCTGTTGAATGCGGCAAGGTCTCGTTCATTGAAGTCCACGAACCTCGTGGATTTGGCCTCGATGATGACGAGGACGACGCTGCAGACGAGGGCGAGGACCTCTCCAAACTCTCCGTTGCCGACCTCAAGGAGCGATTGAAGGCTGCCGGCCTCCCTGTTGGCGGCAAGAAAGCCGACCTCATTGAACGCCTCTCTGCCGCTGGCGAAGAAGAGTGAACAACGGAAAAGGAATAGGCGACCATCAACTGGCTCGTCATGCTGAGCAGCGATGACCATGAGCGAGCAGAGCCCGTCCTCCGATTACCCTGAACCGCTACCGGATGACCGGTACTCACCGGTTGAAAAGGTCCTGATTTGGGTTGCCATCGGCTTGGCGTTTGCCTTGGCTGCAGGTCTCGTCTTGGCCTTTGATAGCGTATGGACCGAGACGCTCAAACCCATCATCTGGGACCCCGTCGTCGAGGACGCTGGCGTCGCTGGCGACGCCGGTTACACCCCGCAGAACACGGCCATTTACACCCTGAGCATGCTCGCCTGTGTCGTGCTGTTTCAGGCGCTCTTTCGCAAGTGGGGATTGCCCACCGACGAACGCATGACGCTGGCCCTCATCGCATGGGTCTGCCTTGCCCCGGTGCTTCGGGTGCTCGAGGATGCGGACTTCTTCTCATCTTCACGGGACGTCTTGTTCATCTCGCCCATCATCCACCTCCACCTCGCTGCATGGCTGGTCGGTGTCGCCATCCTCAGCCATCTTGCCGGACGACGATTTGACGGGCGCCTTGACGACGCTTCGCAGGAAGCCCAAGCAACGCTTCTTGGCGGCCTGCTCTTCGTTGTCCTCTTGGGCCATTGGTACCTGCTGTACCAGCCAGCCTACGCCAGCCACCCTTCCGTTTCCTTTTCCCTGGCCACGGGTGGTTTGGTGGTCGCCGTCGCCGTTCTTTGTATTGGACTGGTGATGACGCGTGGATGGCCAGCCATCACCCGTGGCATGTTCGCCTTTGCATCAAGCGCTGTGATCTTGGGTATTGCTCACTGGGTGCAATTCATGGCCACTCCGTGGGCCCAAGAAAGTGGCAAAGCATCGGGCGACATCACTTTCTGGCCTGCTTTCATCGTGTTGGGGCTGCCTGCCATCGTCTGCGTCGTGCTCTATCGAATGGGAAGAGAAGATGCGGAGCAATTGCGCTTGACCGGCTTCACCGCCGGCGTCCTCCCGCCTCATATCGGCATCAAACAGTGGGAAGACGAAGCCGAGCAGTGGGCTGACCATCCCGTTGAATTCCTCTCCAACAAAGCCCTGCTCGCTCATCCGATGGTGCTCGGCATGGTGTTTGGGCAACTGTGCGACGGGTTTGCCACCATGGTGGGCATTGACATGTTTGGGTACGGTGAAAAGCACCCCGTCAGCGACGCTGTGATTCAATTTGGTGGACGCATTAACGAGAGCCTTGGACTTGATTGGGGCGAAGGTGCGTGGCTGTTTGCGTTGGTCAAAGCAGCCTTGGTTGGCCTTATCGTGTGGCTCTTCGTCCAAATGCGAGTTGAGCACCGACAGCAACATTTCCGCCTCCTCATCGTTCTCGCCGTGCTGATTGTCGGCCTTGCGCCGGGCTTGAGGGATATTGGACGATTGATGCTCGGCGTTTGAGTCCCCCACCCGCTGGCTTCCATGCAATTAAGTGCAGGCTTCGCTTCGCCGAGATGAGGGCTCAATATGGACAGGTTGCCGACCAGAGTCAATCGTGCCGACCCCGACTTTGCCGCGCGAAAAGCCCACAACCTCTCACTCGTGGATGAATTGCGTGCTCGGCTGGACACTGCGTCGCAGGGTGGTGGCGGCAAGTACGTTGAACGGCATCGCTCCCGAGGCAAGCACCTCGCCAGAGAACGCATCGAGCGCATCGTTGACCCGGGAACGGCTTTTCTCGAGCTCTCGCCCTTGGCTGCCCACGAACTCTACGATGGACGAGCCCACTCTGCAGGCATCGTCACCGGCATTGGCATGGTCCACGGCCGAGAGTGCCTCTTCGTCGCCAACGACGCCACCGTGAAAGGCGGATCCTACTATCCGATGACGGTGAAAAAACACATTAGAGCCCAAACGGTCGCTCACGAGAACCATCTCCCCTGCATCTACCTCGTTGACTCCGGCGGGGCCTTCTTGCCCATGCAAGACGAGGTGTTTCCAGACATCGGCCACTTTGGACGGATCTTCAGAAACCAAGCTCGCATGTCGGGTGATGGCATCCCACAAGTCGCCGCCGTGCTGGGCTCCTGCACCGCAGGGGGCGCCTATGTTCCCGCTATGTCCGACGAATCCATCATCGTCAAGGGTAACGGTACGATTTTCCTGGCTGGACCTCCGCTGGTGAAAGCCGCCACCGGAGAAGAGGTGACCGCCGAGGAATTGGGCGGCGCTGACGTTCACACGGCCCAATCGGGTGTGGCTGACCATTTTGCTGAGGACGAGAACGAAGCCCTGCGCATGGTACGCAACGTGATTGAGAACCTGGGTCCGGTTGAGAAAGCGCCGGCTGCCCTCCAAGAACCCGAAGATCCGGCACACGATGTCGAGGACTTGATGGGGCTGATTCCCGAAGACAACCGAACACCCATCGATGTCCGTGAATTGATCGCACGCATCGTTGACGGTTCTCGATTCCACGAATTCAAATCCCGCTACGGCACCACGCTCGTGTGTGGATTTGCCAACATCCACGGCCACAAGGTGGGCATCGTGGCCAACAACGGCATCTTGTTCTCAGAATCCAGTCAGAAGGGCGCCCACTTCGTGGAACTCTGCGGGCAACGAGGGATTCCTCTCGTCTTCTTGCAAAACATCACGGGGTTCATGGTCGGCAAGGCCTACGAAGCCGGTGGAATCGCCAAAGACGGTGCCAAATTGGTCACCGCCGTGTCGTGCGTGAACGTTCCGAAGTTCACGGTCATCGTCGGCGGTTCGCACGGTGCAGGCAATTACGGCATGTGCGGTCGTGCTTACGACCCGAGGTTCCTCTTCATGTGGCCCAACAGTCGAATTTCAGTCATGGGCGGGCCACAAGCGGCTGATGTGTTGACGACTGTCAAGCAGGACCAGCGAGCACGTGAGGGCACTCCTCCCATGGAAGGGCAAGAACTCGAAAACTTCCGACGGCCGATTCTTGAGAAATACGAGACCGAGGGCAGCCCGTACTATTCCACGGCCCGCCTTTGGGATGATGGCATCATCGACCCGAGGGACACGCGAGACGTGTTGGGCCTCTGTCTGGCCGCCGCTCGCAACGCCCCGCTACCCGATGACCGGTACGGCATCTTTAGAATGTGATTTTTGAATTGAATATTTAAATTTGCAATTGGAGAATTCAACATGATAGCAATGGACGCACCCCCGGCCACCTCCATGGTTTCCTTGACCATTGACGGTGCACAAGCCAACCTGACCCTGACCCGCCCTGACAAGTTCAACGCCATGAACGTGGACATGATTCAGGAACTCATCTTGCTGCTTGAGTGGACCGCTGAGCGAAGCGCAGGGCGTCTCGATGCCCTCCACGATGAGGCGGGACAGCCCTACCTGCGAACGCTGGTGCTCAGGGGCGAAGGGAAGCACTTCTGCGCTGGAGCCGATATCAACATGATGCGGGACGCTGGAGCCAACACGCCAGAGGAAAACCGCGCCGACTCAAAGCGACTTGACCGCCTGTTCAACGGCTTGTGGTCCCACCCATGTTTCACCATCGGTGCCGTTCAAGGCGTTGCGCTCGGCGGCGGTGCCGGCCTCATCGCCTGCTGCGATTATGTGGTGGCGACCTCCAACATCCGCATCGCCTTGTCCGAAGGCAAACTCGGCATCCTCCCGGCCGTCATCGGCCCTTACGTCTATCGACGCTTGGGCTCAGCCACCTTCCGACGCCTCTCCATGCAGGCCAGCCGAATCAAAGGCGAAGAGGCTCTTCGCATCGGGTTCATCGAAGCCTTGGTGGACAGCGAAGAAGACGTGAACGCCGCGGTGGACGGCATGGTCGCTGAGGTCATGACCACCGGGCCATCAGCCGTGACGCTCTCCAAGGAGCTCACGCTCGGGTTTGACCGATGGGGCGACTCTGACGAGGCTCTTCGCGAGTGGACATTGGATTTCACCAGCCGTATGCGGGGCTCAAAGGAAGGACAGGAAGGGTTGTCCTCGTTCCTCGAAAAGCGCCCGGCCAACTGGAAACCTCAGGAAGAATAGGGAGGGATGGGTATCAAGGTCCTGGTCGCAAACCGTGGGGAAATCGCGTGCCGAATCCTCCGCGCTTGCAACGAAGCGGGCCATTCAACCGTGGCCGTTTGCGCCCCCAACGACGCTGGAACGCTCTTCACCGAGATGGCGGACGAAGTTGTGCTTCTGGAAGGCGAGACCATCGGTGAGACCTACCTCAATCAAGACCAAATCATCCAAGCCGCTTCATCCACCGGTGCGACGGCCATCCACCCGGGCTTCGGCTTTCTCTCTGAACGAGCGGACTTTGCTCGAGCGGTCAAGTCAGCCGGTCTCGTTTGGATCGGGCCTTCTGCTGAAGCCATCGAAAAGATGGGCGACAAAATGACCGCTCGCCAAACGATGCGGGCCGCCGGTGTGCCCGTCATTCCCGGCGAAGAGGTCGAAGAGGACGACGAAACAGCGGCCCTTGAAGCCCTTCGGGAAGCGTCGACGCGAGTTGGCTACCCCCTGCTGCTCAAAGCATCGAGCGGTGGCGGCGGTAAAGGCATGCGGGCCGTTCACGACCCCTCGGATTTTGACCAAGCCGCGACCGGCGCCCGACGTGAAGCCGTGGCGGCCTTTGGCGACGGTCGCATCTACATTGAACGTCTTCTCTCGGGCTCAAAGCACATCGAAATCCAAGTTCTTGCCGATACGCACGGCCGTACAATTCACCTCGGTGAGCGAGAATGCAGCGTCCAGCGACGGCATCAGAAGGTGTTTGAGGAAGCACCCGGCCCGACGATGGAACCTGGTCTTCGAGAAGCGATGGGGCAAGCCGCTGTTGCTGCGGCTGAAGCCGTCGATTATGTTGGTGCGGGCACGGTGGAATTTCTGCTGGCACCAACCGGTGAATTCTTTTTCCTCGAGATGAACACCCGAATCCAAGTTGAACACCCCGTCACTGAACTGGTCACCGGCGTTGACATCGTCCGTGAACAACTTCGCATCGCGAACGGTGAGCCAATGTCGTGCGGGCCGCTGATGATTCGAGGCCACGCCATCGAAGTGCGCCTCTACGCAGAGGATGCCGCCAACGGTTTCCTGCCCTCAATTGGCCCGCTCTCCATGTTCAGGCCACCTGAAGGACCTGGCATCCGTTTGGACACGGGTGTTCGCGAGGGCGATGAGGTGACGCCGAACTACGACCCCATGCTGGCGAAACTCATCGTTTGGGCGCCGTCAAGAGACGAAGCACTGCAGAAGATGCGGCGAGCCTTGGATGAATTTGTGGTCTTGGGAACCACGACCAACATCGAATTCCTTCGCGACCTTTGTGATGCTGGCCCCGTTGTTGACGGGTCAACCACCACCACCACCATCGACGACCTCTGGCCCAATGGATGGAATCCTCCAGCGGCACCGATGCTGGAAGAGGCCTCCCTGCTGGCAGCGGCCAGTGCAGAGACACTTGGTCTGCATCGCCGAACCACCGCCGGCTCGTCCGAGGGTAGCACTGGACCGGCCAGTCCCTTCACCACCATTCAGAGGAGGTTCCCCTGATGCAGCACACCTTCGCGTCCAAGGATGGGCCCTTGGAAGTGACCTTGTCACGTGTCGGCGAGGCGTTTGTGTTGGAAGGTCATGAGTTGACGCTCCACAACAGAGGCCGATTGCACATTCGTTTGCGAGATGGACGCCAATGCTTAGTACACGCCGCAAAGGTGGGCGATGTTTGGTGGATTCATCTGGACGGGCGCACCTACCGCTGGGAACGTATCGAACCTGGGTCCTCAAATGCTGAGGATGAAGGTGGCTTGGTGGCGCCCATGCCCGGCAAGGTACTGGACGTCCTCGTGAGCGAGGGCGACACGGTGGAAGCCGGTACGCCGCTGATGGTCCTTGAAGCGATGAAAATGGAGCATCGCATCGTCGCATCCACTGATGGCACGGTCACGTCCATCCATTTCGCAGCAGGCGATCAGGTCGCCCAAGGTGCTGTCCTCTTGGAACTTGAATGAAGTTTAGGCGACCCAGCGGCCATCCTCGATTCGTTTCGCATTGGGCGGGAGTTGATTGATGACGTAGGTCCACGCCCACACCACTCCACCATCAACCTGAACTGGAACGGGAAGACGAAGGTAAAGACCGGCGAGAGGGTCCTCATCATCACAGCCTTCGATGTGGTCCAACGCCGCCAGTGCATTGGCCATGTCGTCGCAACGGTGCAGTTCACCGTGGACCATCCCGTCTTTGTCAAGACGCATACCCGGATAAGCGCCGAGGTGGTACAACGCCCCTGTAACCGTTCCTCGTTGCGCACCTGATGACCATGGACGCAGTTGCGGCCATCGCTGCTCGCCCTCCATCAGGGTGCCGTAAACGAACACGTGGTCAAGTGTTGATTTTGCTTCAAATTTTTCAATTGCGAATTTCAAATGTTCTATTGGTAAATTGTATTCCACAAGGCCTTGGCGAACGATGGCTTCGTACGCTGCTGTTGGAGGGACAAGATGCGGCTGTTTCTTCTTCGCCACGACAACATAGGTGATGGCTTCAACAACCGCACCGCTTGCCGTGAGCACGCGCACCGGGCATCGCTCGTAATAGCGGGGATGGCCCTCTTTCTCGTCAACCAAGTCCCAAGCCTCTTCGCTGAGCGAAAACAGCATTCCCGGCACGGCGGTGCCCGCTCCATCGGGAACGACGTCAGCCGCTCCACCTCCTCTTCCTGTTGAATGATAATGGAAACGCAAGGAGTATCCAGGCAACCAAGCAGCCTCGACGGGAACCAAGTCAGGTGCATCGTAGCCTTTCTTAGTGCACCATCCCACCCAATCGGCTCGGTCAAGGTTTGAACCGTAGCCAAAGTAGAGCGTTTCTGAGTTCATGGACGATGATGTGGGTGAGGGTATTTCAAGGCGAGGGCACTTGAAAAATGGAGGGTAATCAAGAGGAAGGCAAACGGACGATTATAACCCAAGAAAGTGTGCGAAAAATATGCGAAATCCTTTCATGATGCTCACTGACTGGAGCGTCGACCGACCAAAACAAGCCTTTGCCGTGGTCATGTTGGCGATGTTCACGTTGGCGGCCGGCGGCATGCACCTTCAATTTGACAACAGCGAGGACGGTTTTTTCCCCGACGACCCAAGCGTGGACCTGCTCAACGAAGTTGAATCGGAATACCGAGCTAACCTCGATTTCATTCGTTTCATTGACGAAATCGAATCCGAAGCGCTGCTTGAGTCGGAAACTTGGGAACAACTGGCGATGATTGAGGCCATGATGCTGAACGACAGCAACTTCGAGCCGTACCACTACCCCTTGTTTGGCACACAGGCGAACAACGGTCCAGCAGGGCAAGCCATGCAGTGGATGGCCCTGCAGGACGAGGACACCGCTTCGGTTTGGCTCACGGGTTTGCAATCGGCTGCGGTTGAAGTTTTGACAGCGAACGACGATGCCAACCTCTCAGCGGCTTTGGGCAACTTGTCCTCGGCCGCTGCAAACGTGCCCAGCGTTGAGCCGGTGACATCCGAGCGCTTGCTGGCGTGGGACGCCAACGAGCCTGCGGCGTGGTTGGCTCGCATGGACACGGGCAACGATCTCAGCGATGAGCTCGGCATGCTCATGGGCCAACTATCGTCCATGACGGAAAACAGAACACCGGCGCAAACGGGGCAAATTCTCGCCATTACCGGTCCGCTTCAGGGCCAACTCGGCCCCATTGTGGGGCTGCAATCCGTTGATTTCCGGGCAGCCATTCTCTCATGCCTGCCAAGCGACGATGTGGACGACCCGTGGGTGTCCGACGGCCCCGTGATGGTCACGCTGGTGGTCTCGAGTGAGCCGCTGGACTACGATTACGAAGTCCTGGGCGACGTGCAGGCCGATTTGACGGCCTGGGCCGAAGCCATGGAACTTGAAGTGGTTGCAGCGACCAACGATAGCGACGTACGCACCTTTTCCTTCGCCCAGTTCGCCGAAAACTCGAACGCCACCATCGGCAAGGAAATTGGCATGCTCACCAGCGCCGCCATGCTGTTGTTGGGCATCATCTTGTGGTTCAACTTCCGCAGCGTTCGAGAGACCGCATACGTGCTCATTCTCACGGTGGTCGCCATCGCAGCCACCTACGGCTTCTCGGGGTGGTTGCAATTTGCAGGCGTGAACATGACGTTCAACGCAGCAATGAATTCCATTCCCGTTCTGTTGCTGGCGATTGGTGTAGACTACGGCCTGCACGTCGTGCTTCGAATTCGTGAAGAGCTGAAGGAGGAAGAGCAGCGAAACCCGACGGGACGGACCACCCTGCGAGATTTCGACAAAGCCTCGCGCCAGCGTGCCATCCGACAAGGCACCGTTCTCACCTCCATTGCGCTGATGATCGCCATCACGACCGACATCGTTGGGTTCCTTTCCTTCCGCCTGTCCACGCTGTCCTTCCTGCAGGTTTTCGGCACCGTTATCGCCATCGGGTTATTCCTCATCTACCTCCTGAGCATCTCGGCCTTACCCGCCCTCATGCTCATGCTGCCCACCAAGAAACTCCCGCTGGAAAAAGCCAGCAAGGTCGAGGTGGGCCCGCTTGCCAAGAAACTTGGACGACTTTCCACCCAACCGCTGATGGTTGGTTTCATCGCGGTGGTCTTGCTGGTTCCGATGGTCGCTGGTTTCCAGCAGCTTGAGGTGGCGTTTGAACAACGAGACCAACTGGATGATTCAATCCCCGTCGTGCAAGATTTCTTCCTCATAAGCGATGAGTTTGGCACCAGCCGTTCACCGCTGTATGTGGTCATTGACGGCGATGTCATCAGCGAAGAAGGTCGCGCCGCATGGGCCGCTGCCTTTGACACGATGTCGGCAAGGGACGATGTGAGCGGCGTGCCCACCGGCATTTGGGACGTGTACGAACAAACTCGCCTGCAAGACCCTGTTGTGGACGGTTTCATGCTCGCCGCCGAATCCGGTGATGCCACCGGCTACGACGACCTTCTCACGTGGTCTCTAGAGAACACCACGGGCATTGAGGCGACCAAGAGCCTGCTCGCACGGGACGGTCTGCAAACCGTTCTGTCCTTCCAAGCCGATACCTTGGACTGGGGCGCCACCGTTGATTTGGCTGAGAGCATTGAGGCCGCCCTCGATGACCTGTCGGCGCAGGCCGGTGATGACTACACCCTTCGCCTGAGCGGCCGCGCCCTCATCAACGCGCAGACCACGGCCGATGTGGCCACCGCCTCGGTCCAGTCAACCGGAATCGTGGCCGCGGTCATCTTGTTCATGCTGGTGGGCATTCACACGGTACGAAACGGCAACGACCTCAAGGAAGGCCTTCAGCGGGGCGTCGTTTCGTGGATTCCTCTCATGATGGTCGTTGTGTGGGTCTACGGCATCATGGGCTACACGGGCTACAACATCAACTCGCAAACGGTTACCATCGGCGCCCTTTCGCTGGGTTTGGGTGTGGACTACGCTGTTCACTTCACGACTCGACTTGAGGAAGAAGCGGAGCATCGTCCGTTCGCAGCACCTGAAGAGTGGGTGGCCAAATCCACGGCTACCACGGGGCGAGCCATGGCGGGTGCAGCCTTGACCACCGCCGGTGGCTTTGCCGTGCTCAACCTCTCGGCCTTGTTGCCGCTGCGCCTGTTCGGTCAGGCCTTCGTGGTGGCCATCACCCTGGCCTTGCTCTCGAGTTTGCTCATCCTGCCCGCTCTCTACAGCCCGTTCCTCAAACGAACGGCAGCCAAGGCTCAAGGTGAGAGCGAATGATGCGTAAAACCGTCTTTTGGTTTGCCAACATCGTTGGCCCGCTCATCTTACTGTCCTACTGGCGAGGTGTCGGGGCTTTTGACGACCCGTCGGTGTATTGGGGCAATGTACCCGAAGGCATGCAGTCGTTCATCGTCCCGTGGATGTTTGTGGCTGCTGCAGGCTACCTGCTGATGATGCATCGTTTCTTTTTGGCGTGGACTGAAGAAGAGGTCGCTTCCCTCCATTGGCCGTGGAAAGAAAACGATGGAAAAGGTGTTCAGCGGTTGTTTACTTTGTATGCGGCTTTTCTGCTGACATCTCTCGTTTGGATTGATTTAACTCGAATTTACATCGAAGGGCCGAGCATGCTCGTGGCCGTGGCCATCGTCGCCGTGCTTTGGACCGCCGGCTTGGCCGCCGTTGGTTTTGGGGTGCTCGTCTGGCCTGCTCGGGAGCGACTTTCCGGTGCGAACATCGTCCTGACCGGTTCGTTCATGCTCTCGATTCAATGCACGTGGTGGGACGCCATCTACTGGGTGCTCAACTTCGCTTGGTGAGAACACGCGTTGAAATACAAACCAGCGGAGGTTAATTCATGCTTCGTGCAGCAAAGCTCGTGTCCGTCTTCGTGCTCCTCCTGTTGATGGCCGGGTGCACGACCGCACCCATGGAAGAGGCTCCAGCCGAGGAGGAGGAAGCGCTTTCACCGATT
>DAGF01000100.1 GCA_002495645.1 Euryarchaeota archaeon UBA549
TGGCGGGCGATGGAGGATTCGAACCCCCGTCTCCGGCTCCGAAGGCCGGAAGGATATCCAGACTACCCTAATCGCCCGACAACCTCGCGAGAGGCCCCCCCTTCTTGAAGAAGGCGGGTGCCTTGGCTTGCTCATGGCGCGCTCACTCCCGTGCATTCCGAGCGGTTGTTCGGCGTGTTGCAGGGAGACCACGATGCCCATCACCAAGGCCGAAGCGGCCCGATTGGCGCGGCGCACGGGCATGTCCCAAAGCGACTTTTCCGTGCAAAACGACGGTGTCCTGACTTTGCTCAACAACGCCGAGACCCGGGCCTGCGTCTTTCTGTTAACCGATTCTGCCGACCTCGACGCGGAGGGTTTGTGTTCGGTGTACGAAATACGACCCAAAGGCTGCCAAACCTACCCCTACGTCCTCAATCCAAAAGACCAGGCCGTGCTGGACGAAGGCTGCCCGCATCGCGCTCAATTTCCACCTCCGCCCGAAGGTATCGACACGGTGTTGCTCAATCTTGAGGAGCGCATCGTGCGTGAAGGATCAGCCGACTGAGGCTTCGATGGACTCGTTCCACGTGGGCTGATTGAGGGGTCCAGCCGCACCGTTCAATCATCGAGCATACCGCTGACCATTCACCGTTGAGCAGGGCGAAGCTGTGGTCGAGCGGGAGGGACGAAGTCGTGTGTTCCTTCAGAGGATGAATGGGCAGAATGAGCACAAATCCCCCATCGGGATGAGCGATGCCCCGAGCGCTTTGCAAGCAGGATTCAAGCAGGTGGTCGGCGGCCATGCTGCCATGTGAATTCCGCCCGTAGGGGGGGTCGAGCACAAACCCCGCCACGGCGCCGTGCCAGTTCCCCGGAAGCGAGTCAGCGAGCCGTGTCGCATCGCCTCGCCCCACGCGGGCGTGGGTTGGCGCCTCACCGTCATGCGCCCACGCAAGATTGGCTTGTGCGCCCTGAACCATCTCGGAATGAATGTCGATGCCAACCGAGTTCCGTCCACTGAGCGAGGCTTCGATGAGGAAGCCGCCCGTTCCCGTCATGGGGTCGACCACGGGCCCACGGTCAAGCGGTCCTGCGGCTAAGTTGACAGCAAGTCGAGCCAACATGGGGTCAAGGCTGACCGGTTTGAAGAACGGCCGCTCACCAGCCCGTCGCTCACCGTTGGAAAAGGCCGCTTGCCCGTCGCCCACCATCCAGCCACAGGCCAGCGATTTCGTTGGACCGTCGGAAATGAGCGCAAGAACATGGTCTGGAGATTCGAGGTCAATGGCGCAGCCCATGTCGTGAAGCAAACCCCCGAGGCGACCGGAGAGGCTGGACAAACTCCAACCAGGCAATTTACTGCCCTGCTTCCAAGCCCGGACGGCAACCGAACCCGAAACGGGATGGTCGTGAAGGTAGGCCTGCATTTCGGTCAACCACCCTTCAGTCGTGTTCTCTTTTGTGGAGGCCACATACCCATCGACGAGGAAACACTGCAGTCCACTGGCGACGGTCAACGCTTCGTGTTGCCTTTTTTCCTCGCCACCTGTAACCCGAATCCATCGCTCAGAAGTTTCCTCGTGAAGAGCAGCATCTGGAAGCAGCGCGGCCAGCTCTGCGAGCGCGAGTCCCGGGTGCCAGCCGCGCAAGCACGCCAACATGTCGCCCATACCCCATCCTGTGGCTCTGCCTTCTTGATGGAATCGCAGGCGAACGGCTACATACGGTGACCTTCAGTTCCTCCCATGGGCTGCAACCTCAAGGACATCGCACCTGCTCAGCAGACCAGTTTGAAGGCGTTGGCAGGCAAGCGGGTCGGCATTGACGCTTTCTTGACGGCGTTCCAATTTTTGACCACCATGCGGGACCGCTCACCACAGGGCGATGGCATGCCACTTCGAGACGCCAACGGCAATCCTGTGTCTCACCTGATGGGTTTTCTTCATCGCACCGCGACCTTGTTGAGCATGGGCATCAAACCCGTCTACATCTTCGACGGGGAATCGCCAGAACTCAAAGCCGACGAGATGGCCGCTCGCCGAGCACGCCGAGAAGAGGCCGAAGCCGTTCACAAAGAGGCCTTGGCCGCCGGTGATTTTGCCCTTGCTCAGAAGATGGCGGCACGCATCATGCATTATTCCCCGCAAATGGTGGAAGAGACACAACGCCTCCTCGACCTCATGGGTGTCCCGTGGGTCACCGCCGCCGCCGAAGGCGAAGCCCAAGCCGCCGTGATGGCCGCCAAAGGCCAACTCGATGTGGTCGCCACCCAAGACTGGGACGCCCTGCTCTACGGTTCACCCGTGCTTGTTCGCAACCTCATGGACGACGGCACCAAGCGCTACGGGCGCGTGGTCCACGCCCAATCCATCGACCTCGGCGAACTGCTCCAAACCAACGGCTTGAGCCGTGAACAACTGGTGGATTTGGCCATCATGATCGGCACCGACTACCACCCCGGCATCAAGGGCATTGGACCGAAGACCGGCCTCAAACTCATCAAAAAGCACGGCACGTTGGAGGCAGTCTGTGAAGAGAAGGACCGCGAAGTTCCCGAGCGGCTGGCGGAGATTCGTCAAATCTTCCTCAACCATCCTGCCGTGGACGTTGAGGAGGGCGACCTTCAGCAAGGTCAAGTTGACCGTAGTGGGCTTGTTCAATTCCTCCAAGAAGAGCGCCAGTTCAGCCAACGCCGCATGGACCAGGCCTTTGACAAACTCAAGGAGGGTGGCTACCTTCGTGAAGGCGGTCAAACTTCGCTGTTCTCGTTCGATGGTTGAATGAAGCGCAGCGGACTGGCCAAGGTCATCACGCCTTCGTGTTTCACAAGGCCACCGCGCGCTTCGGTCTGCACGTCCGCCAACGCTTCGTTCACGGTGTTTACCGGTGCGTTTGGAATGCCAGCAAGGAGGCCCTCAAGGGTGCTGCGATCAAGATTCGCCACCGCTTGCTGGACGGCGGCTTCGACTTGATTTCTCTCGGCGATGCGGGCGCTGTTGTCTTTCCAGTGGTCTGGCACATCCAGTTCCAACGCCGCCACGAGCTTGTGCCACTGGTTCTCGGTGCCCACACCGATGGCGAACCAACCGTCCTTGGCCTCGAACGCCTTGTAGGGCACGAGGTTCGGGTGCGCACTTCCCATCCGCCCGGGCGTGATGCCGGCGAGGGCGTTGTGCCCTTGGTTCACCAGCGCAGCCAACGCTGTGTCCCACAGCGAGATGTCAATGCGTGCACCCTTTCCGGTCTTCTCCCGGTGATAGAGGGCGGCGAGGATGGAACTGACGGCGTTCATGCCGGTCATGACGTCAATCCACGCCACGCCGACCTTGGCCGGACCGCCTTCAGCGTCCCCGGTGATGGACATGATGCCGCTGCGCGCCTGCATGGTCAGGTCAAACGCAACTTCGTCTCGTCGAGGACCGTGCTGACCATAGCCGGAAATGCTGCAGACGATGGTGTCCTCGGGAACTTCGCCAACGATGGCGTCAAATGTTCCGGGTTTGAAATTCTCCAGAACCACGTCAGCGTAGGCCACCAGGGCGCGTATGCGTTCCTGTTCCTGCTTGATGTTGACCGTCTCAATACGCTTGCCACGGTTGCACGACAGGAAGTACGAGGCCACGTCTTCGCCGTCAAAACCGGCTTGGAAGGGCGGACCCCACGAACGGGTGTCATCACCCCACGGGGCCTCGAGTTTCAGCACCTCAGCACCGAGGTCTCCGAGTGTCTGGGCCGCATGAGGGCCAGCGAGGATTCTGGATAGGTCAAGCACGCGAACGCCGGTCAGCGGTTGCATATGCCGGGCTTTCCTGCGAGTCAATTCAACCTATGCGTCCAACCGGACGAATTCGGTGTTGTTGAACAGGGCTTGGAATCAAGCGTTCTTGTCGGCTTGGACCTGCTTGCGCACGTCTTGGGCAGCAGCCTTGGCTGCTTGCATGGCCTTTCGCACACGGGTGCCAGCGGCGCTGTTGCCTTTGTCGTGCTTTGCAGCATCGACAAGGGCGGCGGTCAAATCGTCAATCATCTTCTGTACCATAGCCTCAACGGACATGTCCTGCGGCTCGGAAAGTCGGTTCTTATGGCTTGCTCAACAAATCCATGAGGAGAACGATGCACGGTGCCTTGAACGCTCGCCGGAAGATGTTCAGGCGTGAGAATCGTGCTTGGCCTTGGCGAGGGATTGAAAACCCTCACCATAGACCCCTCACCAACAGGGGGGCACATCATGGGGTTCGCTCGACGGTCGACTCAACCCGACCCGGACCCCGTTACCACCCAAGAGTGGCGGGATTCCATCCGTGCTGTTGCCGAACAGTGGGGCGAAGGGGAAGCGCGCCGCCTTCTCCATGCGACCGTGGAATCAGCCCGTGATGCTGGCGTTGACATTGAAGTCGTCGAAACGCCCTACCTCAACACGATTCATCCCGACGACCAAGGCGCTTACCCCGGTGATTTGGCCATGGAAGAGCGCCTTCA